>NZ_JBHVJX010000010.1:0-251679 GCF_042798755.1 Streptomyces sp. NPDC057743
GGCCGTGCCGAAGGCCGCCGCAACCGAACCGGCACCGGATACGCCTACCTGCACACCGCCCTGGACGACCACTCACGCCTGGCCTACACCGAAGACCTGACCGACGAGACCGCCGCCACCTGCGCCGGCTTCCTGACCCGCGCCACCGCCTGGTTCGCCGCACGCGGCATCACCATCGAACGGGTCCTGACCGACAACGCCTGGGCCTACACCAAGAACACCTGGCGCAACACCTGCCAAAACCTAGGCATCAGCCCCCGCTTCACCCGCCCCTGGCGCCCCCAGACCAACGGCAAGGTCGAACGCTTCCACCGCACCCTGCTCGACGAATGGGCCTACCACCAGCCCTACACCTCAGACACCGAACGCCAAGCAGCCTTCCCCAACTGGCTGCACTGGTACAACCACCACCGACCCCACACCGGAATCGGCGGCCACACCCCAGCCAGCCGCGTCACCAACCTCTCCGAACAACACACCTAGGCCACTGCCCGGCGCACTGGATAGTTCCAGCGCCTGAGTGCCCGGACCACGGTTTCGGCGCCGATGGGGTTGGCACTGTGGACGAAGACCATCCCGATGGGGAAGGGCCGTCCGCTGAAGGCGGCTTCTTCCAACAGGGTCACCACGGGCATGATGCTGTCGTCGCCGCCGAGGTCGTGGTCGAGCCAGAGTTCGTCGATGTAGCCATCGCGGTGCTCTTGCAGCAGCTGGATACCGTCACGGCTGGTTCGGGCTATCCGCGTGGCCCTGGGCAGCGGCCGAAGGTCGTCGATGCCGAGGATGACGGGCTTCGGTGTGGTTGCGTCTGTCATCCATTCATCGTCGCAGCCGCAGCCCAGCGGTCCTGGGGTGGGCGAGCGCGCTTGAGTACGTCAACCGATGTCCCTCGACGCTCAGACCTGCAGGATGTCTGTGTGATCGAAGACGAACGCCAACCCCAACCCCCTCCTGCACGCCCCGCCCACGACCGTCAGGCAACCGAAAAGGCGATGAAGGCCATCCTGCTCGTAGCGACCGTAGTGGTAGGGCTGCCACTGCTCTACCTAGCCCTCATGATCGGCATGTACGCCATGGGCACCTGACCCCGACAGCCGCCTGACCCGGTTGGCGCGAGCCTCAGCGGGGCTCGCCGAACCAGCGGTGGAGGGCCGGTTCCACGTCGTCCGCGCCGGCCCAACACACGTAGCCGTCCGGCCTGATGAGCATCGGTTCGGTGTCGGCGCCCTGGCCCGCCCGGTCCACCCGGTCCGACCAGGGGCCGGCGGCCCTGGCGAACGCGTCGGCCGGGTCCAGCAGGATGCCGTGTCCGGACCGCAGCAGCTCGTGCACCCGGGCCGGGCCGAGATCCAGGTCCGGTGCGGGCCGGCCGACGAGCGGATGGGTTTCGGTGCCCGGCATCGGGTAGCGGATGGCCATGCCGGACATCAGGTCGGCGAGATGGTGCTGGACGTCCGGCAGTTGGGCCATGGTCGTGAAGAGCTCCCGGGCGGCCAGCACCTCCGGATCGCGGGTGCCGGCCCAGTCCATCAGCAGGCTCTGTGCCCGGACGTTGCGCAATACGGCGGCCCCGGCCGGATGCCGTTCCGCGTGGTACGTGTCGAGCAGGTTGTCGGGTGCCCAACCGCGCACGGCGGCGCCGAGCTTCCAACCGAGGTTGAGCGCGTCCTGCATCCCGGTGTTCATGCCCTGTGCGCCAAGCGGAAGGTGGACATGGGCGGCATCGCCCGCGAGGAAGACCCGCCCGTGCCGGTACTGCTCGACCTGCCGTGACGCGTTGGTGATCCGGCGGGCGTAGCGCAGTTCGCGCAGTTGCAGCCGCGTTCCGAACACGGTGCGCAAGCCGCGGCGGATTTCGTCCTCGGTGACCGGGACCTCTCTCGGCAGTGACTGGCCCGGCCCGCCGAGGACCAGTCGGCGCAGTTTTCTGCCCTGTGGGTCGGTGCCGAGCGGGAACAGCGCCGCCCAGTGCCCGTCCTCGTTCCAGGTGTGTGAGGTGGCCGGATCGACGCCGCTCAGCCGCACGTCGGCAGCGACGATCGTCAACGTGCCCGGCTGACCGGGGAATTCGGCCCGCAGCAGGGACCGTACGGTGCTGTGGGCGCCGTCGGCGGCGACGAGGTAACGGGAGCGGAGGGTGGTGCCGTTGGCGAAGGCCGCGGTGACTTTGTTGTCGTCTTGGGTGAGGCCGACCAGTTCGTGGTCCCTGTGGGCGTGGAGGCCGTGCGCGGCGAGATGCTGCTCGAAGAATGCCTCGATCGCCACCTGTGGCACGGAGCGCCATGGCAGACGGTGCCGGTTGGAGTGGCGCGGGAGTGGGATACCGGCGAAGTGGCCGGTGGTGGCGGGGTGGTCTCCGGTGGCCAACAGGGGCTCCAGCAGCCCTCGTTGGTCGAGTGCCTCCAGGGTGCGGGACTGCACGCCGCCTGCCTTGGACAGGTCGCTGCGCTGCGGCAGCTTGTCGACCAGCGTGGTCGAAATCCCCGCTATCAGCAGCTCGTTGGCCAGCGTCATTCCGGTGGGGCCGGCTCCGACGATGAGCACATCGGTGTCCACGGACTCTCCTTGTGTCTGTGTCGATCCTGTCTGTGTCGGTCCTGTCTGTGTTCGATCAGGACAGGGGCAACGCTCCGTCGGCCGGGCCGACCGAGCCAGAAAGCGACTCGATTGCGCTGGAAACTGACATCGCCTAGCCTCTGCCCGGTGGAATCCGACTACGACGAGCTGGATCGACGGCTCGTGCACGCGCTACAGATCGACGGCCGCGCCCCGTTCAGCACCATCGCCGAGGTTCTCGGCGTGTCGGATCGCACCGTCGCCCGCCGCTACGCCCGGTTGCGGTCGATGGGCGCGGTGCGGGTGTTGGGCGGGGTCGACCCGACCGTGCTGGGCGCCGTCTCGTGGTTTCTGCGGGTGCGATGCGCGCCCGCTGCGTCGCTCCCGGTCGCCGAGGCACTGGCCAGGCGCCCCGACACGTCCTGGGTGAGCCTCAGTTCCGGCGGCACCGAGATCACCTGCGTGGTCCGCACCGAGAGCGAGGCGGACAGCGAGGCGCTGCTGCTGGCCAAACTCCCCCACACCCCGCGCGTGGAGGGCGTGACCGCACACTCCGTGCTGCACGCCTTCTACGGCGGCCCGGACAACCTGGTGGGAAAACTCGGGTCGTTGGACGAGACGGCGGTCGAGCGACTGCGCCCGCCGCCGGTGCCGCAGCGGCGGGGACCGGTGCGGCTCGACGACGGTGACCGCAAGCTCCTCGCCCTGCTCGCCGCCGACGGCCGGGCCGGGTACGAGGAGTTGGCCGCGGCGACCGGCTGGTCGCCGACGACGGTCCGGCGCCGGATGGCGGAGCTGCGCGAACTCGGCCTGCTCTACCTCGACATCGACGTCGACTGGCGCATGTTCGGTGTGCACGCCCGAACCCTGCTCTGGCTCTCGGTCGCCCCCGCACACCTGGAGGAGGCCGGTCAGGAACTGGCCAGGCATCCGGAGATCGCGTTCGCCGCCGCCACGACCGGCCCGACCAACCTGTACGCGAGCGTGGTGTGCGCGAACCAACGGGAGCTGTACCGGTACCTGACCACCCGCATCGCCGCGCTCCCCGCCATCACCCACCTCGAAACGGCACCAGTCATCAGGACCGTCAAGAAGGCAGCGCACCAGGCATAGCAACCCACCGCTCAACTTGCCCCGGCGCGTGGGCTGTTCGGGCGTTACTCCTACAGGTCGAACTCCACATGCTCGACGTCGGTGAAGCGCACCTCCTCCAGACTCCCGGCGCGGCGGCCGTTGTCTTGGAAGTACACCTCCTTGAGCGCGTCGGCAGCGATGTCCCTGAGCTGTTGGTCGCCGGCGCCGGACTGTTGGGCGTCGAAGAGGCGGGCAGCGTAGCGGGGTGGGAGAGCGACGGTGAGGTGGCGGATGCGGTCCTGGTCGGTGGAGCCGATCGGGGCGGTGTAGCCGAGGCGGGCGCGGGTGTCGATGACGATGCCGCCGGTGGTCGCCGCCTGTTCGCGGGCCCTGGCGCGGATCTGCGGCTGCCACCGCTTGTTCACCTCGCGCTCCAGGCGCGCGGCGAGGTCCGGGCGCGGCTTCTTGAGCTGACCCTTGACGTACCGTTCGACGGTGCGTTGGGAGACGCGCAACAGCTCGGCGACCCGCCTGGTGCCCTTGAGCTGCTTGACCAGGTACCGCATCTGCGCGCCGGCTGACTTGGGTGCAGGGCGGGTGAACGCCTTCTGCACCGCCTTGTCCAGGCCGTCCCCGAAGATGTCCATGTCGCTCTCCTACTCGCCGTTGTCGACGTCGGTGACGGTGCCGTCCTTGATGTACCGGGCGAGGTTGAGCTCGGGGGCGTCGAACCGGTCGCGGACCTCTTCGCCCCACAGCACGGTCTGGGTGCCCTCGTGCTTGACCAGGCCCGGGTTCACTCCCAGCTTGAAGCCGCCGGGCAGCGGTTTGCCGTCCCGGTAGGGCAGGAAGTCCAGCGGCGAGCTCCCCTCGGTCGCGTAGACGGCGCAGTCGGAGAGGATCGCGACCGGGTACTGGCCGGTGAAGGCCGCGTGCTTGACGATCTTTCGGTGCATGTTGATCCGGGTGCGGGAGATGACCGCCGCGCGGATGTCCGGCCGCCAGGTCGGGCGGGACAGCGCCCGCCACGGCTCGCCCGGCCGCCAGCCCTCCCCCCGCGGGCGCTCGCGCAACTTGCCCAGGCCGCCCTTGACCGTCGCCTTGATCGCCGAGACGACGATCGCCAGCTGAGGATCGCGCTGCCGGTAGCCGTCCATCGCCGTCAGGAAGTCCGCCGGCGCCAGGTCCGCGGCCACGCCGAGATCGGCCATCGTGGCCAGGTAGGCGTCCCGCAGCCGGTTGTACCAGGCGTCCAGGTAGCGGCCGTTGTCGTAGCGCACCCACGCCTCGACCGGGGCGACGTCGTAGCCGAGCTCCACCGCGTAGGCGACGGTGGGCGTGGCGTACCAGGCCGGGCCCTCGGGGCGCTCGCCCTTCGGGGTGAACGGGCTCGGCAGCAGGCTGCCGTCCAACTCCACCCATTCCTTACCGACCTTCACCTTCGAGAGGTCGACGTGGGAGAGGTCGACCAGCCATGAGCCGGGCAACTTCGGGTCGAACACCGGGGCGTTGACGTGCGTCGGTGCGCCGAGGCCGACGGGCAGTCCGTTCGCGCCGGCGGCGAAGGCCATGTTGACGTCGATGCCGACCAGGTGCTGCCGCTGGGTCGCCTCGGCGTCGGTGAGCGGCCGCGCCCAGTCATACGCCTCCTCGAAGAGCTTCTCCGCCGGACCGCGAACGTGGAAGCGCGGCAGGTCCCTGAGCAACGGGTGCCCGTCGGGGGCTTCGCAGGGCGCGCAGTCCACCGGGTCCTTCCCCAGGCTGCCCGGGTTGTGCTCGGAGTGCCGCCTGCCGTCGGCGTCGGGGGCGGAGGCGCGGGTCGGTGGGTGCAGGGCGGTCATCAGCTCCAGGCCCGTCACGGCCGTGGAACCGCGCGGCGTCATCACCCGGGATGCGTACACCCCCAGGAGCCGGGCCAGTTCCGCCGGCGGGAGTTGCCCGGCGTCGGCCCAGTGGCGGGAGTCGAGCGCGTGCCAGGACGGGATGCACAACTGGACGCAGGCCCGCTCCGAGCCCTGCGCCGGACGGTAGATCCGCGCCCACGGCCCGAACCCGCGCTTGGTCAACTTCCATTCCGCACGCGCCAGTTGCTTGATGACCTTGTGGCCTTCCGGGATTCGCCCGGCGACCCGCTCCTCGTCCGTGAGGGTGACTGGCAGGCCGTAGCGCTCCAGCGCGGCCTCGGTGAGCACCAGCAGCGGGTCGGCGTCCTTGCCCGGGCCGGACAGCTTCGGCTGCCCGAGCCTGGCGTCACGCAGCGCCCAATCCACCAGGGACGGGACGGACTTGGCAGGGACGTCCAGGACCAGGCCGCCGGGGCAGTACGCCAGCACCTGACCGTTGCCGTCGACGTCGACGACGGCGAGCGGCCCGTTCTCGAACCGCGGGTCGAGGTCACCCGCCGGGGTGTTGGCCGGCGCCGCCTTCTTCGCGCCCGGCCGCCGCGGTGGCGACGACGGGCGGGGGGAGCGGGCCGGGCGCGGCGCGGGTGCCGGGGTGGCTGCCGGGGTGGCGCTCGGCTCGGTGGTCTTTTCGGTGGGAACGAGCGCCGCTTCGGGAGTGGCGGGCGTGTCGGTGAGCGTCTCCGACGGCTGCGCACCTTCGGTGCCGGCAGGCTTGGCGCCGGCAGGCTTGGTATCGGTGGACTTGGGGTCGGCAGGCTTGGGGTACTTCTCCGCCCATCCGTCCAGCAGTCGTTGGTATGCCTGGCGGCGCGGCGGCCGCGGTTCCGAGCGGCCGGCCTCCCAGTTCCGCACCGTCTGCGTGGACGTCCGCAGCGCCTGTGCGAGCCGGGCCTGTGAGATCTGGGCCGCTTCGCGCAGCCGCGCCCGCTCCGCCGGGGGCGGCATCTCCGGCTCGCCTTCCAGCAGTGCGTCCACCGCCGCGAACAGCTCGTCTTCGGTCGGCATGGTTCACCTCCACCCCAAAAGCTACCACAAGTTTGACTCTCGATTTGCCTTTGGATTTGGGCCTGTTCTTGCCCTTGATTTTGTCGCCGCATCTGTCTGATCAGCGGCGGGGGGGCGACCCAGCGGCGATCAGGTTGAACGTCTACTCGGCCGTGTCGAAGGTGCCAGCGCCCCGGCATGGCGGATGGCTGCCGAGTGCCCCGGCCGTCCGCGGTCCCGGCCAAGGCCCATCGGACAAGCCCTAGGCGTAGGCGAGTTGCGTGTCCAGTGCGGCGCGGAGCCAGTCATCGCAGGCGCCGATGGTGGGTTTCGGGGTGAGTGCGGGGATTTCGGCGGCGAGTTGCCAGTAGCGGTCGATCAGCGGGTGGGCTATCTGGGCAAGCTGGGCGCTGAGTTGGCGGCGGAAGGCCGGGGTGTCCGGGGTGTTGCGGAGGCCGGCGTGGGCGGCGACGAAGCAGTCGAGGGCCTCCCCCGCGTGCGGGGTCTGTTGGGTTTGTACGTCTGTTGCGGCCAGGCCGTAAGCCTCGCGCAGACCTTCGTAGAGGACGGCCGGGCGGCAGTGGTCGCTTGGGGGGCGGGGGGTGGGGCCGCAGATGTTGATGTCCAGGACGCCGGGGTTGGTGACGACCGCGTGGAGGCGGGCGAAGGTCAGGACCTGCGGCGGGGTCGGGTCGGCGGGCGGCTGCGGGACGGCCTCGTCGAGGATCGTGGACAGCAGGCGGGCCGGGAGGCGTGGGGGCAGGATGTGGCGCCAAAAACGGGCCAGGGTGGTGGTGTTGGGCGGGGTGGTCATGGCGCCTATCAGGCGGAGGCGGTCGGCGCGTTCCGCGGCCGTGCAGTCGTGCAGGAGGTGGAGGGCGGCCTCGCGCCAGCGCAGGGCGGTCAGTTGCGTGCCCAGTGCGTTCAGTTGGTCGGCGAGGGCGTCCTGGAGCGCGCTGTCGGGATCCGCGTTCGAGTCGCCGTCGGCAAGGACGCGGTCCACTTGCGGGAGGGGGAGGTCAAGGGCGCGCAGCGAGCGGATGAGGCGGAGGCGGTCCAGGGCCTCGGGGCCGTAGCGGCGGTGGCCGCCGGTGCTGCGGCCGGCTTCGGGCAGCAGGCCGCGGTCCGAGTAGAAACGGACGGTCTTGACGGTGACGCCTGCCTGTTGGGCGAGTTCGCCGATGCTCCACGTGCCCTCGGGCGACACGGGAACGGCGGCGGAGAAGGACGCGGAAACGGATGCGGTCATGCCTTGAACCTCCCTTAAGGGGAGTTCCTACCGTAACGGCAAGCGCGGCCGGACAAACGGGGGCCGGCCGCGCGAACCGAGGCGCGCAAGGAGGCGTTGATGACGGCGTATGTGCTGGTGCCGGGCGGACACATGGGTGGCTGGCTGTGGAGCGAAGTCGTGGACCGGCTGAGGGGGTTGGGGGAAGAGGCGTACGCGGCGACACTCACGGGACTGGGAGAGCGGCGTCACCTGGCGGGTCCGGAAACGGACCTGGAGACCCACATCGAGGACCTGGTGCAGCTCATCGACCACCTCCAGGAGCCGCAGGTGGTGCTCGTTGCGCACTGCCATGGCAGCTTCCCGGTGTTGGGGGCCGCTGACCGGCGACCGGAGCGGGTCTCCCGGGTGGTGTATGTCAACGCACCCCTACCGGTGGACGGTTACTCGGTGCTCAGCCTGGTCCGGGACTTCGAGCCCGACCCGGCGGTCCGCGACGGTTGGCAGCGACGGGCCGAGCAGGCCGAGGCGGGCTGGCGGATTCCCTCACCCGTGCTGGACGGCTCCGACCCGCGAGCCCAGAACAGTCTCGCCGGCGTCCCCGCGGGCGCGTTGGCCCGACTCACCCGCCTGGCCGCGCCGCAACCGCTGGGCCCCCTCACCCAACCACTACGGCTGTCGGGAGCCGCCGCAAAACTGCCCATGACCGGCGTCTTCGGCACCAGGACCGGAACGAACGTGGCCGTGGTCGAATCCCTGGTGCGGAGCGGCGACCCGCGCTTCGCGGTCCTCGCCGAGCCGCGGGTGCGGTTCTTCGAACTCGACACCGGGCACTGGCCGATGCTCTCCGTCCCCGACGCACTCGCCGGGGTGCTGACCCGGGCTGCTGCGGGCGAGGGGCAGCGGGTGACGGCTGCGTAATGCAGGTGCCTGGCTGGGGCCAGGTCAGCACGGTCCGGGAAGCGCCCTGAGCTCCCCGGGCCGTGCGGGCCCTGGTGGGATCTGTGGGTCAGTCTCCGTTCAACAGATGGAGTCCACCACGGGTGTTGCCGTTGTCGTCGCCGGTCGTGGCGGCGGTGTCGGGGCCGTTCTGGGCGGTGGGGTGGTCGAGGAGATGGGGGTCGGCCAGGCGTTGCGGGTGGTAGAGCACGCCGAGGTTGTTCAGGGCCTGGGCGTTGTTCAGCAGCTTGAGGCGGTCGAGGGCCTTGAGGTTGTTCAGGACGGTGGCGTTGTTCAGCAGGCTGGCGTCGTTCAACAGCGACAGGTTGTTCAGCAGCCCGAGGTTGTTGAGGATGCCGCCGCCGGGTGGCTGGGTGGGAGGCGGTGTGGGGTGGGTGGGCGGAGGCGTGGGGGTTGGTGAGGTGGGAGGTGGGGTGGGTTTGTCGGTCGGCGGAGGCGGCGTGGGCTTGTCTGTCGGAGGTGGCGTGGGCGGCGTGGGTTTGTCGGTCGGGGGCGGGGGCGGCGGGGGTGCGGTGCCCCCGGTGGCGAACTGGGCCAGTTGGTTCGCGTCGCCGTTGAAGAAGTCGTGGTCGGTGGGGTGCTTTTGGTCCGGGGTGACGCCCGGGACGGGCCCGGCGGCATCGGCCTTCTGCCAGATCGTCCCGGTCGTGAACCCGCCCGGCAACCGCCCCGAGGTGTCCGCGTGCCACAGCGAGTTGTGGGCGAAGTCCGCGTTGCCGCCGGTGCAGTCGTTCCACCAGCCGTAGCCGGTGTAGATCACCGCGTCGCGGCCGGTCCGCGCCCGGTACTGGTCGGTGAACTGACGTATCCAGGCGACCATTTGCGGCTTGCCCAGCCCGTAGCACTCGGACGTCCTGGACTGCGGTTCGAGGTCGAGGGCGCCGGGCAGTGTCTTGCCGTCCGGCGTCCAGCCGCCACCGTGGTCGACGAAGTAGTCCGCCTGGGCCTTGCCGTCGGACTCGGTGGGGTCGGCGAAGTGGTAGGCGCCGGTGAGCAGCCCTGCGCCCAGCGCGCCCTGGTGGTACTCCGCGAACTTGGGGTCGGTACCGCTGGTGCCCTGTGTTGCCTTGACGTAGGCGAACTTCATCCCGCTCTGCGCGACGGCATTCCAGTCCGTCACCACGTTCCAGTGGCTGACGTCGATGCCTGGCGTTCCGGGCGGCGGGGGGTCGGCCTGCGGCCCCGGTGCGGCGGAGACCGCATTGACCGCTGCGAGGCCGATCCCGGCGGCGGTGACCACCCCGATGGCGATGCGTACGGCGTTCCGTCGCCGCCGCTGCTGTGGTTTCTCCGTCATGACGCTCCTCGCCCTCATCCGGCCTGTTGGTCGTCGAGGAGATGGGGGTCGGCCAGGCGTTGCGGGTGGTAGAGCACGCCGAGGTTGTTCAGGGCCTGGGCGTTGTTCAGCAGGTTGAGGTGGTCGAGGGCCTTGAGGTTGTTCAGGACGGTGGCGTTGTTGAGCAGGTTGGCGTTGTTCAACAGCGACAGGTTGTTGAGCAGCCCGAGGTTGTTGAGGATGCCGCCGCCGGGTGGGGTCGGTGTCGGCGCCGTGGGGGTGGGCGTCGGGGAGCCGGTCGGGGGTGGCGGCGGAGGCGTCGGCTGGCCGGTGGGCGGTGGGGGCGGTGGGGTGGGCTGGCCGGTCGGTGGAGGCGGCGGGGGCGTCGGGTTGTTGGTCGGCGGAGGCGGCGGGGGCGTGGGGCTTCCCGTCGGGGGCGTCGGACCAGTCTGTGGGGCGATGCGTATCGCGCCCACGTAGTCACCCTTGACGTAGGCATTGCTGACGCCGATCTTCGTGCCGGATTCGGACGCCTGCACCACCTTCCCGTCTCCGATGTACATCGCGACGTGGTGCTTGCTCCCGGCGCCGGGGCTGCCGTAGTACAGCAGATCGCCGGGAAGCAGCGGGCCGGTCCCCTGGTTTGCCGCGATGTGGGGCAGGGCTTGCTCGGCGTTGTAGTCGGTGGTGGTGGTCCCGCTGCCGATGATGTCCTTCCCTCCGGTGGCCTTGAAGTAGGCCCAGCGGGTCAGGCCGGAGCAGTCGAACCCCTTGATGTTGGGGTCGTTGTTGCTGCGCGGGTCGCTCGGGTCACGGTGCCCGAACGTCTGCCCGGGCGCCTTGGGGTCGTGCCCGCCGCCGTAGGTGTAGGGCACGCCGTGTTGCTCGCATGCGGCGCGCACCGCGTTCTCCGCGATCGGCGACGCACCGGGTTGGAGGACATCGCACTTGGCGGCGGGATCGGGCGCGGCGAGCGCGGTCGCGGCGAACGTGCCGCCGGTGGCGACGGCGATGCCCGCCGACACGGTGAGGGCGACGGGGCGTCGAACCCGCCTGATGCGTGGGAACTTTGGCACTTTCTTCCTCCGTTGAGCGGAGGGACGATCGACGATGGACCGCCCGCCGCCACGGTCTGCGGCGGACGGCGTACCCCCCGCGGCACAGCAGTCTCGTCATGCGCCCTACGCGGTTCAACGCATTCGAGTGGGGCCTAAAGTGCCTGGCCACTGGCGCGTCAGGGCATATGCCCTGACGTGGACGGGGCGGCCCCGAGCGGCTCGGAACGTGCCAACTCCCCAGTTCGGCACGCGTCAACTCCCCTGCGTCGACTCGGGGTTGTCGAGCAGCGCCCGCCCCAGGGCGCTGAGCGTGTGCGACACCGTCGCGCTGCTGCGCTCGGTGGTGACCAGCCCCGCCTCGCGCAGCACGCCGATGTGCGCGCTGACCGTAGCTGGGGACACCCGGATCTCCCGGGCCAACTCGCCTGTGCTGGCACCCCGTTCGGTGGCATCGAGGATCGCCGCGCGGGTGCGGCCGATGAGCGCCTCGACCTCCCGGGACGCGCACGGCGCGGCCCGAGCCTTCAGCACCCACCGGGGATCATGCGCAACGGGGTACACCAGCACCGGAGCCAACTGCTCGTCGCGCAACACGGTGGGGCGGCGCCAGCAGAAGAACGACGGAAGCAGCAGCAGCCCCCGCCCTTCCAGGCGCAGATCCCGGTCGTAGGGGAAGCCGCCCAGTACCAACTCCGGTGGGCGCCAGCTCACTTCGGGGTGCAGGGAGGCAAGCAGCTGATCGACGCCTCCGTTGAGCGCCGCGCGGGCGCGCAGCGCGCGGTCCGACGCCAGGTGGCCTTCGATCTGATGCCAGTACGGTGCCAGCAGCGACTGGTAGAACGCGTCCATGGCCTCGGTCAGCATCCCCAGCGCGGTCGCCGTTCCCTCGGACAGTGCCTGCACCCACGGCAGGGTGCGCCGTCCAGGCGCCAGCGAGTCGAGCTCCGTCCGCAACCGGGCCGACGGTACCCGGCGCACCGCCTCCAGCCCCGCCTCCAACCCGTCGGCCGGCTGCGCCGGAGTGAGGAAGTCTGGTGAATAGCCGGTGGCCGGGGCCAGCGCCAGCAGGCGTCGCATCGGCACGGTCAGCCGGCGGCGCGCCGGCCGGCGCCAGGCGTCGAAGACCAACGGCCCGTCCCGACTCTGCACCATGTGGGCGGCCAGTAGCACTTCCCACAGCACGTGGGGTGCCTCCGCCACCCGCACCCGGCCCACGTCGGCGCTCGTGAAATGAATGCGCAGTGCCATCGCCCGCGTCCCCCGATCCCGTACCGGCAGGCGCGCCGCGGTCGCGGGGCGCGCCCGTTTCCGACGGTCCGGGGCCGCGCTGAACGTCCGTTAAACGTCGCCTCAACCACCGCTCCCCGGTGCGGGACCGCTTCCGGTTCATCTGGTCGCGCGGTGGAGGCCGACTCGCTGGTGGTTGCGTTGGCTGGGCTCGCTGCGGTGTCGCTGCGTTGGCTGCGTCAGCTGCGTTCGTCAGCGTCCGGTGCGGCTTCGGCGGAAGGCGGCCAGGCCGGCTGGCGTCTTCAGCCCGTTGGTGCCGTCCCGCTGCGGGTCGGCCGGGATCCCGGCGCTGAGCAGGTACAGCGCGGTCTCGTTGACGCCGTCGATGCCCAGGAGGTCCTCGACGTCGGTATCGGCGAACGCCGCGGTCTGAAAGGGCCCCAGCCCCAGGGCAGTTGTCACCATGGCGAAGGTCTGGGCGAGGTGACCGGCGTCCATCAGCATGATCCGGTAGGTGCGCGCCGTGCGGTACTTGGACCGCATCCGCTCGACCAGCGAGGTGAGCACGACGACGAAGGCGGCGTCCTGAATTCCGCGCTGGTTGACGCTGAGTTGGGCCACGTCCGGCCAGGGAGGGCAGTCACCGAGGAATTCGAGTCCGTGGACGAGCGCGTTGTAGTGGTAAACGCCGGGAGTCAACTCCTCGACACGGCGGACGAGGACATACGCCTCGATCTCCTGACGCGCTCCGCCCGATGCGCTCGTGCGCTGCATCAGGCTTCCGTAGGCGTCGGCGTCGATGAATTGCGCGGGCCCGAAAACGGAGGAGAGCAGTGCCGCGAAGTCCACGAGGGGGACGTCCTCATCGGCGAACGCGCGGTGGGTCCGCCGGCCGTAAAGGACCTCCTCGAAGGAGGCGCCGATGGGGCGTGGAATGCGGGGCAAGAGGACGACATCGGCGTCCGGATACGACTTGAAGAGCGCGGGCCGCCCTCCTTGGTTCGCCAACTCCTCCCGTAATTCCGGTGTGTCCTCGGTGTACGGAGCGTTCTTCGTCATGGTGTGGAGGTAGCGGGCGCTCATGTTCCATTCGGGCCAGCTCGTCCCGACAGCTTCATCGTGCCCGGCGGCGGGTTGGCCCTGGCGCACGACAAGGCCGGACTCTTCCAGGTCGGCGAGCGACTGCCGGACGGATTCGGGGTCGAAGTCCGGGAAACGGGCTGCCACTTTCTCCGGTTCCGTCCAGTCGCCCAGTTCGTTGAGCAGTTCCGCGGCGACCGGGTCGAGGGAAATGGTGCTGCGGGTGCGGAAATTCTCCACGACGAACGCGCCGTCGTGCCAGTAGCAGACGATACTTCGAGCCCGGCGAATGGGCATGCTCGCTCCCCTTGGCGTGGAATTCCTCCCGAGTGCGGCCTGTGGCCGGGCTCCAGCTGGAGCCCGGCCACAGGGGCGTCACGCGGAGTGAAGCACGAGGTACTTCTCCTCGGTGATAACCGGCTTCACGTTCACCGTCATCTTGCGCATGAGCCACCTCCTTCATGAGAGTTGTTTTCTGGTACGGCTGACCTGGGGAACTCCATGTCCGGGCGCAGGCAGCACGACCGGATCGGTCAGCCGGTTCATGGGGCGGAGCCGCGTGGTACTAACGGCTCACGACATAGAGAATCTTGCGGCCGCGGATCTCATCGCCGGAATCGGTCAGTTCACCGGCCGTGAGTCCGTGTGCGGCGACGAGGCGCAGTCCCGAATCCGCCAGCAGGCGTCGCACCGTGGCGTCGGAATGGTGCCGATAGACGTGCCGGGAGGTGACGCGCCGCCAGGTATCCGCGTCGACTCCCTCGGCCCGCTCCCCCTCCCCCGCACGCCGGAAATAGGTGTGGGTGACGTCGATGACGGCATCGGGCTCCACGGGCACCGGCCCGCCTTCCCAGACATCGAAGTGGCCGTCCTCGTCGATGATGCGGGTCACCGCATAGGCCCGCTGATAGCTCCCCAGGGTATTCATGTCGAAGACGAATACTCCGCCGTCGGCCAACTGCCGGGCCACGCTGCGGAATGCCCCCAACAGCTGGTGGCCGTCGGTGAGGTAGCTGAGTGGCTCGCCCATACATGTGACCGCGTCGAAGGAGCCCAGGTCCGGAAGGTTGCGGAGATCGCCGACCAGGAAGGGGATGCCTTTGTTATCCGGCTTCGCCCGTGCGCGGTCAATCATCGCGGGGGACAGATCGGAGCCCGTCACCTCGTACCCGAGGTCGCGAAAAGCGGCCGAGCTGTTTCCCGTACCGCATCCCACATCGAGCAGCTTCTTGCCGCCCGAACCGTACTTCTCGATGAGCTTCTGGTAGAAGGAAACCCATCGGGAGAAGAGCGGATCGAGGGCGAGTGAGTCATAGTCGGCGGCGACCGTCTCATAAGCCGTGAGAGCTTGGTCGAAACGTATGTCAGCGGCATCCGCGGCCACGGCAGCAACTCCTCAATCGAAAGAATTCGCTCATCTCCGGGCTTCGTCCGAACACGGATGAACATATAGATCTCAAAAGCGACCGGTCAAGCAGCGCGACGCGAATGACTTGATCCACGCAGCCGTCAACTCCACTGCGTTTGACGGGAATTGATCAAGGTTGACGCGCGAACGGCGTGCTCCGGCACCCCGCCCCACCCCCGTCGGTGCGATCTCCACATTGCGGACAAGATCGTCCGCTGACACGGACATAGCCAGAAACAGACACTTTCGGCCATCTCTCGGAAACCCTGACAACGCCACACAACAACGGGCCGACCGCCCAGCGCGCCGCAGCCCTGCGAATCCCTTTCCCACGGCGCCGTGCCGTCGGGGCGGCGCGCAGGGCGTCGATCAGGTTCGCGCCTTCGGTGCCGACTTGGCGCCCATGGGTGCTCACAGGCATGGGAACGGTCAACACGTTCACGCTCTTCGCGGCGGAGACTTGTTGCCTTACCCGGCCATGCAGGCGCGTACTGGAAGGGCCGCCCGCACCTGGGGGCAACACGTCACTGGGTGTGGGCGGACCGGCCACGCAACGGTGTTGGTGACCTGCCGCCTCACAGACCTTCTCAATCCCCAACCACAAATCGGCCCGAATGCGGGGTGGTTTCCCATGAACACAGCCCTCGACTCCCCCCTCAGAACGCTCACCGTCGCGAACGGGACGGCTCCACCCGGCCCCCGGTATGTCTGTTTCCCGCCCGCCGGTGGGACGGCCACGATGTTCCGGTCGCTGGCTGCCGCGCGGCCCACAGCCCACATGCTTGCAGTCCAGTACCCAGCACGAGCCGACCGCCTCGACGCGCAACTACCGGACAATTTCGAGGAGTTGGCCCGACAGTGCGCCGACGCACTGGTAGCGACGCCGGAGTTGGAGAGGCCCCGAACCGTCCTGATCGGTTTCAGCATGGGGGCGTGGCTCGCGCTGGAAACGGCCCTGCAGTTGGACTGGCGGTATGGCTGCGGTCCTTGTGGGTTGGTCGTCGTCGGCGCGACCGCTCCGCATCGGCGAGGTACGCGTCACCGGTTGCCGGCCGAGGCCGACCTGGACCGGATGTTGGACGACGGCGGCTGGGGGGAGAGCGTGTTGCGGGAGTACGTCCGGGGGCTGCTGCGGGCGGACATGCGCCTGGTCAGCCGTTACACCGGCCCCGCGCGGCACGGCACGCCCTGCCGGGTCGCCGCACTGTGCGGTGAGGACGATCCCCGGCACGTGGAGGATGACGCTACCGGCGCGTGGGCCGTCTGGTCCCAAAGCCCGTTCGCCTCCTGCGTGGTGCGCGGTGGCCATCTGGGGCTGCTCACCCCGGAGCGGGCCGGAGAGTTCTGGCGGTGGATGGACCGGCTGGCCCTCCCGAGCGCGGTGGTCGAAGGGGAGGTTGATGCCTGCGTCCAGCGTTGAGGCCGCTGCAGGGTGCGTGCCTGGCACTGCCGAGGTTGCCTGGCACCGCCCGAGGGGGCCTAGCGGGCGTTGAGCCAGTGCAGTAGGAGACAGTCGGAGCCCCGTCGGGTGCCGGGTGGGCGTTTGCCGGAGCAGGAAGCCGGGGCCGACACTCGCCGCCGGGCCCGTGCCCCGGACCACCCCGGCCCGGCCCGGCTCAGCGCAGCGCGTCCATCAGTCCATCAGGGCGGTGACATAGGCATCCAGCCGCTCCTCCACGGCACGCCTCGTCAGTTCCGCCCTCCCTGCCTTGCGCCATGCCTGCGCCACCAACTGCACTTCTTCGGAGAATGCCAGCGCGTCCCGCACCCACCAGTACAACCGCTCGCTCGCTGCCGCGGCCAGCACGCCACCAGCCGCCTCATACGCCTCGGCGAACCGTAGGCCCCACTCGGGACCGTGCAGCAGCGCGAGATTGGTGGAGCAGTGCGCCACATCGAGATCCGTCGGGCCCCAGGAGGTCTGTACCCAGTCGACGACGCCGGCGATTCGGGCGCCTGCCGGCGCGGGGGACGACACGTCAAACAGCACGTTGCCGGGTTGGAAGTCCCGGTGCAGGAACCGCCCTTCATAGGGCGGCGCGGGCTGCCGGATCACCTCGATCGCCGCGGCCCATGCCGCCGCGTCGGCCCCCTTCGGAACGACGACGGTGTCGGCGGTCGTCAACGCCTCATATTCCCGGGGCCGTTCGGCGGGTCGCAACGCGTGGATCGCCACGAGCTGACGGGCCAGCACAGGGACGCGCGCGTCCACTCCCTCGTCGTCGAGGACCGACCGGCCGGCGAGATACGTCATCAGGAGCGAGGGATACTCGCAGTGCACGGCGGTCGGATCGACCGCTACCAGTTCCGGAGCCGGCACGCTGGTCCCCCTGAGCAGGGTCAGGGTGCCCGCCTCCCTCTTCAGCGAGCCCTCGGCGTGCGGCACATTGACGAAGGTCCGCAGCACCAGGTCACGGGTGCCGCCGTCCCGGGTGCCGATGGTCAGTCTCCGCATTTCGGCGGTGATGCCGCCGTGCAGCGCTTCGGTCCTGACGATCCGTTCGCCGACGTCCAGCTGCCGGCTCACCCAAGCCAGGGTCATCGGTCGGACGGTCGCTGCCTCATCGTGGTCGAGCACCGTGCCATCCCATCATCCGGATGGCGACACGTACAAAGCATTTCGCTGACGGCGGTGGCTCGCTGCTCCCCCAGGGATGACGGGGCGTCACCCCGGGCGCACGGAGGCTTGATCCGCCTCACGGCTTGCGTGCCGCGCGGCGTCCGTTTCGCGCCTTCCTCCGCAGGGTTCCGGCCAGGTACTGGCCAATAGCCGCGCCGATCGCTACCGACGCGCGCCTCGCCCGTTGCACTTCTTGTTCTACGACCGCACTGAGCCCGACGGACACCCGGCAGGCCCGGTGCGGCAGCCGTAGCAATACGGCCCGGCAGAGAGGAACTTCGCGCACCCATGTCTCACCACCCCATCGGCCGCTCCGTCACCCGGGCTGCACTGGCCGCTGCCCTTGCCGCCGCCCTGGGAACGGGCGCCGTGCAGACCGCCGCTGCCGCCCCGGCCACCCCGTCCCATGCCGCGGCGCCCACCTCGTCCGCGCAGGCCCCCGGCACCGCGTCCGACGGCGGCTGGAGTCAGGACGGGCTGCACCTGAACGCCCACGACAACAAGGAAGTGGACGCCTACCTGGCCCGGGCACGGCGGGCGGAGCGATCCATCAGCCCGCAGGTCCGCGCCGTCGCGCTGCTCACCCATGCGCAGCTCGTCGGCTTCGACCAGCGGCTGAAGTCCCCGGACTCGCTCAAGCGGAAGATCGCCACCAAGATGAAGGAGGCCCCGGGGCAGAGCGTGGAGACCTCACTCGCCACGCTCAACGACTCGGTCCGCTACACCCTCCAGTGGCCGACCAGGCAGTACACCCATGGCGTCACCGTAGCCGCCGGGCTGCTCTCCTCCTGGGGTAACGACACCAAACGCTGGTCCAACACCTGGGGCCACCCCAAGGGTTACAAGGCGGTCAACTCCGCCTGGCGCGCGCCGCGTTCGGGGCAGGTCTTCGAGGTCCAGTTCCACACCCCGGAAAGCAAGGCCGCCCAACTGGAAACCCACAAGATCTACGAGGAGCAGCGGCTGCCGAGCACCTCACCCGAGCGTCGCCGCGAACTCCAGGCACAGCAGGACGCGATCTTCACTGCGGTACCGGTGCCGGCCGGCGCCGTGCAGCTCACCGCCCCAACCCACCGCACCCCCGCACCGCTCCCCCTCTCCCCCGCAACCGCATAACCGACTCCACGCCCCCCGACACGGCTCGCCAAGTGGCCGGTCCTCGCTGCCCCTTGGTTGTGACGTGTCGGGCAGCGCCACCGCCTCGGCAGGTCCAGGTCCCACCAGGGGCTGCCGAGGCGGGAACCTCCACACCGCCGCGTCGAAGCAGCTACGCGGGCCGCGAATCGCCCCGGACGACGCCTCCAGCAAAGACGTGGTCGCACACAGACCTCTCGAACGGCCAACATGCGTGGCCTCAGGGCCGGTAGACACACTCCGCCAACGTCGTGTGCTTCTTCCAGCCCAACGTCTCGTACAGCGCACGACCGGCGTCGGTCGCACCAAGAACGCCGAGGACTACGCCCTGCTCCACAGCATGGTCGACGAGCGTACGCATCACGAAGCCGCCCAGTCCGCGCCGCCGATGAGACTCCTCGGTCACCACCCGGTCCATCACCGCGGCCTCCCCGAGGAGCGCCATCTGCCCCTGAGCCGCCTGCTCGCCCGTCGCGTCCAACACCCGGACGTAGACAACAGCACCGCTGACCTCCACCGCCGTGGTGTACCCCTCGGGTGCGACCGGGGCCGAGGCCACCAGGTCAACGGCCATCAGATGCCCGCTCTCCTCCCAGACCCACCCTCGCGGCAGCCAGGGCTCGATCTCCTCGGGCTCCGCGGGCATCTTCATCCAGGTCCGCGGCACGGTCACCGAGGCAGCGGCGCTGCGAACCAACGACTCACCGACTTCCGGCAGAACATGGCGCCCTCTTTCGGTGGGGCTATCGGCCACCTCGATGTAGAAACCCCAGGGCATGTGGACCGGCGGAGGAGTCCGCCGTGAAACAGCCCAACCCGCCACCCAGGTCCTGACTATGTCCGCAACCATCAAGCCCTCCCGAAACGATGGCCGTGCCACCAGTCGAGTAATAGACGCTACCAAGGAGCGCACGTTACACCCGCTTGCGGTGTACGGCATCTGCTTTTGACTGCGGCCTGCCACGGCGGGACACGCCACCACACCTCAACACCTGGGCCGGCGCTGCCCGTTGCAGGGTTCCGTTTCCGTGGCACGGGCACAGGCACAGGCACGAGCGCGGACGCCTTGGGCAGTGTGCCGAGTGCTGACGATTCCGTGCTGACGGCTGAGTGCCGAGATTCGACGGGGCGATCGGGCACCATGGGGGAATGTCGGAGTCTCCCTTGTCTGGTGGGGCAGTCAATCGCGTTGTGCGCGTTGGTTGCACCGTGCGTCGACCCGCGTCAGCCAGTACCGGTTTCATCGGCGAATTGCTGCGGGTCTTTGAGGCCGGTGGATGGGGCGGGGCGCCGCGGTACCTCGGTATCGACGAGGAGGGGCGCGAGGTTCTCGGTTATCTCGAAGGGCATGTGGCCTGGGAACGGCAGCAGCCGCCGGCCGTGTACTCCGACGAGAATCTGGTGCGGGTTGCCGAACTCGTGCGGGAGTTCCATGACCTGACGGCAGGCACGGAACTGGCCGGATCACATGAGGTCGTGTGCCATAACGACCTTTCTCCCAAGAACACCGTCTATCGGCCTGTTCGCGGCGCCCTGCGTCCGGTGGCCTTTATCGACTGGGACTTGGCCGCGCCGGGTGCGCGCATTCACGATGTCGCCCATGCATGTTGGCAGTTTCTCGGGCTCGGGCCGGGTGTCGACGATATCTCCGAAGCTGCACGGCGAATGAGGCTGATCGCTGACTCTTATGGGTTGGTCGAACGACGTGATCTCGTGTCCGTGATTTTGTGGTGGCAGGACAGGTGTTGGCGCGGCATTGAGTCGGCTGCGGAA
Organism: Streptomyces sp. NPDC057743; assembly: GCF_042798755.1. Lineage (NCBI taxonomy): Bacteria > Bacillati > Actinomycetota > Actinomycetes > Kitasatosporales > Streptomycetaceae > Streptomyces > Streptomyces sp. NPDC057743. The sequence continues at coordinate 20,283 of NZ_JBHVJX010000010.1, forward strand.
TCCGGAAACCCTGCGATGGTCCGCCTGCGGGCGGCCGGGGCGGTGGGTGAGGTGCAGGCGGCGTATCAGTGGGTCTGCGCTCACCGGGCCGAGTTGGATTGCGCCTTGCGTTGAGCGCAAGGCATGCCGCAGATCGGAGAGTTATCGGTCCGATGTCGGTGGCTTGTCGGCGGGGGCTGGCACGTTGTCAGGGTTCCTGCCGGGTGCCCGCTCGGCAGGCGTGCGATCTGCAAGGAATCACCATGACCACTCATGTCACGATCATCGGCGCCGGACTCGGCGGGCTCACGCTCGCCCGCGTCCTGCACCTCCACGGCATCCCGGCCACCGTCTACGAGGCGGAGCCCTCCCCCACCGCACGGGCGCAGGGCGGGATGCTCGACATCCACGACTACAACGGCCAACTGGCCCTTCAGGACGCGGACTTGATGGACGAGTTCCGCGGCCTGATCCTGGAGGGTCGCCAGCAGTGCCGGGTCCTCGACCGGGACGGCACCGTGCTGCTCGACGCAGCCGACGACGGTACGGGCGGGCGCCCCGAGGTGCAGCGCGGCGACCTGCGGCAGATCCTGCTCGATTCGCTCCCGGCCGGCACCGTCCGGTGGGGGCACAAGGTCAGCGGCGTCCGTGCCCTCGGCGAGGGCCGTCACGAGGTGACCTTCGCCGACGGCTCCACCGTGAGCACGAGCCTGCTGGTCGGCGCGGACGGTGCCTGGTCGCGGGTCCGGCCGCTGCTGTCCGATGCGATACCCGAGTACACCGGCGTGTCGCTCGTCGAGACCTATCTGTTCGACGGGGACACCCGTCACCCCGCTACCGCCAAGGCAGTTGGCGGCGGTGCGATGTTCGCGCCCGCGCCGGGGAAGTTGCTCGGGGCCCACCGGGAGAGCGGCGAGACGCTGCACGCCTACGTGATGCTCTTCAAGCCGCTGGAGTGGTTCGCCGGGATCGACTTCACCGATCCTGCCGCCGCGACCGCGCGGATTGCGCAGGAGTTCGACGGCTGGGCGCCGGAGCTCACCGCGCTGATCACCGACGCCGACACCGCACCGGTCCTGCGTCCCGCCAACGCCCTGCCGAACGAGCACCGGTGGGATCGGGTGCCGGGCGTGACCCTGCTCGGCGACGCGGCGCACCTGACGGCCTCGAACGGCGAGGGCGCCAACCTCGCCATGCTCGACGGCGCCGAGCTCGGCAAGGCCCTGGCCGCCCACCCGGGCGACGTCGAGGCCGCGCTCAGCGCGTACGAGCAGGCCATGTTCCCGCGGAGCGCCGCGGCCGCCGCCGCGGGTGCCCTCTTCTACGAGACCGTCTTCGACGACGACGCGCCCCAGCGGTTGGTCGAGATCTTCGGTGAGCTGAAGGAGAGGTGACGAGCCACCCGTCGTGGGACAGCCGCGTGTGCCGCCGGGCCGAGCTCCGAGCTCCGAGCGCCGACAAAAGCCCTGGTCACGGCCTCAGTTAGGTGGCCGTGCGGTGGGCGCTCGGCGCTGTTTTGCGCACCCTCATTGGTCATAGACTCGGCGCGTGACTGCTGAAGATTCCGATTCCGATTCTGCATTCGCGGTGCTGGGTGTGTTGGGTGACCCCGTGCGCCGCCGGCTCTATCGACACGTTGCCGCCGCTCCGGAGGAGGTGGGGCGCGATGCGGCCGCGGAAGCGGTGGGGATTTCCCGGTCGTTGGCCGCCTTCCACCTGGACAAGCTGGTCGAGGCGGGGCTGCTGGCCGTGTCCTTCCGGCGGCTGTCCGGGCGCACGGGGCCCGGGGCGGGGCGGCCGGCGAAGGTGTATCGGCGTGCTGAGGGTGAGCATGCCGTGTCCGTTCCGCCCCGGTCGTACGACGAGGCCAGCCGGCTGTTCGCGGAGGTGGTGGAGAACGCGGGCCTGGACCGGGAGTTGCAGGCGGCGGCGAAAGCCGCGGGGGCTGCGCACCCGGATGCGACCGCCGATGACCTGGTCGAGGTGTTGCGGGCCCGTGGCTACCAACCCTTCTGGGACGGGGAGACGTTGCGGTTGCGCAACTGCCCCTTCCATGCGCTGGCCGAGGAGTTCCCGGCCTTGGTCTGCGGGATGAATCTCGCGCTGTTGGAGGGCTTGGCGCCGGAGCAGTGGGCGCCGTCGATGGACCCGTGTCCCGGCGGGTGTTGCGTGACACTTTCTAAAAATAAAACTCATTGACGTTAGAAGTCGGACCGGGCCATGCTGTGCTCATGACTGACTTTCACCTCGCGCAGGTCAACATCGGCCGCATCGTCGCCCCGCTGGACGGACCGGAGTTGGCCGGCTTCGTCGCCCAACTTCCAGAGATCAACGCGCTCGCCGAGTCCAGCCCGGGGTTCGTCTGGCGCATGGTCGACGATGCGGGCGAGGACGCGACCGGGTTCCGCCCCGACGAGGGCGACGACCTGCTCCTGATCAACTGCTCGGTCTGGGAGTCGGTCGAAGCCCTGCGGAACTTCACGTACCACACCGATCACCTGCGCGTACTGAGCCGCCGTCGGGAGTGGTTCCACCGCATGGTCGATGCGCACCAGGCCCTGTGGTGGATCCCGGTCGGCCACCGCCCGAGCATCGCCGAGGCGATGGAACGGGTCGCGCGGGTGCGCGAACACGGCTCCGGGCCAATGGCGTTCACCTTCCGCGACCCTCACCCGGCACCGGGCGTCGGGGCCGCACAGGTCTAGGACCTACCCGACCCTGACGCAATCGGACCGGCCCCAGCCGAAGGGCCTGACGGGCGCTCAGCCGCACCCCCTCCCTCGGCGCCAGGCCCGGGCCCGGAATGCCCCGCACGCGCCCGCACGTCTCTGACCAGCAGGTTTCCGTGATAACTCTTGGTAATGGCCGCACATTCCGGATATGCCGCCGCCTGATACCGAAACGCTTGTCAAGGGAGCCATTGCATGAAGACCCCGGCAGTCAAGTCCCCGGGCCCCACACAGAAGTTCCGGGCCCTCGCCCCGATGGTGCTCGACCTGGTCATCCCCATCGCGGGCTTCTACGTCCTGCACCAGTGGGTCGGCCTCAGCCAGGTCTGGGCGCTGACCCTCGCCGGCGCGGCGGGCGGCGCCTGGGCGTTGGTCCACACCATTCGGCGGCGCAAGCTGGACGTCATCGGCCTGCTCGTCGTCCTCGAAATGGCGCTGACCGTCGCGTTGCTGTTCCTCTCCGACGACCCGCGCCTGGTCGCCGCCAAGCCCTCCTTCTACACCCTGCTCGCGGCCGTCTACCTGCTCCTCACCTGCGTCGCCGGCCGGCCCCTGGTCTATGTGGCGGCCACCCCGATGGCCACCGACGGCGATCCCGACCGCACCGTCGCCTATGAGCAGGCATGGGAGCGCTCCCGGCCGTTCCGGACCCGTGAGCGCATGGTGACGGCGGCGTTCGGGCTCGCCGCACTGGTCGACGCCGTGCTGCGCGTGATCGTCGTCTACAGCTTCGATGTCGACAAGTTCAACGAGTCTTTCCTGCTCTCCCAGTTGCCGGGCATCGTGCTGATCGTGGCGGTGCTGCTGTTCACCAAGTCCCAGATCAAGGTGTTGCACGGGCTCGTCGACGAGGTCCACGACCAACTGGCCGCCGAGGGCGTCATCGGCCCTCGCCCCGACGCGGACCGGCCCGCCACCGCGGCGGACGAGGCACACGGGACGGACGGGGCGCGCACGACGGACGAGGCGCTGAAGGGTGCCACGCGATGAGTGCGGCTACCGCTACCGCCGGGCCCCGTCTGCCGCTGCGGGCCAACGCGTTGAAGGACAGTCATCCCCGCTCGCCCGGCCAACGCCCGTCCAGCGCGGGCCACTTGCCATGGGCGCGTAGCCGCACGGGTACGCGGTTCAGACGCGGCACGCCGTAACACCGTGGCTGCGTCGACGTCACGACGTCGCCGTACCCACTGTCGACGCGGCGCGGCTGGCGCGTTGCGGGTGCGTTGACGCGTTTCGTGTCCGAAGCCCGGGAGACTGCTCCCGGGCCTCGATCTTTCCGGCAGACTGCTGCGATGGACGTCTACGAATCCCTTGTCGACGTGGTCGGCAACACCCCGCTGGTACGGCTCAACCGGATCACCGGGGACCTTTCGACCCCGATCTACGCGAAGTTGGAGTACGTCAACCCCGGCGGGAGCGTCAAGGACCGCATCGCGCTGTCCATGGTGCGGGCCGCCGAGGACGCCGGGCTGCTGGGGCCGGGTGGCACCATCGTGGAGACCACCTCGGGCAACACCGGGGTGGGCCTGGCCATGGTGGCGGCGCAGCGCGGCTACCGCTGCGTCTTCACCCTGCCGGACAAGAGCAGCACCGAAAAGGTGGCGGTGCTGCGCGCCTACGGCGCCGAAGTGGTGATCTGCCCCGGCGACGTACCCCGCGAACACCCCGACCACCCGAGGGCGACGGCGGAACGGATCGCCCGGACCACTCCCGGCGCGTGGCTGGCCGACCAGTACAACAATCCAGCCAACCCCCTTGCCCATCAGGGAAGTACGGGCCCGGAGCTGTGGCGGCAGACCGAGGGCCGGATCACGCATCTGGTGGCGGGCGTCGGCACCGGAGGCACGATCAGCGGCACCGGTGGCTACCTCAAGGAGGTCAGCGGCGGTCGGGTCCGAGTCATCGGTGCCGACCCCGAGGCATCCGTCTACTCGGGCGGGCCCGGCACCGCGTACGCGGTGGAGAGCATCGGCCTGTTCCGCCACCCCGAGACGGTGGACGACTCCTGGCCGCAGTCGTTCTACACCGAGGTGGTGGACCACTTCGAACGGATCAGTGACCGCGACTCGCTGCTGACGGCCCGGCGACTTGCCTGCGAGGAGGGGCTGTTGGTGGGTACCTCGGCGGGGACCGCGGTGGCCGGCGCGCTGCGCGTCGCCGCCGGGCTCGGTCCGGACGACCTGGTGGTCGTGGTCATTCCGGACTCCGGCCGCAACTACCTGAGCAAGGTGTTCGACGACGAGTGGCTGCGCGAGCAGGTCGGCGACCAACTCCCTTCCGGCGGGGCGCAATAGGCCGATACGCCTGTCACCGTTGCCGGCCGACGGCGGACTCCAAAAGCTCCTTGAGTCGGGTCAGGTCGGCGGCGACCATTCCGGCGTCCCGCTCGAAGTCGGCGTCACTCATGCCTGGTTGACGGCGGAGGGTGAAGACCACCTCGCTGCCGCTCCCCGTGCCGTCGTTGATCACGCGGAGCGGGTTGTGGACGGTCTCCCCGGTGGGCAGGGTGACGTCGTGGTCGAGTACGCCCAGTGCGTTGCGCGGGGCGAAGGTGACTACCACCCGCCCCAGCAGGGAGGACTCCGCGACCCACTCGTCCCCGATCCTCTCGATGGAGTCCCCCAGGCCGCGGGCCCAGGCAGGCAGGTTGGCCGGGTTGGACGCGTAGGCGTACACGTCATCGACGGTGCGGTCGATGCGAATGCCGATGTGACGGGAGAGCTCGTCGGTGCCGTCGCCGCTGCCGTTACTGCCGCTGTTGTTGATATTGGTCATGGCCAGGACGGTAACGACGAGCCACCTTCGGCGTCTTGAAGGAATCGGACACGGAACGACCGTCGGTGGTCGGGTGATTGAACGGCGGCGCCACCGGCCGACCGTCACTGCCCTCACCCGGCCCCGGGCAGCGGCATCCCGCAGGACGGGCACGCGCTCATCGGTTCGTCCGGGATGCGGCCGCAGTGCGGGCAGGCCGTCCTCAGCCAGCAGGCGGCGTCGCCGGCGTCCTCGGGTGGGCGGTCGGGGGCGTCGGCCGCCAACTGGCGGGCCAGGATCCTGGCGTGGCTGAGGTGGAGCGGTGTCGCCGCGGTCTGGAGGATCAGCGGCCCGGTGCGGGCGAGTTGGCGGAGCTGGCGCAGGGCTTCGGCGCGTGGCGGAGCCTCGGCGAGTTCCTGGGCGTAGCGGTGGGCGAAGGCCGGGTAGTTGGCCTCGTTGAGGTCGTACCAGCGCCAGAGTGCGGCGGAGGGGGCGACCCCGGCCAGCCAGATGTCGGGGCGCACGATCAGGGGGAGGCGTCCCAGCGTCAGTCTTCGGTCGACCAGTACGCGGGTACCGGGCCAGGGGCGTGTGGGCTCGTACACCGATTCGGTCCGGACTCCGTGCGGCGTCACGCCGGCCGCGTGGCCCGCCGTTCCCGCTCGTGGCGCCCGTGAGGCCCGTGGCGTCCCTTCTGTTCCGCTCATCTCACCGCTTCCTCCCCTCATGGAACACCTCACCCATTCCTGGTCGTTTGGAGCTTTGCGCCTCGTCAGGCCGGTGTTTGTGCGGGGCGACCGACGGGCCGTCACTCATAGCGAAGTGCATGCCATTGGCAAGTATTGCAAAGCGCAAGAAAAACTACGTATAACTCTCATCAAGCCTCTCGTGATGGCGTGTCAGCAGGGACTCCGCATGGTGAAGCTGGTCCCGGTGGAACGCGACCGCCCGGGTACGGGGCCCCGAGAGGTCGGTGCCGCTCCCCCGCGTGCTGTGAAAGGAGCGACGGTGGTGGTACGAAGCGGCGCCCGGAGAGAAGCCGAGCGCGTTGCGGCGAAGGCTGCAGAACAGTTGTTGCAAGTGGGGACGGCCCTACGGCGGGCCCCCACCACACCGGACCTGAGGGCGGTTTTCCGGACCGACCAAGGCGTGAACGACGCGCCGTACCGGGAGCGTTGGGCCCACGACCGGGTGGTGCGCTCGACTCACGGAGTGAACTGCACGGGCTCGTGCTCGTGGAAGGTGTACGTCAAGGACGGCGTGATCACCTGGGAGACGCAGGAGACCGACTATCCGTCGGTGGGGCCCGACCGTCCGGAGTACGAGCCGCGCGGGTGTCCGCGCGGGGCCTCGTTCTCTTGGTACACCTACTCGCCGACCCGGGTGCGCTACCCGCATGTGCGCGGCGTCCTGTTGGAGCTCTACCGGGAGGCGCGCCAACGCCTGGGGGACCCGGTGGCGGCCTGGGCGGAGATCACATGCGATCCGGTCAAGCGGCGGCGGTACCAGTCGGCGCGCGGCAAGGGGGGTCTGGTGCGCATCGGTTGGGACGAGGCGCTGGAGCTCGCGGCGGCGGCCCACGTCCACACCATCGCCGCGCACGGGCCGGACCGGATCGCCGGCTTCTCGCCGATCCCGGCGATGTCGATGGCCTCGCATGCGGTCGGTGCGCGGTTCATGTCGTTGATCGGCGCGCCGATGGTGTCGTTCTACGACTGGTACGCGGATCTGCCGATCGCCTCGCCGCAGGTCTTCGGGGACCAGACCGACGTGCCGGAGTCGGGTGACTGGTGGGATGCCGCCTACCTGATGCTGTGGGGTTCGAACGTGCCGGTGACCCGGACCCCGGACGCGCACTGGATGACCGAGGCGCGCTACCGGGGGCAGAAGGTGGTGGTGGTCTCGCCGGACTACGCGGACGCGACGAAGTTCGCGGACGAGTGGCTGCATCCGCATCCGGGCACGGACGGTGCGCTGGCGATGGCCATGGGGCATGTGGTACTGCGGGAGTGCTTCGTCGAGCGTCAGGTGCCGTATTTCACCGACTACGTCAAGCAGTTCACCGATCTGCCGTTCCTGGTGGCGCTGGAGGAGCGGGACGAAGGGTTCGTTCCGGGGAAGTTCCTGACGGCCGCGGACCTGGGGTTGGAGCCGAAGGAGGAGGCGACCGCGGCGTGGAAGCCGGTGTTGCTCGACGCGGTTTCCGACCGGCCGGTGGTGCCGAACGGGACGCTGGGCGACCGCTGGTCCAAGAGCGGGACCGGGCGGTGGAATCTGGATCTGGCCGGGATTGAACCCGCGTTGACCTTCCACCGGGAGCACGGGAGTGGGGTCACGGTGGTGCTGCCGCGGTTCGATGCGCAGGGCACCGTGCGGCGCGGGGTGCCGGTGCGGGAGATCGGCGGGCGTCGGGTGACCACCGTCTTCGATCTGCTGCTGGCCCAGTACGGCGTGGGCCGGTCGGGACTGCCGGGTGACTGGGCGGAGGGCTACGAGGATGCCTCGCTCCCCTACACCCCGGCGTGGCAGGAGACGGTCACCTCGGTGCCGGCGCGCGCGGTGGTGCGTGCGGCGCGGGAGTTCGCGCACACGGCGGAGAAGACCCGCGGCCGTTGCATGATCGTCATGGGTGCGGGCACCAACCACTGGTTCCACTCCGACACCATCTACCGCTCGTTCCTCACCCTGCTGCTGCTCACCGGCTGCCAGGGTGTCAACGGCGGCGGCTGGGCCCACTACGTCGGGCAGGAGAAGGTCCGCCCGTACACCGGTTGGCAGCAGTTGCAGTCGGCCGCGGACTGGGTGCGCCCGTCCCGGCAGGTGCCTGGCACGCCGTACTGGTATCTGCACACCGACCAGTGGCGGTACGACGCCCAGGATGCCGATGCGTTGACGGCGCCGACCGGCGAGGGTGCGTTCGCCGGGCGGCACACCGCGGATCTGGTGGCGCAGTCGATGCGGTTGGGGTGGATGCCGTCCGCTCCGACGTTCACCGCCAATCCGTTGGAACTCGGCCGGCGGGCGCACGCGTCGGGGCGTGAACCGGGTGACTGGGCGGCGTCCGAACTCGCCGCCGGGCGGCTGACGTTCGCCTGCGAGGATCCGGACGATCCGGCGAACTGGCCGCGGGTGGTCACTGTGTGGCGGGCCAACCTGATCGGTTCCTCGGCCAAGGGCAACGAGTTCTTCCTGCGGCACCTGTTGGGGGCGAGCGACAACGCCCGTGCGCAGGAGGCCCCGCCCGGGAGTCGGCCGCGCGATCTTGCCTGGCACGAGGACGGGCCGCGCGGCAAGGTGGACCTGCTGTTGGCGTTGGACTTCCGGATGACCTCGACCACGTTGCTGGCCGACCTCGTACTGCCGGCGGCGACCTGGTACGAGAAGCACGACCTGTCCAGCACGGACATGCACCCCTATGTGCACGCCTTCTCGCCGGCGATCAACCCGCCCTGGCAGGCCCGGACCGACTTCGAGATCTTCCAGACACTGGCCGCGAAGTTCAGCGAGTTGGCGGCGGGACGCCTGGACACCGCCCACGACCTGGTGGCCACCGTGCCGCAGCACGACACGCCTGGGGAGACGGCGCAGCCCGGCGGGACGGTGTGTGACTGGCGGGAGCCCGGCATCCGTCCGGAGCCGGGCCGCAACATGCCGCTGTTCAGCCTGGTGGAGCGGGACTACACCGCGGTCGCGGCCAAGTTGGCGGCGTTCGGTCCGCTCGCCGAGCAGCAGGGCATGACGGTCAAGGGGTTGACCGTTCACCCCGGTCCGGAGTCCCGGTGGCTCGCCGAGCGTTGCGGGACCGCCGTGTCCGGCCCGGCGCGCGGGCGTCCGCTGTTGGACACCGATGTGAAGTTCTGTGAGGCGATCCTGGCGTTGTCGGGCACCACCAACGGGCGTCTGGCCGCCGAGGGTTTCCACCAGCTCTCCGAGCGTTGCGGGGCGGACGCCGGGTTCTCCGAGCTGGCCGCCGCCGTCCACGAGCGTCGGGTGGTGTTCTCCGACACCCAGAACCGGCCGGTGCAGGTCGGCACCAGCTTCGAGTGGTCCGGCAAGGAGGCCCCCGACCGGCGCTATGCGCCCTTCACGGTCAACACCGAGCACCGCAAGCCCTGGCACACCCTGACCGGGCGCCAGCACTTCTACCTCGACCATGACTGGATGGCCGAGTACGGTGAGCAACTCCCGGTCTACCGGCCCCCGTTGGACCAGGCCGTGGTCCTCGGCGCGGATGCGGTGGACGACGACTCCCGCTCGGTGACCGTCCGCTACCTCACTCCGCACTCGAAGTGGTCGATCCACTCCGAGTACCAGGAGAACCTCCTGATGCAGACCCTGGCCCGCGGCGGGCCGGTGATCTGGATGAGCCTGGCCGATGCCGAGGCCATCGGTGCCGCGGACAACGACTGGATCGAGGCGGTCAACCCCAACGGCGTGGTGAGCGCGCGGGCGGTGGTCTCCCACCGCATGCCGCCCGGCACGGTGTTCATGTACCACGTGCAGGAGCGCCTGGTGAACGTCCCCCGTTCCCAGGCAACCGGGCGCCGCGGCGGGGTGCACAACGCCCTCACCCGCCTCCTGATCAAGCCCACTCATCTCATCGGCGGCTACGGGCAACTGTCCTTCGCGCCCAACTACTACGGTCCCACCGGCAACCAGCGGGACGCGGTCACCGTCATCCGTCGTCGCGACCAGCACGTGGAGTACTGAGAAATGCCCCGTCGCAAAGCCACCTCCATCGGACGCTGCATGGCACAGGTCGCGATGGTCATGAACCTCGACAAGTGCATCGGCTGCCACACCTGCTCGGTCACCTGCAAGCAGACCTGGACCAACCGGCAGGGCACCGAGTACGCCTGGTTCAACAACGTCGAGACCCGCCCCGGCCAGGGCTACCCCCGCGGCCACGAGGACCAGGACAAGTGGAAGGGTGGTTGGCGCCTGGACGGCCGCGGCCGCCTGGTCCCGCGCACCGGCGGTCGCGCCCGTCGCCTGGCCCGGCTCTTCGCCAACCCCGAACTCCCCACCCTCAGCGACTACTACGAGCCCTGGACCTACGACTACGAGACGCTGATCTCCGCACCGTTGGGTGACGACCTGCCCACCGCCCGGCCCCGCTCGCTGGTCGACGGGCGACCCACCGAGGTGACCTGGGGCCCCAACTGGGACGACGACCTCGGCGGCGGCCCCGACCACCTGGCCGGGGACCCCGTCCTGCGGCAGCTGAACGAGCAGGTGCGGTGGGAGTACGAGCAGGCGTTCATGTTCTACCTGCCGCGGATCTGCGAGCACTGCCTGAACCCGACGTGCGTGGCGGTCTGCCCTTCGGGCGCGCTCTACAAGCGCATCGAGGACGGCATCGTGCTGGTCGACCAGGACCGGTGCCGCGGCTGGCGGATGTGCGTCAGCGGCTGCCCGTACAAGAAGGTGTACTTCAACCATTCCACCGGCAAGGCGGAGAAGTGCACCCTGTGTTACCCGCGCATCGAGGCGGGTGAGCCGACCGTCTGCTCGGAGACCTGTGTGGGTCGGCTGCGGTACCTCGGCGTCATGCTCTACGACGCCGACAAGGCGGGCGAGGCCGCGGCCGTCCCGGACGAGAAGGACCTGTACGAGGCCCAACTCGGCTGCTTCCTGGACCCCCACGACCCAGAAGTGGTGCGCGCCGCCGAGGAGTCGGGCATCCCGCACGACTGGATCCTCGCGGCCCGTCGCTCCCCCGTGCGCGACCTGATCGCCCGTTACCGGGTGGCCCTGCCGCTGCACCCGGAGTACCGGACGCTGCCCATGGTCTGGTACGTCCCGCCGCTCTCCCCCGTCGTCGAGGCCCTGACCCGCGGCGGTCACGACGGCGAGGACCCGGCTCATCTCTTCGGTGCCATCGACACCCTGCGCATCCCCCTGGACTACCTGGCCGGCCTGTTCACCGCCGGCGACCGGGCGCCGGTGGAGGACGCACTGTGCCGACTGGCCGCGATGCGCGCGCACATGCGGCGGATCAACCTCGGCGAGGAACAGGACCCGGCGATCGCGCGCAGCGTCGGCCTGGACGAGCACTCGATCGAGGCGATGTACCGGTTGCTGGCCGTGGCCAAGTACGAGGACCGCTACGTCATTCCCACCGGCTACGCCGTCGGCCGGGACCGGGAGGACGACGCGACCGCGCACGGGTGCAGCCTGGAGGGCCAGGGCGGGCCGGGCATGTACGACCCGGAGGCGTTCCACGCGCCTCCCCTGGCCGGGTCGGCGGCGTCCACCGGTCGGCTCCGGGACCGGGTCAACCTGTTCAACTGGAACGGCCGCGGCAGGCCGCAGGGGCTGTTCCCGCCGCGGCGGCAGGGGGAGGGCAGCAGCTGATGAACCGTCACCGCGCCGTCCATCAGGCAACCGCCCTGCTCCTGTCCTACCCCGACCCGGTCTGGGCTGAGCGGCTTCCCCAGGTCGCCGCCGCACTCCACCAACTCAAGGGCCCCGAGGTCGAGTTACTGCTCGGCTTCTGCGCCGAGGCGGCGGGCGCCCCCCTGTTGGACCTGGCCGCGCGCTATGTGGTCACCTTCGACCGCACCCGGCGCCGGACCCTGCACCTGACCCACTACACCGACGGCGACACCCGTCGCCGCGGCGCCTCCCTGGCGGCGCTCAAGTCCCGTTACCGCAAGCACGGTTGGGAACCCGACGACGGCGAGCTGCCCGACTTCCTGCCCGTCGTGTTGGAGTTCGCCGCCCGCTGTCCCCAGGCGGGCCTCCCCGTGCTGCATCACTACCGCGGCGCCGTGGACCTGCTCGCCCGGGCGTTGGCGGACTACCACAGCCCCTACGCCGATGTGCTGCGCGCCCTGCAACACACCCTGCCCGCCGCCGGTCCGCAGCCGGCACCCGTACCCAACGACGCGACCCCCGTGCCGTTTCCGATCCGCGCTACCCCGGGCGACGAAGGAGTCCGCCGGTGACCACCCACCTCCGCATCGCCCTGTGGGGCGTGCTGCCCTACCTCGCCCTGACCGTCCTGGTCGCCGGCACCGTCTGGCGCTACCACCACGACCGCTTCGGCTTCACCACCCGCTCCAGTCAGCTCCACGAGGCCCGGTTGCTGCGCATCGGCGGCCCGATGTTCCACTACGCCCTGCTGTTCGTCGCCGGCGGTCATGTGATGGGGCTGTTGGTGCCCGAATCGCTCACCCAACGGCTCCAGGTGAGCGAGGAGATGTACCACTCGGTCGCCCTCACCATGGGCGGCGCGGCCGGCGTCGCGGCCGCCTGCGGTCTGGGCATCCTGCTGTGGCGGCGGCTGCGGGTGCCGGCCGTGCGCCAGGCGACCAGCCGCAGTGACCGCCTGGTCTACCCCCTGCTGACCCTGGTCCTGGTGGCCGGCCTGACCGCCACCGCGTCCTCGGTGGCCAACCCCTACGACTACCGGCTGGGCGTTGCCGTCTGGTTCCGGAGCCTGTTCGCACTCGACCCGGACGTCCCGGCGATGGCGCACGCCCCGCTCGTGTACCAGTGTCACGCCCTGCTCGCCATGGTCCTGTTCGCCCTCTGGCCGTTCAGCCGGCTCGTGCACGCCTTCACCGCGCCCGTCGGCTATCTGGTCCGGCCGTACATCGTCTACCGCTCCCGCGCCCGCACCACCCCCTACCGGCATCCCGCCGCCGCCCGCCCCGCCACCCGGCAGCGGCGGGCCGGCGCACCGCGCTGACCGAGACGACGGCCGGCCCCGCTCCAGCGGCGGGGCCGGTCGCGCTTCTCACGCCAGTCCGTCGCGGCCGCCCGGGGCGAGCGGGTCCGCCACGATCCCGCCTATCCGCCGCACCTCGTCGAAGGGGTCGACGGCCAGCTCGCCGGCGGCCTCGATGAGCGCCCGCAACGCCGGTACCAGCTCGGCGCGTTGCTGGTCCGGCAGCCGGCCGACGAGTGTGCGGACCTCGGCCCTGCGGTGTGCAAGGACCCGCTCGACCATGGTCCGTCCGTCCGCGGTGAGGCGCAGCACGACCTCGCGGCGGTTTTCCGGGTTGGGCTTGCGGTCGACCAGTCCGACGGCTTCCAGCTTGTCGACCATCCGCATCGCGGTCGAGGGATTGACGCCCAACGTGGCGGCCATGGCCGCGAGTTTGAGGGGTTCGCAGCTCTCCAGCACGACCAGGGCCCGCAGTTGCGGCAGCGTCACGGCGTCGTCTATCGAGGCCAGGGCGCGCGCCGAGACGGCCATGAGCAGGCGGGATGCCGCCATGACGGCGACCGTGACCTCCTCCGCCTCCTCGTCGAGGCGACCCGTCGCGGCCGGATCGGCAGGCGGGCCGGCGGGCGGGTCGGCGGGCTCGGGTGATGCGGATGGGTGCGGAGACATGGGGACCGTTATACCGTCCGATCCTCCGCGGTGATCCTCTTTGCAGGGGTTGTTGCTACCTCACCGCTTCTCGGCCAGCCATTCTGCGAGCACCGCGGCTTGGCTGTGCTCGATGTCCTTGGTGGCGGTCAGCAGCGTGATGGTGTCGTGGGTCGCGAGGTCGCGGAGGTGCACGGCGGCCTCCCGGTGTGCGGAGTCGCGCAGTTCGCTGAGGTAGCGGCGGCGGAACTCGGCGAAGCGGTCCGGGTCGTGGCCGTACCACTTGCGCAGCTCGGTGGAGGGGGCCACCTCGCGCAGCCACTCGTCGAGGTGCAGGTCCTCCTTGCGCATTCCGCGCGGCCAGACGCGGTCGACCAGCACGCGCTTGCCGTCCCGCGCCGTGGTCTCCTCGTAAACCCTGCGGCAGGTGATCTGTGTGGCCATCGGTGTCGCTCTCCTCTGCAACGGCACGACAAGTGCAGGTTCAAGTGCAACAGCAGCAGGTTCAAGTGCAACAGCTCGGTGCAACAGCTACGGGGGCTCATTTTATCGGTGGTGACCGGCGCCGGCCGGCGCCCGGAGCCAGGTGACTGGCGTTCGCGACCGACCCTTCCGCTCGCCCGTCCCCTCCGCAGCGTCACCGCGCGCTTCCCTTGGTAGCGACCCGAGTGGGCGGTGACTGGGAGGCGTGACAGGTCAGGCAGGTGACCTCGCGGGCAGGTCGGGAGAGCGTCGACTGGCCGACGCCGGCCAACCGGTGACCGGGCTCCAGGGCGACATGGCAGTGTTGCAGACAGACCCCGGCACCGCAGTGGTGGCAGACGCCGACGGCATCGGCGAACTTACCGGCCTGCGCGCAGTCGTAGCACTTCATGGAATCACCGCTTTCCGGCCGCCTCATCGGGTCGCCTGCCCGCCGCGACGCAGATCCGGCGCAGCCGGCCGTTCCGCCCCGCGCCGGAACCGGGCGCAGAGCCACGGGACTCCGGAGACCACCACCATGGCCCCGGCCGCTATCAACAGCCCCACGTCCCGGGCCACGGCCCCGGCGACGAACAGCACGCCGCTCACCGTGACCGCCACGTAAGCGCTCACCACACCTGCCCGCAGCCGCCGCACGAGCCCGGTCCGCCCTCCCCCGGTGCCGGCACCGCCGAAGGTGCTCAGCAGCAGCGCGAGCTCGGGGTCGTTCTCCAGGAAGTGCTGCTCGATCTCGGCGAGAGCCCGCCGGTCACGCATGGGTAGAGTCATGGCCACCTCCTTCCGGAGCAGTCGCCATGCGCTACGCGCCGGCTACTTACCGGTCGTTGGCCGCCGTTCCGCCGCCATCGACAGCCGGGTTGCCGCCAACCCGAGGGCCAGCGTCACGGCGCCGAGCACGACGTTGTTCCAGATGATTCCGGCGGTCGCGCTGTGGCCGGCCGTCACGACCCACGGCGAGACGATCAGCCAGACGCCGATCGCCGCGCAGGTCCACGTCAGCCGGTACATGCGCTCGGGTGCCCGGGTGATGCCCAGGCCGATCACGGCCAGGACGAGGCCGATGATGAGGTTGTTCACAGTCAGTTCCGGGCTGGTCACACGGAAGTGCACCACCCACGGGGAGATCGCCGCGTAGATACCGGTGAGGAGAACCAGACCGTCGAGGGCGACTGCCTGGCGCCCGCCAACCAGCTTGGCGTAACGCTCACGCATCTCGGGGACGTCGGGGTGACTGGTGATGTCCGGGGCGTGACGAGAGAGGTCCGACATCCGAATCGCTTCCCCTCAGATACTTCGAATGACCTCACCCTCAGAGTATCATTGCCCAGTGCAATAAAGCAGCCAAAAGTGGATAAATAGGCACCCACAACGGCACGGCTCCCGGCGCCCGTTCACTGCCAGGGGAAACCCCGGCACCCCACCTGACCATGGCGAAAGACCATGAAGCAGTCCACTCCCCGTGACGGCGAAGCAACGGCCCCGAAGCGCGATGTGCACGAGACCGTCGAAGAGGTCACCGCTGCCCTGATGGAAACCTCCCGGCTCTTCGTCGCGATCTCCGCCCGCTCGCTCGCCGCCACCGATCCCACACTCACCCTCCCCCAACTCCGCACCCTGGTCGTCCTGCACAGTCACGGTGCGGGCAAACTGGCCGCGCTGGCCGCCGCGTTGGAGGTCAACGCCTCCACGGCGCTGCGCATGGTCGACAGGTTGCAGGCCGTCGGCCTTGTCGACCGGCAGACCAATCCCACCAACCGCCGCGAGGTGGTCCTCCGCCTCACCCCGGCCGGCCGGCGCCTGGTCGACGACGTCCTGGCCCACCGCTCCGAGGAGATCGGCACGATCGTCACCCGCCTCCCCGCCGACCAACGCACCGGCCTGGTCAAGTCCCTACGCGCACTGATCGAGGCCGCGGACGAGCTCACTTCGGACGCGCAACGGCACGCCCCCATGGTCGTGATGCCTTGACACGATGCCGTGAAGTGATGACATGGCGCGGTGTCTTGGCGCTACGGCCAGAAGTAGCCCTTGAGATCAGCCGGATGTTGCCAGTCATCCGCCGGCCCAGTCAGTCACTGGTGACGGAGTGGTGAGCGGACTCGTCGACGTGGAGGGTGAAGATGTCGGGGCGGGCGTAGTGGCCGGTGGGGTCGAAGTCGAAGCGGGCGCGGGTGAGGTCGTCGAGATCGAGTTCGGCGGAGAGTATGCCTTCGCCGTTGCGCAGCGGGCCGGCGAGGAGCTCGCCGAGCGGCGAGACGATGACGGAACCGCCGCCGATGACGACGGTGTCGGGTGCGTCGCCCTGGGTGGGGTGGAGGTCGGCGGGGAGGCCGTCGCGGCGTAGGTACTGGTTGGCGCTGAGGACGAAGCAGCGGCCTTCCAGGGCGATATGGCGCATGGTGGCCTGCCAGGCATCGCGGTCGTCCACGGTCGGTGCGCACCACAGGTCGACGCCCTTGGCGTACATGGCCGTGCGAAACAGCGGCATGTAGTTCTCCCAGCAGATGACGGCGCCGAGGCGGGCGGTGCCGGTGTCGATGACCGGGAGGGTGGAGCCGTCGCCCTGGCCCCACAGGTAGCGTTCGGCGGCGGTCGGCATCAGCTTGCGGTGCAGTCCCAGGTAGCCGTCGGGGCCGAAGTAGAGGGCGACGCAGTAGAGGGTGCCGCCCTGTCGTTCGACGGCGCCGACGACGGCGTGGCAGTCGAGTTCCCGGGCGAGGCCGGCGAGTTGGCCGACCTCAGGGCCGGGGACGTCGATGGCAGCATCGTGGTAGCGGCGGAAGAGCTCGCGGCCGGCCGGGGTGCGCATGCCGACGGTGACGTCGAAGTCCAGGCCCTTGGGGTAGCCGCCGAGGAACGCCTCTGGGAGGACGACGACTTGCGCGCCGTGGTCGGCGACGGCCTCGCGGATGAGTTCGTCGGCGCGAGTCAGGGCGGCCTGCTTGTCGAAGAGCGGGGCGGCTGCCTGGACGACGGCGGCGGTCACGGTGCGGCGGGGGGCGCGGGCCGCGTCGGCGGCTTGCTGAGTGGCCATGGCACCGAGGGTAGAAATCCGCACGCCGCCGGGCAACCGGTGATCGTGACAGCTGAGCCACCGCCACGGCCGGTCAGCCATGCGTCAGGCGCGGCAGCGCAGCATCTCCAGCGGCGGGTTGGCGAGGAAGTCCGTCCAGAAGTCCGCCCCGAACTTGCGCACGCCGGCGTCGGACACCTCCAGTGGGACCCAGGTCAGCTCGCTGAACCCGGCCGTCCGCAGGCACTTTTCGTAGACCTCGCGGCGCGGGCAGGTGGCGACGATCTCGATCGGCGGGTCGAGCAGTGCCGTGGTCCGAGCGCGGGGTCCGGCCTCGTCTTCCTCCCCGGTCAGCTCGGTGTGGAAGCCGTACTTGTGCAGGAGCGGTCCGTCGAAGCGGTAGTCGGGCGTCTGGACGAGCAGGAAGAACTCGGCGCCGGGCGCCACGTTCCGGTGCACGTTGCGGCACATTCGCTCCATGGCGGCGATGTCCGGTGCGTAGTTGAGCAGTTGGACCGCCGTGGCGACGTCGAAGCGCCGCCCGAGGGGCCGGAGTTCGGCCACATCGCCCACGTCGTAGCGCACACCCAGCGGATTGCTGTCCTCCAACTCCCTTGCCGCGGCGACCATTTCGCCGGAGATGTCGATTCCAAGCACCTCCGCGGCGCCGCGCCGCTTGAACTCCCGACTGTAGAAGCCGGTGCCGGAGGCCAGGTCGAGGACCGACTTGCCGCGTACGTCGCCGACCATGCCCAGGAAGCTGGGCACCTCCGCGTAGTGCGCCAGCGGCAGGGCCTTGAACCCCTCGAACGCCTCGCCTATCTCGTCGTATTGCTGTGCACTCATCGTGCCGTGCCCTCCTCGTGCTTCGTCCGCCATGTCCTTGGCGCCGCCATGTTCTTGGCGTCGGCCCCCGTACCCGGGACAGGCCGCGGCCACTGGCGGGCAGTCTTCCTGCACCGCGACGGGCCGCTGTACTGGCAGAAGCCACGAAGATGCGGGCGCGGTCCCGGTCTTGCGCACAGGTAGCGGCGTTGGTACCGGCGTTGGAGATCCGCATCCGAGCGCCGGGCCCCGCTCGGCACAAGCGGGATTTCCCCACCCGAGCCCTTCTCAGCCGTGCCGCGTGGACGTAGTGGAGAAGTTGTCGTGCCAGGCCGCTTGGGCTCCCGAGTCCCCGATGCGATAGGTCTGCACCACCGCGCCGGCGCCCACCACCAGCGCAAGCGCTATCGCCACCACGCGCAGCGCACCCGGTGCGCGCGTCGCCGACCGTCGCCCTCCGGCTTCGGTCGAGGGTGCTTCCCCTGTGCGGCGGTGCATCCACCACAGCGCCGCCGCCAGCACGAACAGGCCCGCCGCCCAAGGCAGCAGCCCGTCACCCAACTCGGCGTGCTCGCGCACCAGCGGGTCGCTGTCGACGTGGTGCTTGAGCCACTCTCCGGCGTGGGTGGTGATCGGCACACTGATCAGGGACACCATGGCCAACACCGGCAGGGCAAGCCCGAACCGCCGGGCCAGGCCGGGCCGGCTGGCGCACACCACCACGGCGAGCGCCGTCAACGGCACGAGCACGACCACGAGATGCACGAAGAGCACGTGCGCGGGTATCCCGTTGATCAACGTAGGTCCCATGAGCGCTCCTTGTGTGAGTAGTACCTGCGACCGCAAGCTACTACACGCGTGTAGACGCTTGATAGGGGCCTCCAACGCAGGAACCGCGGTAGACGGGCGCCCGACTCCGGTGTCGCGCTGGACGCCGGCATCGGCTGCCCGCGGCACCCCGCCAAGTTCCCGCTGGAGGCACTGCGCACGCCGCCTGTCGGCGTGCGCCACGCTTGGTACGGGTGGCCGAACGCCGGTCGGGGCCGGATACGGCGCGGCACGCCTTGTCACCGCATCACATCGGCCGCCGCGGCGCCTCACTCCTTCGTGCGTACGTGTCGCGGTGCTGCGCCGGGCGGCGCGCGGCCACTGACACGATGCATGCGGCATCCGGCGCCACGGCACGGCGCCGCGCCCCACCCCGTTCGGAGAGAGGCAGAGGCCCAGGAATGACGGAATCGGACTCCCGGCAGGCTCCCTTCTACATCACGACGGATACGGACTCGCGGCAGGCCCCCTTCTACCTCACCAAGGCCGAAGACCGGCAACTGCGCGTCGCCGCCGACCTGTTGAGTCCCTCCCTCGTCATTGACCAGGCATCGTCGTTCGACGAGTACGTTCGCCAGATGATGGTTCCGCCGGCCGTCATGGACCTGGCCCACAAGGCCACCAACATCCGGCTGGCGGCCTGGGAAAACCAGGCACTGCGCGAGCAGTTGGAGCCGGCCCGCACCGACGACGAACGGCCGCGCCTGCTGCGGGAGATCCTGCGCCGCAAGTCCCAGGAGGATCCCAGTCACCCTCCCTACGTACGGGTGGCGTGCACCGGACGCGGCAAGTACGACGACCTCGCGGAGCAGTACGGATACGACCCGACACTTCCCATGGCGCGCGACAGCGGCGACTTCGGCTCGCCGGTGGTCCTGGAACTGTGGCCCGCCGGGCACTACTCCCCGATGCACTCCCACGGCAACACCACCGGCATCATCTACTGTCTGGCCGGCCAACTCGACGTGATGTCCTACAGCAAGCTGGACTGGAAGGCCGACAAGCGCGGCCTGGTGACGCTGACGCCGGGCAGGTGTGCCTGGCTCTCCGGCAACACCTACGACGTGCACAAGGTGTTCTGTCCCATGGACGGCGGTCGAGCCGTCCCGCCCGACCAGATCAACAACACCGCCGACTTCGCCGCCAGCTTCCATGTCTACCTCGACGAGCACAAGTTGTCGATGGACCACTACGAGCCCTACGACCCGGAGTCCGCCGTGCCGGACAGCGTCGACGTCTTCTACTACGTCGATGAGAGCGAGCCCCACCACGTCAAGCCGTTCACGACCTACTCCGACCTGTCGTGGCGCGCCCTGCGCATGGTCCTGGCGAAGACCGCCCTCGACCAGTTCCGCCGCGACCCGAACGGCCCGCTGGCCGCCGAACTCGTCAAGAACCTCTTCTGAAAGCTCTGCTGAGCTCGGCGTCCGCGGCGAGCGCGCGGTCGTCCGAAATCCAGTTGGCGGCGGGGGATTTGGCCTGTTAGGCAACGGGGGTACAGCGGTACATGGCGAGAGGGATCAATCATGGGTGACCGGGTGTCAGTTCTGGTCGTCGGCGCTGGACTGGCCGGCCTGTCCAGCGCAATGTTCCTGGCTCAGCGGGGAGTTGACGTGTTGCTGGTGGAGCGGCGCTCCGGCACCTCGCCGTTCCCGCGGGCGGTGGGACAGAACCAGCGCACGATGGAGTTGTTGGGTTTCGCCGGCGTCGCCGACGCGATGCAGGCGTGCGGGCCTGCGGCCACGGGGTTCCGGGTCCGGATCGCGGCCAGTTTGCGGGGGCCGGCCTTCCAGGAGTCCGTCCACGATGACGTCATCGCCAATGCGGGGGCCCTGTCCCCGGCGGTGTGGGGCATGGCCGGCCAGGACAAGGCGGAGCCGGTGCTGCGCGAGCGTGCTGAGGAGCTCGGTGCCCAACTGCGCTTCGGCATCGAGTTGGTGTCGTTCACCGAGGACGCGACCGGGGTGACGGCGGTGCTGCGCGAGCGCGGTGGCGAGCCGACGACGGAGGTGCGCGCCGACTACCTCGTCGCGGCGGACGGGGCCCGCAGCGGGGTGCGGGAGGCGCTGGGTGTCAACCGGCATGGTCCGGGCGGCCTCTCGCACAACGTCAACATGATCTTCGATGCCGATCTCAGTGAACTGATCGACCACGAGCGACCCACGTTGCACATAGTGCGCAACGGTCAGGTCGCCGGCGTGTTCGCCCCCGTCGACACCGTCAACGGGCGGCATCTGTTCAGCACTTCGTACGATCCGGACAAGGGCGAGTCGCCCGCGGACTTCACCCCCGACCGGTGCGCCGAGCTGATCCGGACGCTCACCGAACTGCCCGAACTTGAGGTGCGGATCAGGGCCGTGCAGCCGTGGGAGATGGCGGCGGCGGTGGCGGACCGGTTCCGGGTGGGGCGGGTGCTGTTGGCCGGTGACGCGGCCAAGGTCACCCCGCCGATCGGCGGGTTCGGCGGCAACACCGCCATCGGCGACGCCTTCGACCTGGCGTGGAAGCTCGCGGCGGTGCTCGACGGTTCGGCCGGGTCGGGGCTGCTCGACAGCTACGACGCCGAGCGGCGCTCGATCGCCGAGCGGGTGGTGGCCGAGTCGTTGCGGTTGCGGGACACCCGCGGGTTCGCCGCACCCGCCAAGGACGCGGAGAAGGTCTCCGAACAGCAGAAGGCCATCGAGCTCACGCTCGGGTTCCGCTACCGCTCGGCCGCGGTGCTCACCGAGGACGATGACCCGGCCGACGCGGAGGACCCGTTCGAGCCGACCGGACGCCCCGGGTTCCGCGCCCCACATGTGTGGTTGCGCAACCGGGACGGTGCGACCGTCTCCACGGTGGACTTGTTCGGGCACGACTTCGTGCTGCTGTCCGGAGTGACGGGTGGCTTCTGGACCGATGCGGCCAAGCAGGTCGCCGCGAGCCTCGGTGTCGCCGTCCGCACGCACCTGATCGGCATGGAACTGACCGACACCGACGGCCAGTTCCATGCTCGGTACGGGATCGACACCTCGGGAGCGAGCCTGGTCCGGCCGGACGGCGTCGTCGCCTGGCGCACCGCGGCGGCGCCGGACAACCCGGCGCGGACGCTGACGCACGTGCTCACGGCGGTGCTGGCAAGGGAGCCGGGGGGCGGAGCGCCAGCACCCCAGCGCCCCAAGGCGGTTGCCTCCGAGTAGGGGTGTCGCCGGCTCACCGCCGCCTGGCGTGCACGTCAGGCGGCGGTGAGCCTTGGGCTGGGGCCGGTCCGATGGGTCAGGGCGGTTCAGCCGCCCACTCGCATCGGGGCTCAGGAAGTGATCGTCAGGACCTCGTCCGCCGGTCGGCGTGGAGTGCCCGTCCCGTTGGGGCCGTAGCCCAGGCGCAGGATCATGTGGACGTGGCCGGCGCCGGAGCGTGGGTCGCGCAGCAGCCAGCGCAGGTCGGGCCATTCCAGTGGCTGGGTGGCGAAGGAGGTGGCGAGCCCGTGGTGGGTGGCGAGGAGCAGGACGCGTTGGAGTGCCTGGCCCGCGCGTAGCCAGTCGGCCGGGCCGTCGTGGGTGGTGCTGAGGGAGGCCAGTTGCGGACTTTTTTCGAAGTCGGCGTAGGGGCGTCCGGGGATCGGGCGGCGGCCGGCGAAGTCCCGCGTCGGGGCTGCGCCGCCGCGTTTGGTGGGGCCGAAGGCGTACTCGGGGATCCCGTCCGCGGTGGGTTCGGCGGCGGCGTTGCGGGTCCAGCTGCGTTGTTCGGCCTCGCGGCCGTCGTCCATGCGGTCGTAGCGCTCGGCGTTGAGGATGAGGTCGAGCACGGCCTCGCGGTGCGGGGTGGTCAGGAACGCCAGTCGCGCCCCTTCGCCGGCCGCGGCCCCGGACAGGGTGGCGCGGAGGCCGGCCGGGACGCGTCGTTCGGAGAAGGGGGCGCGGCTGGTGTGGCGGGTGCGGAGCGCGTGGTGGAGCTCGGGCAGTCCCATGCCCAGGGGTTCGTGCGGTTCGTCGAAGCGTAACGAGGCGAGGAGCGTGGGGGTGTGCGGGTCAGGCAGCAGGGTGGTGTCGGTGCGGAGACCGGCATGAGCTGCCGCGGTACGGAGGTTCAACAGGGCCGCGCCACAGCCGAGATGGAGCCCGCGGGTGGTGGGGTCGGCCAGCGGCATCGCGCGGTCCAGGTCGGCGAAGAGCCGCATGGTGCGCGAGGAACGGGAGTATTCGAGACGCCACGGTTGGGCGTTGTGCATCGAGGGCGCCATGGTGGCGTCGGTCACCAGCGACTTGATGGCGGTGTCGTCGAGGGTGGATTGGGTGAGCACTGGGTGCCTCCCGGGTGGTTCGGTCCGTGCCGGAAGGAGCAGGGCTCGGCACGGCGGTGGTGTCGGCAGGGTCCTCTCCAGGGTTGCGGGGCCCGGTCGTTGGCGTCAGGGGTCATAGGGCCCTGACTGGGGGCTGGTTGGCCCGCGGACCGGTGAGCCGGGCGTGGGGCCGGTGCTCGACGGTCTCGGCAGCCCGGCGGCATCTCTTCGGGGCCTTGGGGGCTTTGGGGGTTTTGGCGGGTTTCGACGGATTCGCCGGTCGCTCTGACGGTCGAGGCTAGCGGAACGCTCCCGCCGCCCTGACGTGGTGTTTTACAGTGGCTGCCGCCAGTTCCGACAAAACAGGACCTGTGAGGTACGCGCGAACATGCCGACCGAAGCCTTTGAGTTTCAGGTAGAGGCCCGTCAGCTTCTCCAGCTGATGATCCACTCGGTCTACTCGAACAAAGACGTCTTCTTGCGGGAGCTCGTCTCCAACGCCTCCGACGCGCTGGACAAGCTGCGCCTGGAGAAGTTGAAGGACGACTCGCTCGACGCCGACGTGTCCGATCTGCACGTCGAGATCGACATCGACAAGGACGCCCGCACGCTGACCGTGCGGGACAACGGTGTCGGGATGTCGTACGACGAGGTCGGCCAGCTCATCGGCACGATCGCCAACTCGGGCACCGCGAAGTTCCTCCAGGAGCTGCGGGAGGCCAAGGACGCGGCCGGAGAGGAGGGGCTCATCGGCCAGTTCGGCGTCGGGTTCTACTCCGGCTTCATGGTGGCGGACGAGGTCACCCTGGTGACCCGGCGGGCCGGCGAGGACCGGGGCACCCGTTGGTCGTCGCGCGGCGAGGGCACGTACACGCTGGAGGCGGTCGACGACGCGCCGCAGGGCACCTCGGTCACGCTCCACCTCAAGCCGGCCGACCCGGAGAACCAGCTCCACGACTACACCTCCCCGTGGAAGATCAAGGAGATCATCAAGCGCTACTCGGACTTCATCACCTGGCCCATCCGGATGGCGTCCGAGGCCCCCGCCACGACCGGCGAGGGCGACGAGAACGCGGAGGGCGGCGAGGGCGACAAGGCGCCCGAGCCCGAGACGCTCAACTCCACCAAGGCGCTGTGGGCGCGCTCGCGCGACGAGGTGTCCGAGGAGGAGTACCACGAGCTGTACAAGCACGTCGGCCATGACTGGCGCGAGCCGCTGGAGACGATCCGGCTCCAGGCGGAGGGCACCTTCGAGTACCAGGCCCTGTTGTTCCTGCCGGCGCACGCTCCGCACGACCTGTTCACCCGGGAGTACAAGCGCGGGGTGCAGCTCTACGTCAAGCGCGTGTTCATCATGGACGACTGCGAGGCGCTGCTGCCGCCGTACCTCCGCTTCGTCAAGGGCGTCGTCGACGCGGCGGACCTCTCGCTCAACGTCTCCCGCGAGATCCTCCAGCAGGACCGTCAGATCGAGCGGATGCGGCGCCGGCTGACGAAGAAGGTGCTGTCCACCGTCAAGGAGATGATGGGCAAGGACCAGGAGCGGTACGCCACGTTCTGGCGGGAGTTCGGCGCGGTCCTCAAGGAGGGGCTGGTCACCGAGCCGGAGAACCAGGACGCCATCCTCGCCGTCGCATCGTTCGCGAGCACGCACGACGACACCGAGCCGACCACGCTCGCGCAGTACGTGGAGCGGATGAAGGACGGTCAGGACGTCATCTACTACCTGACCGGCGAGTCCCGGCAGGCCATCGAGAACTCCCCGCACATGGAGGCGTTCCGGGACCGGGGCATCGAGGTGCTGCTGCTCACCGACCCGGTGGACGAGGTGTGGGTCGACGCCATCGGCGAGTTCGAGGGCAAGTCGCTGCGGTCCGTCGCCAAGGGGCAGCTCGACCTCGACGGCGAGGACGAGAAGACCTCCGGCGAGGAGCGGGAGAAGCAGGCCGATGAGTTCGCCGGGCTGCTCGGCTGGATGAAGGAGCAGTTGGACGAGGACATCAAGGACGTGCGCCTGTCCTCCCGCCTCACCGTCTCCCCGGCCTGTGTCGTCTCCGACGCGAACGACCCGACGGCGGCGCTGGAGAACATGTACCGCGCGATGGGCCAGGAAGTGCCGCGCTCCAAGCGGATCCTGGAGCTCAACCCGGATCACGCGCTGGTGAAGGGCCTCAACGAGGCGTTCAAGGAGCGCGAGGACCGCACGCAGCTGACCGAGACCGCCGAGTTGCTGCACGGCCTGGCGGTGCTCGCCGAGGGCGGCCAGCCGAAGGAACCGGCACGGTTCGTCAAGCTGATGGCGGAGCGGCTGGAGCGGGCGCTGTAGCTCGTAGGGCGGCTTCGATGGGAGTCGGCGGCCTGGCTCAGGGGTGGCACTGCGGTGCCGAGCAGGCCGCCGGCTCGAAGTCCTACGCGGGGGCCGCGCGACTTGAGGGGCGTGCGGGCGGGCGTCTTCCCCTCGCCTCTTCCCGTTGCCTCGGTGCACCTCATCAGCGAGGAAAGGTCGCGAGAGGGAACGGTAACTTGCGGAAACTTTCCGTTCTCTTCCGACGTTACGGTGGACGACGACCTGATCGTTTGATGTGGGGCACGACGGCCGTGCCGTCTTGGGGGAAGTGAGCAACCAATGGCCATGGTGGGCCTGTTCTGGATCGCCGAGGGCGATGTGTACGTGGGCGCGAAGCCGTTCGGGGCGACGCCCGGCGTACGCCTGACCCCCGAGGGCGTGGTGGCCCTCGGCGAAGGCCAGTCCGGCCTGCACCTGTGGGAGGACGTGCACGCGCTGACGGTGGCGGACGTCCCCGTGAAGTCCCTGCTGCGACAGGTCGGCGCGGTCAAGGACATCGCCGTGCTCTTGGCCACGAATCTGGCCGCCATGGACACGGTCTCGGGCCGGGCGACCGGGGCGCCCCCGACGCTGACGGTGGGAGTGGAAACACCCGACGGGGGCCACAAGTTGACGGCCTACGTGGCCGCGGCCAACGGCTACTCCCAGACCGAGGTCGACCTCTCCCGAGCCCTGCTGTCCCGCCTCACGGAGGGCGCCGCGACGATGGCCACGACGCTGGCGGCGATGTCGGAGTGGGG
This sequence comes from Streptomyces sp. NPDC057743, assembly GCF_042798755.1. Taxonomy (NCBI): domain Bacteria; kingdom Bacillati; phylum Actinomycetota; class Actinomycetes; order Kitasatosporales; family Streptomycetaceae; genus Streptomyces; species Streptomyces sp. NPDC057743. Next base: position 46,565 of record NZ_JBHVJX010000010.1, read on the forward strand.
TCGTGCCTAGGAGGACGGATCGCCGCGGAGCGCGGAGCGGGAGAAGCTGTTGCGCGCGTGGGCGGGCTGACGCCTTCCTCTTGAAGCGTGTCCTGTCCGACCAGGCCGTTGCCGCGCCTGGTACTCCGGCCCCGGGAGTGAGCCGGAGGACGAGGCGCGGCGCTGTGTAACGCTGTGCATCGCTCAGAAGTTCACGACGATCTTTCCGGTCAGGCCGCCTTGGAGATAGCGGTGGTGTGCGGCTTGGATCTCGTGGAGGCCGAAGGTGGCGTGTACGCGTAGCTTCAGGGCGCCGTTGTCGACGAGCTTGGTCAGTTCACCCAGTCCTGTTCCGTCCTCATGCACCTGGTTGACGGTGGTGCGGACGCCGCGTGCGGACAGGTCGGGGACCGGGCCGGCTTGGGTGGCGATCGACGCATAGCGGCCGCCGTCGGCCACGGCGTCGGTCAGGAAGGCGCCGAAGGTGTCGAAGACCGCGTCATAGCTGCGGTCTTGGAAGGCGTCGCGGTCGGTGCCGGCGAGGTCGGCTCCGTAGTCGCGGGCGAAGGCGATCTGTGCGTCCCGTGAGACCAGGGCGTCGACGGTGACTCCGCGTGCGCGCGCTATCTGCAACGCCAACCCGCCGACCGCACCCGCGGCACCGGCGATCAACAGCCGCTGGCCGGCGGACACCTCAAGCCAGTCCAGTGTCTGCGACGCCGTCAGCCCGGGCAGCGGCAAGGTGGCGGCCTCGACCAGGCTGACCGCCTGCGGGGCCGGGGCCACCGCCTGGGCCGGAAGTACCACCAGGTCGGCCCAGGTCCCGCGGCCGGAGCCGAGCTGGTGCGACATCGCGATGACCCGCTCCCCCGCCCGCAGCCCGCTGTTCCCTCCATCGACGACGATCCCGGCCAAGTCCCAACCGAGTTGCAGCGGCAGGGGCGGCGTCCCCTCGCCGATGGCGCCCTCCCGCGTCTTGTCGTCGACGGGGTTGATGCTCGTGGCGACGGCCCGGATCAACACCTCCCCCGGCGCCGGTTCCGGTTGGGCGGCGTCGACGAGGCGGAGGACGTCGGGTGTGCCAAAGCGATCGATCTGTATGGCGCGCACGGGGAACCTTTCACACAACTACTGCCGATTCACACAACTACTGCTGATGTGTTGTGCAACCCGTGCCGTGATCGCGGGATTCCCCGACCGGCCCGCCAACCTCCGCCTCCCAGCGAGGGGTTGGCTGAGAGGCGGAGGGTGGCGCCACTCTGCAGGGGGTGGCGGACCAGCCCGCACCGACGGAGCGAGGCGTCCCTTCACGCCTTCGGTATCGGGCACGAGGAGGGGACCGTCAAGGCTTGGTCAACAAGTTGCGTTGATGTGCAAGTATCAGGCAGGCTTGAGGACGTTTGAAGGAGGCACCTCGTTCGGTGAGGCGTCTGCACGGACACAGGCCACTGACCCCACGACGTCGAGAGACGCCCAGGTTCAGGACAGGTCTCCCCGACCTAAGGGGTGACCCCAAGTGGCTTCCCTTGTACGGGGATTACGCCGTGCAGTGCCAAAGCTCTGACGAGTAGGGGTGAACCGGCCGTGCGGGCTGGTCCGCTCGCTGCCGAGTCGTACGGCGCGCTCGCGCGCCCCGGCCGGAAGGAGGCGAGAAACATGGACGGCAGTAGTTGCAGTAGTTGCGATGGTTGCAGCAGTCCGGGGCACAGTAGGTCGTCTACCCGTATGACTTTCTCGGTCTCCGGTACGCGGTAACACCACTCCCCCGACGCGTTCGCGAACGCTCTTTGCCAGGCACCCGTGCGGCTTTCGCCGACCCGGGCGGTCGGGCTGCGCGCTCGCGTGGCGGGCGGCTTCCGCACGCCTCAACCCCGCTCCCAGACCAGGCACATGGCGGGGCCTCGCCATGCCCTTCGCCACCACGCCCCCGATCCGAGGGAAACAACCATGAACCTCCACCACCGACCGCTCCGCCACACCCTGCTCGCCCGCACCTCCAGCGCGCGTCGACGCCACGCGGCCGTTCCGCGCCCGCTGCCTTCCCCGCACGAGCCCGCCGATCTGCCCAGGGCGCCGGTCCACCGCATCCGCGGCCTCGTCGTCGACTGCGAAACCCGAAAGGTGTCGGTCGGCGGACAGCAACTCAAGCTCACCTGCATGGAGTTCGAGCTGCTGGCGTACCTGGTGGCCAACCGGCGCCGGGTCTACAGCCGCGAGCAGTTGATGGCGTTGGTGTGGCAGCAGACCGCCGTAGGGGACCTGCGCACGATCGACGTGCACATCGCCCGCCTGCGACGGAAGCTGGGCCCCGGGCATCGGGCGCTGATCCGCACCGTGCGGCAGGTCGGCTACGCCTTCGAGCCGTCGGCCACCGCCACGCCCCGCCCCTGATGAACGAAGCCCGGCGACCGGCTCGTTGGGGGTCGCCCTCCCGCAACGCTGAGCATGCAAGGGATACCGTCATGCGATTCCTGCCCCGTTCCCTCCTCAGGCAGACCAAGCGCCCCGACACCGGGGCGACGGCCGTTCGCCCCCGCGAGCTGGTCACCCTCCATGTCCACTGTGACCAGGGCGCCGAGACCCACATACGCGCGCTGTGCGTGCTGGCCCTGAGCCGGCCCGGTGCTCGCGTCGAGGCCGTGCGCGTCGACCCGTCCGACGCGTTCACCACTCACCTACAGCTGATGGTCACGCTGGACAGCACGGCAACCGGCCTGCTGGACCGACTCGTCGACATGCTCTCCGGCATGCCGCCCGTCCGCGACCTGCACTGGCACCGGGCCCCGGACCGGCACGACGATCCGCGCGCCCTCGCCTCCGCGCTGGAAAGGGGAGCGTTCGGTGCATGCGCTCACTGAGTCCGACGCGTCCTTCCTTCCGGCGCGCACGGCGGCAGCTCCGCTCGCCGCGCCGCTGACGGTCGCCGAAATCACCGCCGTGACAGCGTTGTTGAAGGCGGTGGCCGGCCCGATCCGACTGCGGTTGCTCCAGGCTCTGGCCGAGGAGCGGGAGCTTGCCATCGGGGAGCTGACGGAGCGCGTCGGCGCCCCCTACGCCGCCGTCTCCGAGCACCTCGGGCGCCTGCGGGCCGCGGGACTGGTCGGGGTGCGCCGCAGCGGCCACCGCGTGCTCTACCGCACCACCAACCCGCACCTCCCGACGCTGCTCACCGCCGCCCGGCGCCTGGCGGCCCGCCCGGCTCCGGTGCGGCCGGACGCCACGGTTGAACACACGGCGGAGCGACGGCACACGGAGATACAGCACATGCAGATACCGCACACGTAGATACGGCACACGGAGATACGGCACACGGAGATACGGCACAGCGAGGCGGTCGGCGACGCGGGGGCGTGGACCCCGCAGTCGTCGACCGCCTCGCTGAATCGGCCTTATCTGACCGGAGATTCGGCGGTAGCGGCGTCGGCGATGCGCTCGGCCGCGGCCAGCGGAAGGTCGGCGTAGTGCGCTAGCCAGTGGGCGTCGTGGCCCTGGTGGGCGAGGAGGTAGGCCAGGTGCACGCGCGGTTCGTACCTGGCGCACGGGCCCGAGGGGCTGGGGCAGGTACTGGGGACGTCGAGCAGGTAGCCCTGCTCGATGCCGTCGTGCAGGGCCAACTGGAGGTGTCGGCAGGGGTGGTTGTGGTGGGTGGTGTGCGGGGCTGGCCGGCCGTCGGTGACGTGGTGCTGCCGGCGGGCCGGTGCGGTGAGCTTGGTGAGGTGCGGGAGAAGGCGCACGGGTGTCCTCCCTTCTCCGTGAGGGGGTGATGAGGGGTGATGAGCGGGTAATGGGGGGTGACGGCGGGCGGGGAGGGTCCGCCGCCACCCCGGTAGGGGAAGGGTCAAGTGCCGTCGTGGGAACGTCAGTTGCCGAGCGCGACCTCGACGATCTTGACGACGACGAGGACCATCGCGATCAGCAGATAGGTGCGCAGGGCGCCCATGCCGAGCTTGCGGCCGGTGGACATGGTCGGCCGGGTCAGCGTGGCGAGCGGCGGCATCCGCCATGAGTCGCGGCCGGTGCGGTCGATCGGGTCTTCCTTGGTGGCGGTGCGCCGGCGGGTGAAGGCGTAGCCGGCGGCCAGTACCCCGGCGACGCCGCAGCCGGCCATGATGTCGAGGATCGCGCCCGCGCTGATGTCCGGGAAGAGCACCGAGGCGGTCAGGATGATCGACAGCGACACCAGGACGCCGACGACCGCCGCGGTGAAGGCGTTGGTCTTGGGCCCGTTCACCCACGGTCCGAGGACCTGCTTGTCGTTGCAGAGCAGCAGCAGGAAGACCGTGGCGGACGGGAGCAGCACGCCGGCGAGCGTCTGCACGCCCTGGGTGAGCAGGCCGAGCGGGGAGCCGGGGATCAGCACGATGGTGGCCGCCGTCGCGACCAGGCCGGCGTAGACGGCGTAGAAGCCCTTGGCGCCGCCGACGCCGCGGTGCAGGGAGTGCTTGATGCCGAAGACGTCGCCGATGGCGTAGGCGGTGGACAGGGAGACGGCGAAGGCGCCGATGATCGCCGCGTCCAGCAGGGCGATCGCGAAGAGCACTCCGGCGACCTTGCCGGCCTTGGCCTCGATGCCGGTGATCAGGCCCGCGGTGTCGGTGAAGTTGCCGAACCCCTTGGTGCCGGCGAACGCGGTGGCGACCAGGCCCATCATGGCGGCCGCGCCGATGATCACGACGGCGATGCCGATCCACAGGTCGGCCTTCTCGTACTTCATGAAGCGCGGGGTGATGCGCTTGTCGATGACGTAGGACTGCTGGAAGAAGAGCTGCCAGGGGGCGACGGTGGTGCCGACGATGCCGATGATCAGCAGCATGACGGTGGCCAACTGCCCGCTGCCGCCGGGGATGACGGGGATCACGAAGTCGTGCGCCATCTGCGACGTCTTGGGGTGGAGCATGAAGTAGAGCGGCACCAGGAGCAGCGAGGCGGCGCACAGCGCGACCGCGATCCGCTCGAAGCGGCGGAAGGAGCCGGTGAACGCGGACGCGATGATGATGGCGGCGGCCAGGATCACCGAGCCGGTCTTCGGCAGACCCAGGTAGTCGGCGGCCATGGTGATGCCGATGAACTCCGTGACGAGCGTGAGGGCGTTGAGCAGGAACAGGTCGATGACGGAGAACGCGCCCCAGAACTTCCCGAACCGCTCCAGGATCAGGCGGGCGTGCCCGACTCCGGTGACGGCGCCGAGTCGGAGCACCATCTCCTGGTTGACGTAGAGGACGGGAATGAGCAGGAGCAGGGTCCACAGCAGGTGGGTGCCGTAGTTCTGGCCGGCCTGGCCGTAGGTGGCGAAGGCGCCGGCGTCGTTGTCGCCGACCATCACGATCAGGCCCGGGCCGACTATCGCGAGCAGCGTCTTGAGCTTGGCGGACAGGCCCCGCCGCGGGGCGGTGTCGTCGTGCCGGATGGTGCCGAGCGCGCCGCGGATGTCGCCGATGTGCGCGTCGTCGAGTACCGCGGTGGACTGCGGCGGAGTCGGTGGCGTGGCGGTGGTGGTCGTGGTCAGGTCGGACATGAAAGCCTCCCGTCCCCCATCGGGGGAGGTTTGGGGTACGCAGCAGCGATCCCCCCTGCGAGCGCGCAGCACAGCGCCCCGGCACGGCCGGTGGCCGCACGGGTGCGTGGGGGGAGGGTGCTATTTCGCGCAGGGGAGGTTGTTACCGCGTACCGGAGGTCGGAGAAGACATACGGATACGGGGCCGACTGTGGCCCGGACTACTGCAATGACCGTCCATGGTGTCTCTCGCCTCCTTCCGGCCGGGGCGCACGCGGGCGCCGAACGGACACGGCAAAGAGCGGACCAGTCCACGATGACTGGCTCACCCCAACTCGTCAGAGCTTTGGCACTTCTCGGCGTAATCCCCTTGCCGGGGAAGCCACTTGGGGTCACCCCTTAGGTCGGGGAGACCTGTCCTGAACCTGGGCGTCTCTCGACGTCGTGGGGTCAGTGGCCTGTGTCCGCGAAGACGCCTCACCGAACGAGGTGCCTTGGTTCCTCTCTTCGAACGGCTGAAATCCTACCCCCGTACTTGCGTCGGTACGCAACTCTTTGACTCAACCTTGACCGGCAGCCCGCCGAAAGGGGTGCCCTAGGATCGGGGCGCCGCCGCTAACTGGCCGTAACCAGACGGGACTTGACGGCCGTCGGCCCGCCGGAACGGCCTCGGCGCCGCGGCTTCTCCGAAATGCCGGTGCCCGAAAGCCCGGCCGGCTTATCGTCGGCGGATGACTTGGGAATGGGAAGCGGTAGTTGTCCATGCGGTGGATCCGGCGGCCTTGGGGCAGTGGTGGGCCGAGGCGCTTGGTTGGGTGGTGGTGCACTCCTCTGACGAGGAGTTCGAGATCCGCCCGGAGCCGGATCGCCTGCCGGGGTTGAACTTCGTGGTGATTGACGAGCACAAGAAGGCCAAGAGCCGGCTGCATCTCGACTTCAGGCCCGATGACCAGGAGGCCGAGGTGGCTCGACTGGTGGCTCATGGCGCCCGGCATGTCAATATCGGGCAGGGCGACCAGTCGTGGGTGGTCTTGGCGGACCCGGAAGGCAACGAGTTCTGCATCCTTGGTCAGCGACGTCAGTGAGTGGATCCGCAAGCGAGTAGTGAGTGGATCCGCAAGTGCATGAGGTGCGTGTTCGCCCCGCCGGCGAGGGCGACTTGACCGCCCTCGTCGGTCTCCGCGACGACGCGGCGCGCTGGATGCTGGCGCGCGGCATCACCGGGCAGTGGCGACCAGGAGAGCTGGACGAGGGCCACTTCCGTCGGGTCATGGCAAAGGGCGAGGTCTGGCTCGCGGAGGTCGGCGGGCGGATCGCCGGTGCCTGGGAACTGTGGTGGACGGATGAGACTGCCTGGGGTCCGCAGCCACCCGTCGCCGGCTATGTGCACCGGCTCATGGTGGATCGGAAGGTCGCCGCGCCTGGAACGGGGAGGCTGCTGCTGACGGCGGCGGAAGAGCGCGTGGCTGCGGTCGGCCGGGAGCGCGTGCGCCTGGACTGTTTGGCCGGCAATGTGCCGCTCAACGCCTATTACGAGAACGCCGGTTACCGCGTGGTCGGCCACAAGGCGGGCAAGCCGCAGCCGGGCGGGGCGCCCAAGTCGTTCACGCTATGGGAGAAGCAGCTTCGGGGTCGTCGTCAGGCTTCCCCGGCCAGTGCCGGACTCCGCGGAGCACGCCCAGGAACGCCCGTTCCGCGGGCGACAGGAGGCGGTCTCGGCGGCGGACAGGCTGATCGGGCGGAGGCGCGGGGCCGGGGTGACGGCAGAGGGCGGTGAGGTGGACGGCCCGCCGGATCGGCCCCAGCGCCCGCCACGCGGGCAGGGCGGTGGCTGCGGCGGCCACCGCCCTGCCCGCGTCCGCACCGCCGGACTCGGTGAACTCCCCGAGGGTGTCGCGGAGGTCGGCCGGGTTGCGGTTGGTCCGGGTGCTTCCCGATGTGGCCGGCGTCCACCGGCCGTCGATGAAGTTCAGCAGATGGTGCGCCGCCACCGGTTGCCGTTGCGGTCCGTAGGCCATGTCCTGCTCCTTCGTCGCACGTCTGGGTGCCGCCAGGCTGTCCCAGTGCGCGGCCGGGCACCATCCACGGCTTGCGAATGCCGGCGATAGCCGGCGCCTATCGGGGGGCGACGGCCTACGACGGGGCTCGGCCAACTCCGGCCCGACCAGGGCGCGTTCAACAACAGCTCCAACATCCCCAACGCACCGTCGGCTTCACGGAAGGCGGCGCAGATAGGGATCGGTCGGTCGACGCGGCAGCAGGCGGATGCGCGCGTCGACGACGGTGCTGCCGTCGGGGCGGGCGATGACGGGGGCGCATCGGGCCTCGGCGAGTTCGGGGAGGTCGTCAGCCATCTGGGAGAGGCGGGCCAACAGGTCCTTGAGGGAGGTCGGATCGGCCGGTGGGGCGCAGTGGGGTGTGGTGAGCAGGTCGTGGAGGTCGGTGTCGGTGAGGGGGGCGAGACGGGCGACGTGGTCGGTGAGGAGTGCGCCGGGGGTGTCTGCGGAGCCGAAGACGACCAGCGCACCGAAGACCTCGTCTTGGACGACGCCGGCCAGGAGTTCGGTGCCGCGTTCCGCCATCGGTTGGACCAGCGCGCCGGTCATCGCCGTGCCGAGGCGGGCGGTCAGCTCGCGGAAGGCCGTCCGTAGGGCGTGGCGGCCGCGGAGGTCGAGGAACACGCCGTCGCGCTGGGACGTGTGGACGAGGTCGGGGCCCTGGGCCTTGAGGGCCACCGTGCCGGAGCGGCTGGCCAGTCGGGCGGCGGCGTCGACGGCTTCCTCTTCGGTGGTGACGTATGCCTGGGGAAGGCGCGGGATGCCGTAGTGGTCCAGGAGTTGGACGGTCCGGCGGGCGTCCAGCCAGCCGCCGGCCGGGGCCTCGGCGAGGAACTCGGCGACCAGCGCGCGGGCCCCGGTGGAGTCGACGCCGACCGGTTCCACGGGGCGGCCCGGCGGTCGGGCCAACCACTGGGCGCGCGCCACGGCATGGCGCAGCGCGCGGGCCGCCGACTGCGCCTCGCCATACGAGGGGACGGGCCGTCCGTCGTCCGTGTGCAGCAGCCGGATGCGTTCGGGCTGGTCGGGACGGACGGCGAGAATCGGGCAACGCCCGCCGGGGGAAGTGGGGTTGGCGGGAGACAGGGAGGAGGTGAGTGCGGCGATCGGGTCGGTACCCGCCGCCGCAGTGGTCAGGGCAGTGGGGACCAGCGCGACGAGGATGGCGTCCACGGCTCCGGAGGCGGCGAGGCGTTCCAGGCATCGGCGCAGGGCCTGCGCGGTCACGGCCGGGGTGGCGTCGATCGGGTTGCCGGCGGTGGCGCCCGCCGGGAGCTGGCCGAGGAGTTCCTCCGTGAGGCCCAACGGCAGCTCAGGCACGGCGAGTTCGGCGCCCGCGCACGCGTCAGCGGCCAGTACGCCGACGCCGGCCGCGTTGGAGATCACGGCGACCCGCGGGCCGCCCGGCAACGGCTGGGAGTGCAACAGGGCCGCGGTGTCCAGGAGTTCGCCGAGGGTGTCGGTGGCGGTGATGCCGGCCTGTCGGAAGAGTGCCCGCCGGGTCATGGTCGGGGTGGCCGCGGCCACGGTGTGGGAGGCGGCGGCCCGGCGGCCGGCCGTCGAACGCCCCGCGTCGACGGTGAGCACCGGCATCCGCCGGGTGACGCGCCGCGCGGTGCGCGAGAAGGCGCGGGGGTTGCCGAACGACTCCAGGTGCAGCAGGGCCAGTTCGGTCCGGCCGTCGCACTCCCACCACTGAAGGAGGTCGTTGCCGCTGACGTCCCGCTCGTCGCCGAGCGAGACGAAGCTGGAGACGCCGATACCCAGTCGGGACAGCCCATCCAGGAGCGCGATCCCGACGCCGCCCGAATGGACGGCGATGCCGGCCGTGCCGGGCAGCGGTCGGTCCGCGGCGAGGGTCGCGTTCAGGCTGACGTCGGGGGCGGTGTTGGCGATGCCCAGGCAGTGGGGACCGACCATCCGCATGCCCCATCGGCGGCAGGCCGCCGTCAACTCCGCGGTGCGGACGGCGTCGAGGCCGGCGCTCGCCACCGCCAGGGCCTTCACCCCGGCGCGGCCGCACTCTTCGGCGACCCGGGGAACGGCGTCGGCCGGCACCGCCAGGACGGCGAGGTCCGGCGGGTGCGGCAGGTCGCCGACGGACGCGAACGCCGGGAGGTGCAGGACGGCGTGGGCGTGCGGATTGACCGGGTGGAGGAGTCCACGGAAGTGGCCCTCGCGCAGGTTGTGCAGGAGGGCCCGTCCTACCGAACCGGGCTTGGTTCCGGCACCGATGACGGCGACCGAACGGGGCCGCAGCAGCGGCCGCAGGCTCGCGGTGCCGGCGGTGCGCCACCTCAAGTCCACGGCCAAGCGGTACTGCTCGTCGGGTTCGAGGCTGATCACGCCGTGCACGGTGGTGCCGTCGTACCGCCGGGTGACACGCAGACCGAGGTCGGCCAGGATGCGGTGGACGGGGTGGTTGTCCGCGAGCACGTCGACGGTGAAGGCGGTGACACCGTTCTCCCGGGCGGTGTGCACGAGGTGTTCCAACAGCAGGGTGCCCACACCCCGGCGGTGGAAGTCGTCGGCGACGGCCAGAGCGATCTCGGCGGTGCTCGGGTCGTCGTCGGTCTCGTACTCGGCGACGCCGACCAGCCGGTCGGCGTGCAGCGCGACGAGGGTGCGGTGTCCGGGGCCGCCGGGGGTGCACAGCCGGTCGGCGGCCCGTTCGCCGGAGCGCCGGCTGACCATGAAGAACCGGTTCCGCAGGCTGTCCGCGGACATCTCGCCGTAGAGGCGCAGCACTTGCTCGCGGTCCGTCGGGTCCGCCGGCCGCAGCCGGACCGTACTTCCGTCGGCGAGCAGCGCACAGACCGCCGCGCTCACGGTGCGGACGGCGGTGGCCGTGTCCGTCATGGCACCTTCTCCTCCCTGCGCCCCACTGTTCCGTCGCCACGGGCTGCGACATCTTCAGCGTGCGGGCCCCAACCCGGCCCGCGACAGGGGCCGTCCGACCCCAAACACCCGCCGGCCGGCCGGGGGCTTCCGCCGTCAGCGCGCGTATCCGCGCATCCGCGTGAACGTGAGCGCGAGCGTGCACGCGCAGAGGCCCCGCGCCGCTCAACTTCCGCTCATTCTCCGTCCGTTGACCGCGGCTTGGCGAAGGCGCCGGCCGCCGCGGCGAGGGCGGCGGTTTTGGCTGCGCGGGCGGGGAGTTGCGGGTCGGGGGCCGTGCGGAGGAGGAGCAGTTGGTGGTAGGGCGGGGCGGTGGCGGCGAGGAGGAGTTGCCTGGCGTCGGTGTCGGGTGGGAGTTCGCCGCGTTGGACGGCACGGGCGACGACGATCTCGCAGCGGGCGTATCGGTCCTCCCAGAGCCGCTGCTGGGCTTCGGCGGCCTTCTCGGAGCGGAACGAGGCGGCGATCAGGGCGGTCACGACCGGTGGTTGGGCCGTGAGGGCCGTCTGGATCTCCTCGTTCAGCGCGGTCAGGTCGCCCTCCAGTGAACCGGTGTCCGCTGGCTGCCAGTCGTCGTCGCCCGCCGCGTCGAGGACGTCGGCGAGCAGGCCGCCGACGTCTCCCCAGCGCCGGTAGACCGTGGTGCGGTGCACGCCGGCGCGGGCGGCGACGGTGTCCGTGGTGAGGGCGTCATAGCCGTGTTCGCCGAGTTCGGCGAGGACCGCGTCGAGCACCTGCCTGCGGATGCGAGCGGTGCGGCCGCCGGGACGCCGCCGGGGCGGCGTCTGGGCGCCTTCTGATTCCGGGGTTGGGGTTGGTTCTTGGGGTGGCCCTGGAGTTGGTTCATTGCCTGTGGGAGTCATCACTGGATATCCGATTGCTCAGGGGGCGGTGCTGTGCCAACATCTTAAAGTAGCAGTTGTCGCACTAGGAGAGTGACCGATGTTCTTCCAAAGCGTTCGCCCGGCCACGCGGCCCTTGATGACCGCCTCGTTCTCGAATGCTTTGGAGCCCTCGTATGCCTACCCAGATCACCGCGCTCGCCGTCAGCAAGTCCTTCCATGGCAGGGTCGTTCTTGACTCGGTGACCTGCTCGCTCGCCGCGGGCGAACGGACCGGGATCATCGGCGAGAACGGCTCGGGCAAGACCACCCTGCTGCGCCTGCTCGCCGGGCGTGAACGGCCCGATCAGGGCGAGGTCGTCGTCCAGGCCACCGGCGGCGTCGGCTATCTCGCCCAGGACGCACGGATGGCGCCGCAGGCGACCGTCCAGCAGGTCATCGACCGGGCGTTGAGCGATCTGCGCGCCGTCGAGGAGCGCATGCGCCGCCTGGAGGGCGCGATGGCCGACGGCGACGAGTCGGTCCTGGCCGAGTACGGCGAGTTGGTGACCGTCTTCGAACTGCGCGGCGGTTACGACGCCGACGCCCGCGTGGAGCGCGCCCTGCACGGTCTCGGCCTGGGGCTGGTGGGCCGCGACCGGACCGTGGGCGGCCTGTCCGGCGGCGAACGCGTCAGGTTGCGGCTCGCGGCCGTCCTGGCGGCCGCTCCGGAGGTGCTGCTGCTGGACGAACCGACCAACCACCTCGACGACTCCGCCCTGAACTGGTTGGAAGACCATCTCCGCGCCCGGCGCGGCACCACGGTGACGGTCTCTCATGACCGGGTCTTCCTGGAGCGGGTCGCCACCAGCCTGTTGGAGGTGGACGCCGATCGGCGCCGCGTCGTCCGGTACGGCAACGGCTACGCGGGCTACCTCGCCGAGAAGGCGGCGGCCCGGCAGCGTTGGGCCCAGGCACACGACCGGTGGCGAACCGACCTCGCCAGGCTCCGCGAGATCGCGGCGACCACCGCCCGCCAAGTGGCCCCCGGCCGTCCCATGAAGGACGGCAACAAGATGGCCTACGACCGGGCGGGCGGCCGGGTGCAGCAGTCGCTGGCCAGACGGGTGCGCAATGCCGAGGAACGGTTGCGCCGTCTGCTCGCCGACCCCGTGCCGCCCCCACCGGAACCGCTGCGCTTCACTCCCGTACTGCGGGCCCGCCGCCTGGAGGGCGTCGTACTCGACGCCACCGACGTCGCCGTCACGGGACGGCTCGACCGCACGAGCCTCACCGTCAAGGCGGACGAACGCCTGCTGATCACGGGCCCGAACGGGGCGGGCAAGAGCACCCTGCTCCGCGTCCTGGCCGGGGAGATCGCACCCGACGGCGGGAGCGTCATCCGCCGCGGCAGGATCGGCTACCTCCCCCAGGAGCCGCGCCCCGGAAAACCGGAGGAGACCGTACTGGCCGCCTTCGCCCGTGGCCGGGCCGGATTCGGGGGCGGGGATGGGGATGGGGATGGGAGTGAGGGTGGGGGTGGGGAGATCGATGGGCACGCGGTGCGGCTGATGTCTTTGGGCCTCTTCGACCGCGAGCAACTCACCGTTCCCGTCGGCAGGTTGTCCACCGGGCAGTTGCAACGCCTGGCCCTGGCGCGCCTGCTGAGCGAGCCGTCGGAGGTCCTGTTGCTCGACGAACCCACCAACCATCTGTCACCCGCCCTCGTCGAGGACCTGGAAACCGCACTGGACGGGTACGACGGCGCCCTCGTCATCGTCAGCCACGATCGGCGGCTGCGACGGCGCTGGCGGGGCAACCGCCTGGACATACCGGCGACCGGGGCGTCCGCGGCCGAGTGCTGAGTCCTCCGGACCCGCAGAAACCCCTCATGCCAGACACCACCTCAGAAAGGAAGCCATCCTTGATGCCGCCTGTTCCCGCCGACCCCACCGTGGTGCACCCGATGCCCGACCAGCCGCGCGTGGTGCTGCTCAAGCCCCTCGTCACCTCCCCACTGATCGAGGTCGGTGACTTCTCCTACTACGACGATCCCCACGACCCGACCGCCTTCGAGACCCGCAACGTGCTGTACCACTACGGGCCGGAGAAGTTGGTCATCGGGAAGTTCTGCGCGCTGGGCGAGGGCGTGCGGTTCATCATGAACGGCGCCAACCACCGTATGGACGGCCCCTCGACGTTCCCGTTCCCCATCATGGGCGGTTCCTGGGCCGAGCACTTCGACCTGATCACCGGCCTGGAAGGACGGGGCGACACCGTGGTGGGGCACGACGTCTGGTTCGGTTACCGGTCCATGGTGATGCCCGGCGTCCGTATCGGCCACGGGGCGATCATCGCCTCCGGCGCCGTGGTCGTCGACGACGTCCCCGACTACGGCATCGTCGGCGGCAACCCCGCCCGCGTCATCCGTCGCCGCTACAGCGACCCAGACATCGAACGGCTGCTGGCCCTCGCCTGGTGGGACTGGCCGCTCCCCCACCTCACCGCGCACGTCCGCACTCTCATGTCCGGCAGCATCGATGACTTGGAGGCGGCGGCGGCCGAACTCACGGAGGAGAGGGAGGAGAGGGAAGTGGCGGAAGAGACGGAATAGCCGGACGGCCGGACGGCCGTCACGGTCCGAGCGCGAGGTCCATCGCCCCACTCCCCCAACCCGCCCCTCCCCGCTCAGAATCGAGCCGCCCTCAGCATGTCTGCCGCACCCGCCCGCAACCCGTTCACCGACTGGCTCCGCGCCCATGCCGTCCCGCTCGCCCATCTCGACCCCGAGGCGCCGCTCGATGACTTGGAGCCACTGCGCACCCTCGTCGGCGCCGCCCGGGTCGTCGCGATCGGCGAGAACTCCCACTTCATCAACGAGTTCGCCGTCATGCGCGAGCGCATCCTGCGCTTCCTCGTCGAGCGCTGCGGCTTCACCGCCCTGGCCTTCGAGTACGGCTTCAGCGAGGGTTTTCCTCTCGATGCCTGGGCCCGTGGGGAGGGCGCCGACGCCGACCTGTCGGCCCACCTCGCCGCAACGATTCCCGTGGGGGTCGATGAACCGCTGCGCTGGATACGCCAACACAACCGCACCAACGCGGCCTCGCCACCGGTGCGTTTCGCCGGCATCGACATCCCCGCGGCCGGCGGGTCCCTGCTGCCGGCACTCGCCCCGGTCGCCGACTACCTACGCCGAACCGATCCCGAAACCCTGCCGATGGTCGAGACGGTGATGCGGATCGCCGCATCGTTCGCCGGCGGCTCCGCGGCCGACGCCGCACCCGCGTGGGGACGCCTGGCCACCGCCGAACAGGACGCCCTCAGCGCGTCGTTGATGCGCCTGCTCACCCGGTTCCGCTCCGTCGAACCGTTCTACGTCTCCCGCGGCGGCCAACACGGCTACGACGTTGCCCTGCGCTGCCTCGAAGGCGCCTGCCATGCCGACTACACCTTCCGCGCCATGTCCGACCTCTTCGCCGGAAAGGGCCTGGCCGCCGACACCTCGGCCCGGGACCACTTCATGGCCGGCTCGGTGCTGTGGCACCTGGAGCGCCTCGACCCCGGGGCCCGCATCGTGCTGATGGCCCACAACGCCCACATCCAGACCTCCCCGATCTCCTTCGACGGCCACCTCACGGGGCTCCCGATGGGACAGTTCCTGCGGAACGCGCTCGGCGACAGCTATGTCGCCGTCGGCCTGACGAGCACCACCGGACACACCGCAGACATGCCCCGAGACGAGAACGCCCGCTTCGGCTTCACCGTCGACGCCACCGCGCTGGAGGCGCCCGAGCCGGGAAGCATCGAAGCCGCCTTCGCCGACGCCGAACTCGGCCTCAGCATCGCCGATCTCCGCCAGGCACGCCCCGGCGCACGGTCCCAGGCCAACGCCGGCCTCGCCCCGGGCCCCGACCGCATCCGACTGCAGAGCGCCTACCTGCACACCCCCGTCCTCGACTCGTTCGACGCCATCCTCAACACCCGGACCTCCACCGTGTCCGACAACCTCGCAGGCATGTAGGCGGGGGCAACTTGCAAGTCGGGAAGGGGGGTTGACGTCTGCTGATCAGCGGGCGGTCTGGCACGCTGACGGACGTGGCGCGCATCGTCGCCGTCGCGTCGCCGTCGCGTCACGGGACGCGTGGATCGGCTACTCGGTAGCCCGCCCGCAACGGGCCGCCCGCGTCATCGAGCACGCCCCGGGCGACCTCGGCAAGTCGGGCGGGAGCGGCGAGGGAGTGGGCCAGGCGGTCGGCCAAAACCGGGTCATGGTCGCGCAGTTCGCGCAGCAGCCATTTTCCGGTGCCCTGCCAGCGCCGGCCGGACAGCAGGGCAAGCTGTGCCGTCTTGGTCAGGACCTTGCAGGCGATGAAGGCGATCTCGGCGGGGTCATCGGCGCCGGTCAAGTCGTCGAGCTGGTCGGTGAGTTGGTAGCGATGGGCGTCCAGTTCGGCCTGGGTCGCGGCGGTCGGTCCTTCGGCCAGGCGGCGGCGCATCTCCGTCTGGAGCCGTTTCCCCAGCCCGACGGGGTCGCTCACCAGCGTGCCCTCGGCGATCAGTCGGGGGATGCCGGGCCAGCGGCGGGCCAGGTTGTCGGCGCAGTAGGCGGCCAACGTCCGCTCGTCGTGGACCAGTATCTCCACCGGCCACCCTTCCCACGTCAACGAGTGGCGGTAGGGGTTCTCGCGCGGGCCGGTCACCACGACCATGTCCAAGTCGGAGGTCGGTGTGCGGCGTTCGGTGAGCACGCTGCCGCCCACGACCACGGTGAGCGCATCGTCGAAGAGGTGCCGGGCAAGCCCGCGAGCGGCCTCGACGGGGTCCCTTCGCGTGATCTCCATTCCGGTCCCCCTGTTAGTTCACTGGTTCTCTACTGCCTTCTCCCCTGCCCGAGCTTGTCATGGTCGGGCCACCGCAGAGGGGGAAGCGAAGAGGTAATGCGTCGCGGTCCATGGCCCGGACCCGACCCCGCGCAGGTGAGACCGGTCACATCACGCTCAGTTCTCCTATGCGCGATAGTAGCGCCCAACTCGTAGCCGGCCTCCGAAGAACCTCCGAGAAACCCATGCCGCCGTCGGCTCTCAATACGGTCGTGGGTCGTAGTGGGGTTCGTTGTCACCGGCCGGGGACGCGCTAAGAATGTGCGATGTCGTGCAGGACGGCTGCGCCACACCCGCCGGTGTTCTCCTCGACATGAGCATGCGGGGGATCTCGGTCCGGCCCCGCCGCGGTCTTGGCTGCGGGGCACGAGTGCACGGAAGAAGGTGTCCCATTTCCAGCGTCGCCCTGCTCGCCCAGTCCTCGGCGGGCGCCGCGACGGCCGCACTGACCGGCCGGACGATGGCCTTCCTGGATTACTTCGCCGGCGTCTTCACCCTGGTCTCGCTGACCGCCGTGGTGGTGTGCGGGCTGGTCGCCACCGACCGGCTGGTGCTCAGCCCCCGGCTCCGGGTGGCGGTGCAGTCCATGCATCGGGCGAGCGCCGTCGCGGCGCTCGGCTTCCTGGGCACCCATATCGCGGTCAAGGTCATCGAGCGGCATACCGCCGCGCAGAACGCGGTGGTCCCGTTCACCGGTCGCGTCGCCCTCGCGGTGAGCCTGGGCACCCTCGCCACCGATCTGCTCGTCTTGATCGCGGCGACCGGTGTGTTCCGGGGGCGGTTCGCCGGTTGTCGTCGCCCGTGGCTGTGGCGGGTGCTGCATTCGACGGCGTATGCCTGCTGGCCGATCGCGTTGGTGCACGGGCTGACGGCGGGGCGCAAGGCGCATGTGTGGGTGCTGTGGGGGTACGGCCTGTGTGCCGCGCTGGTGGCGCTGGCGCTGTTGGTCCGCGGGCTTTCCTACCTGGGGCATCGTCGGTCCCTGAGCCGACGGCGGCGGGGCGCCAAGGCGTACCGGCCCGCTTCCGCCCGCCCGGCCGCGTTGGCTGCCTTGTCCACGCCGTCCGCCCGGCCCGTGACCGGAGCCCGTCCGGTTGCCTGGGCGGCCGAGTCCGCGACGTCGGCGGTGCCCCGTCCGCGGTCCGCGCGAAGCGCCGGCCCGGCCGGGCAGCCCCGGCACGCCGCTGGCTCGCGGCACCGGCCGTTTCGGCGGGCCCGACCGAGGAGCACCGAGTGAAGGACACCCCGCTGGAGCTGCCCGAGGTCGGCTGGATGGGTTCGGCCCGGCTCACCGCCGGACTGGATCGCCACCAGCGCCTGGATCTCGCCGCGCACACCCGTGCCCATCAGCCGCTGCACCAGCTGGACCGGGAGGGTCTGCTCGCGCTGGCTGACGCGGTTGCGCTGCCCGGTCGCGGCGGTGCCGGTTTCCCGTTCGCCCGCAAGGCCCGGGCCGCGCTCGTTGCCGCCGACCGCACCGGTGCGCCGCCCGTCATCGTGGTCAACGGCGCCGAGGGCGAACCGGCCAGCGCCAAGGACAAGATGCTGCTCACCCGCGTTCCGCATCTGGTGTTGGACGGTGCCTGCCTGGCCGCGGCGGCGTTCGGCGCGGAGGAGATCGTGATCGGCGTCACCGCGGGCAGCCCCGGCGAGATATCGGTCCCGGCCGCCGTCGCCGAGCGCGAACTCCCCTGCCAGGCCAGGACGTTGTGTCTGCCCGAGCGCTTCGTCTCCGGTGAGTCGGGGGCCCTGATCCGGGGCGTCAACGGTCTGCCGGTGGTGCCCGCGCCGTTGAAGTCCCGCGCGGCCGACGGCGGAACGGGCGGGGTGCGCCGCCGTCCGACGCTGCTCTCCAACGCCGAGACCTGGGCGCAGCTCGCCGTTGCGGCCCGCCTCGGCCCCGACGCCTATGCGTCCGTCGGCACCGTCACCGAAGCCGGCACGATCCTGCTCACCGTCAACCGACCGGATGCCGGTCCGCTGGTGGTCGAGGTTCCGGCCGGCGTCCGACTGGGCTCGGTGTTGGATGCCTGCGGGCTGCGGCCGGGTGCCGGGGTGCTGGTGGGGGGCTACCACGGTGCCTGGCTGCCATCGGCGGACGCCGTCGAGGCGCCGCTCTCCCGAGCCGGACTGACCGACCGCGGCGGCACGCTCGGCGCGGGCGCGATCGTCGCGCTCCCGGACAGCACCTGCCCGCTCGGCGAGGTCGCCCAGGTCGCCGCCTGGCTGGCGGCCGAGTCGGCCGGCCAGTGCGGGCCGTGCAAGCGCGGCCTCCCCGCGGCCGCCGAGGCCCTGGCCCTGCTGGCCGCCGGCGCCGCCGAGCCCTCGGTGCTGGAAGAGGCCCGGTCCGCGCTCGGGGCCGCCCAGGGCGGGGGCGCCTGTTCGCACCCCGACGGCACCGCCCGCTTCGTGCTCACCGCGCTGGACGTCTTTGCCGAGGACGTCGACGCGCACCTTGCCGGTCCCGGTTGCGGCCGCCCGGTGCGCGGCGTACTGCCGCTGCCGCGCGCCAACGGAGCCCGGTTGGAGGTGGATTGGTCCCGCTGCGCCGGCCACGGCCTGTGCGCCGTACTGGCCCCCGGCCTCGTCCGCCTCGGCCCGCACGGCTATCCCACCTCCACCGCCATTCCGGTCGCCTCCTGGCAGGAGCACGGCGCCCGTCGTGCGGTCAACCAGTGCCCGGCCCTGGCACTGCGACTCCGGCACGGCGGGTGACGTGACGTTTGGCGGGTTCCCTGTCTGGGGCGGCGCCATCCTGCCGTCGGGGGCTTCTCAAACGGGTCGGACCGCTGGCTGACTGTTTGTCAACTCTGCGCCAACGGGCATCTGTTGCGCAACGCGCGGCCCCGCCAGTCACTCCCCCCGCTCCTCCAGGAACTCCGCAACCCGGAAGAGTGCCGGCAATGCGGCTCGTACGGCGGCCCGGTCGGGCTCGTCCAGCGATCCCAACGCGGACTCCAACCGCCTCTCGTGGGCGCGGGTCCAGGCGGCCAGTTGCTCGCTGCCCTGTTCGGTGAGGGTGACGACCGAGGCGCGGCGGTCCGCGGGGTCGACGGCCCGGGCGACCAGGCCGGCGTTGATCATCTGTCCGATGAGCCCGCTGACCGTGCTGACGGCCAGCCGCTGACGGGCCGCCAGATCGCCGACCCGGGCGGGCGAATGCTCGGCGAGGACCTGGAGCAGTTCGACCTGGGCCATGGGCAGCGTCTCCCACGGATAGTCGGTGCGGATCGAGGCGCGCAGGGAGCGTCGCAGGCGGGTGACGGCCTCGGTGAGCAGGCGGGAATCCGTGGCGTTCGGCTGGGACATGGAGGCACCTTACCCAGGGCGTACTTCGGCCATCCGCGGAGAACGAGCAGGGGGCGAGCCGGATGCACCCTTCCCGATTCATATGGCTGGGCATATGAGAGGTGGCAGTAGGAAGTATTGGACGATATGGGTTGCCCGGGCTTTGACTGGTCTCAACGGGCCGGCAGCCAGAGCCGGTTCCGAGCCGGATCGGAGGCATGGCATGGCGGCAGGGCAGCAAGAGGCCGGTGGCGTGGGGCCGTTGAGCGGGGTGCGGGTGGTCGAGTTGGCCAGCGTGATCATGGCACCGTACGCGGCGCAGCAGCTCGGGGACCTCGGGGCGGATGTGATCAAGGTCGAGCCGCCGGCCGGGGACATGACCCGCTCCTACCCGCCGACCCGTAACCCCGGGATGGGTGCGCTGGCGCTCAACCTCAACCGCAACAAGCGCAGTGTGGTGATCGACCTCAAGGCACCGGGTGGCCGCGAGGCGCTGCTCGACCTGCTCGCGACCGCGGATGTGTTCCTCACCAACGTCCGCCCGCAGGCGCTGGCCCGGCTCGGCCTGGGTTACGAGGAGGTGGCGGCCGTCAACTCCGGGCTGGTCTACCTCAACGCACAGGGCTTTCGCAGCGACTCCGCGCTCGGCGGTCACGCGGCCTACGACGACATCGTCCAGGCGGCCTCCGGCCTGGTGTGGCTGAACGAACAGGTCAGCGGGGTCCCGTACTTCGTGCCCACGGTCCTCGCGGACAAGATCTGCGGGCTGGTGATCGCCCAGTCGGCGCTCGCCGCGCTGCACCACCGCGACCGTACCGGGCAGGGGCAGCACGTCGAGGTTCCGATGGCCGACACCATGATGGCCTTCAACCTGGTCGAGCATCTGGCGGCGGCGACCCTGGACCCGCCCGAGGGGCCCATCGGCTATGCGCGGGCGCTCAGTTCGCAGCGCACCGCCTCCCGCACCGCGGACGGCTGGATGTGCATCCTGCCCTACAGCGACCGCAACTGGCGGGACTTCTTCGCCTTCGTCGGCCGCCCGGAACTGGCCGACGAGCCGCGCTTCGCCTCCCTGCCCGAGCGCGCCCGCAACGTCGACGAACTCTACGCCCTGGTCGGCGAGTTGACCGTCCGGCGTAGCAACGCCGAGTGGCAGGCGTTCTGTGATTCCGCCAGCATTCCGGCGGCCCCGGTGTTGAGCCTGGACGAGGCCGCCCACAGCGACTACGCCGTCGAGGGCGAACTGCTGAAGAGCGTCGAACACCCCACCGAGGGCAGCTACCACCTCATCGGGCAGCCCGTGCGGTACTGGGCCACCCCGGCCGGACTGCACCGGCACTGCCCGGCGCTCGGTGAGCACACCGAGGAAGTGTTCGCCGAGATCGGCCGCAACCCGGCCGCCTGAGACCCCAACTCCCGGAAGCGAGGCCCCTCATGAGCGAGCAGGAACCGCTGCGCATCGAGCGCCGCCCGCACGGCATCACCGTGCTCACCTTCGACAATCCCGCCAGGCGCAACCCGATGACCGGTCGGCTGACCGAGGAGTGGCGGCGCGCCCTCCGGTCCCTGCGCCAGTCGCCCGACCTGCGCGCCGTCGTGGTCACCGGCACCAGCCCCGCGTTCTGCTCGGGCGCCGACCTCGGCGAACTCGCCGACCAGCACGACCAGGGCCTCGCCGGCGCCCGGTCCCATCTGTCGGACTTCTACCGAACCTGGTTGGCCGTCCGCGACCTGCCCGTTCCCACCATCGCGGCCGTCAACGGCCATGCGGTGGGCGCCGGACTGGCGCTGGCGCTCGCCTGCGACCTGCGCTACGCCGCCGAGGACGCGAAGCTGGGCGCGCCGTTCGTCCGGCTCGGGTTGCACGCGGGCATGGCCACCACCGCGACGCTCGCCGAGGCGGTCGGGCTGCCGCGGGCCCGTGAACTGCTGCTGACCGGGCGGCTGGTGAGCGGCGCGCAGGCCGCGGCCATGGGGATGGTGCAGGCCGCGGTCCCCGCCGACCAGGTGCTCGACACCGCGCTCAGCGTGGCCGAGGAGATCGCCGCGGCGGCCCCGTTGGCGGTCCGCTTGACCAAGAGCGGGCTGGCCCAGGGGCAGCCCACCGTCGAGCAGGCCCTGGCCTGGGAGGCGCTCGCCCAGCCGGTGACGACCACCACGGACGACTTCCGCGAGGGCGTCCGGGCCCAGCGCGAGCACCGCCGCCCGCACTTCACGGGCGCCTGACCGCTCGGTCGACCACCCGTCCATCCCTACCCGTGAGGAGTATCCGAATGGTTCTCTCTGCCCTCAGCACCGGGGCCGTGCAACTTCCCCCCGAGGCCCGGAAACTGCGTCAGGAGGTGCGCGACTTCCTCACCGAGGAGCGCGCCGCCGGCACCATCCTGGGCCGGCCCGACTCCTGGCTGACCGGTTGGGACCCCGCGTTCACCCGCCGCCTGGCCGAGCGTGGTTGGGTCGGCATGGCCCTGCCGCAGGAGTACGGCGGTGGCGGGCGCGGCAACCTCGAACGCTATGTCGTCATCGAGGAGTTGCTGGCCGCCGGCGCCCCGGTCTCGGCCCACTGGGTCGCCGACCGGCAGGCCGGGCCCTCCATCCTGCGGCACGGCACCGAGCAGCAGCGGAAGTGCTATCTGCCCCGGATCGCCGCCGGTGAGTGCTTCTTCTCGATCGGCATGAGCGAGCAGAACAGCGGCTCGGACCTGGCCTCCGTGCAGACCCGGGCCGAACGGACCGCCGGCGGCTGGCGGTTGACCGGCACCAAGATGTGGACCGGTGGCGCGCACATCAACGACTACGCGATCGTGCTCGCCCGGACCGAGGACTGCGAGGACCGGCACGCCGGGCTGAGCCAGTTCATCGTCGACCTGCGCGCTCCGCACATCCGGGTCGAGCCGATCCGCCTGCTCACCGGCGAGCACACCTTCAACTACTTCCATCTGGAGGGCGTCGAGGTCGGCGAGGACGCGCTGCTCGGTCGTCCGGGTGACGGCTGGCAACAGGTCACCGGCGAACTGGCCCTGGAGCGCAGCGGACCCGAGCGCTTCCTGTCCACGCTGCCGCTGCTGATCGCGCTCGTCGATCAGCTGGAACGGTCCGCGTGCAACCCCGAGCAGCACGGCCGGGTGGGCCGGCTGACCGCGCGCCTGGCCTCGATCCGGCAGCTCTCGCTGGGGGTGGCCGCCGCCCTGGAGGCCGGGCGCCCGGCCGATGTGCAGGCCGCGCTGGTCAAGGACCTCGGCACCCGCTTCGAGGGCGAACTCGTGGCCGAGGTCCGGGAGATCCTCCCGGTCGCCGCCCGCTTCGACGCCACTCGCGGCACCTTCCCCGAACTGCTCGCCACCGCGATCCTGCACTCCCCCGGCTACACCCTGCGCGGTGGCACCAACGAGATCCTGCGCGGCATCATCACCCGAGGTCTGGAGCTGAACTCATGAGCACGCAATCTCTCTTCGAGCGCGCCGCCGCCGTCCTCGGCGCAGCGGACGGGACCGACGAGGTCAACGGGACTAACGGGACCGACGCCCTGGAGCGCCCCGCCGAGTCCGCCCACGCGCTGTGGCAGGCACTGCGCGCCGCCGGGGCCCTGCCGCCGCTCGACGCCGACCCGGCCGTCCTGGTGGACCTGGCCTGCGAGGCCGGCCGCCGCGGCACCCCGGCGCCGCTCGCCGAGACGCTGCTCGTCGCCCGACCGCTGCTGGCCGCGGCCCAACTGCCCGTCCCCGACGGCCCGCTCACCGTCGCCTCCGGCCCGCTCGACGTGCGGTTCGCGCACGTGGACACCGGCAGCCGGGTCGGCCCGTTGGGCGCCGGCGGCACCGATGACGCCGTGCGGGTCAGCGGCACGCTGAGCCGGGTGCCGTGGGCCCGCGGCGCGGACGCGGTGGTGGTACTGACCGAGGGGCCGTCCAGCGGGCCGGTGCTGCTGCTGTTGGACGCCGGCCAGTGCCAACGGGTCGCGGGCACCAATCTGGCCGGCGAGCCCCGGGACGAGCTCGTGCTGATCGATGTGGCGGTGCCCGCCGAGCGGGTGCGCCGGATTCCGGCGGCGCTGGTCGAGGAGGCGCGGTGGCGGGCCGGTCTGGCGCGGGCCGCGCTGATCGCCGGGGCGGCGGGCCGCTGCGTCGAACTGACCGTGGCCCACACCTCGTCCCGGGTGCAGTTCGGGCGCCCGTTGAGCCACTTCCAGGCGGTCAAGCAGGAGGAGGCCAAGCTGGTCGAGGAGGCGGCGCTGATCGGTGCGGCGGTGGGCGCAGCTGCCGCGGCCCTGGCCGAGCCCGGCTCGGCGGAGTTCCCCGCGTGGATCGCGGCGGCGCAGGCTTCCGCCTCGGTGGCCGAGATCGCCCGCATCGCCCACCAACTGCACGGCGCGATCGGTTTCACCGAGCTCAGCCCGCTGCATCTGGCCACCACCCGGATGTGGTCCTGGCGCGACGAGGACGGCGGCGAGCACGCCTGGCAGCGGCGGATCGGGCGGCGGGTGGTGGCGGCCGGCAGCGACCGGTTGTGGCCCCTGGTGACCGGCAGTTGACCCGCAATCGACCCTCCGGTTGACCTTCCGGTTGACCCGCTGCGCGACTTCGGCCGCCGCGATGACGACGCGATCCGACCCGGATCCGGCAGTACACCGCGGCGGCTGCGGTCGCGCGCGGGCCTGTGCGTCACGTGGCGGACCGCGCGCCGGAGGGGTCCCGAGCGGCGCTCACCGCGCGGTTCCGAGGCGGACCGGAAGGATGTCCGTGCTGTTGCCGACGAAGCTGCGGTGTCGGGGCAGTTCGGCGTCGGGGACGGCGAGGGTGAGCCCGGGGTGGCGGGTGAAGAGCGCGCGGAGGGCGATCGTCGCCTCCATCCGAGCCAGGGGCGCCCCCAGGCAGTGGTGGGGGCCGTGGCCGAAGGAGAGGTGGCGGTGCTCGGGGCGGCGGGTCACGTCGAAGCGGGCGGCGTCCGGGCCGTAGGCGCGCTGGTCGCGGCCGGCGGAGGTGTAGGAGGCGAGCACCGCGGTGCCCCGCGGGACGAGGGTGTCGCCGATCGTCAGGTCCCGGGTGGGGTAGCGGAAGGGGAAGTGACCGACCGGGCTGTCGTGGCGCAGCGTCTCCTCGACGACGTCCGCCCAACTGGCCCGGCCGGCGCGGACCAGGGCCAGTTGGGCGGGGTGGCTGCACAGTGCCCGCACGGCGTTGGTGAGGAGGTTGAGCGTGGTCTCGTGGCCCGCGACGATCAACAGCAGGAGCGTGCCGACCAGTTCGCCCGCGGTGAGCCGGTCACCGTCCTCCGCCTGGGCGGCGAGGAGGGCGCTGGTGAGGTCGTCGCCGGGCGTGGCGCGGCGGGCCGCGACGACGCGTTCGAGGGTGGCCGCCGTCTCCTGATGGGCGGCACGGGTCTCCTCCGGGGTGGCGCAGGTGCTGACGATCGTCTGCGAGCAGCGGTGGAGGGTGTCCCGCAGCTCGCCGTCGACGCCGAGGAGTTCGCCGATGACCTCCATGGGGAGCGGGTAGGCGAAGTGGGTGCGGAGGTCCACGGTGCCGTCGGGGTCCGCCAGTTCGGGGAGTCGGTCCAGGAGGTCGGCGGTCAGCTGCTCGACGCGCGGTCGGAGGGCCTCGACGCGGCGGGCGGTGAAGGCGCGGGTGACCAGACCGCGCAGGCGGCGGTGGTCGGTCCCGTCAGCGGTGACCATGCCGCTGACGGTGGCGAAGACGGTCAGCGGCCAGTCGTCCGGGACGGCGCCCTGTTGGAGGGCCGCGAAGTGGCGGGGGTCCTTGGCGACGTCGGGGTGGGCGAGGAAGTTCCGCAGCTCCTCGTGGCGGGTGACCGCGACGGCCGGCACCCCGCCCGGCAGCAGTACCGAAGCGGCCGGCCCGCGCTCTCGTAGGAGGTCCGCCTCCGCGTGCCCGCCGGCTCCCGTGGCGTCGAGTCGGTGCGGGGTTGCGGACGGCGTTGACGGCGTGCTGCCTTCCAAGGCGGCTCCTTCCGCTGGCCGGCCCTCGCCGAGCCGGCGTGGTCGCGTCAGCCGGCAGGCTACGCCCGCGCTCGGGCGACCTTCCAGGGCACGGGCGAGGTACGTGGCGAAGCCCGAACTGCCCCGGTGCGGCCGGCCGATGGGATCACCGTGACGCTTGCCGCGCCGCACCGCCCCCGACCATTTCGGAGCGGGCCAGTCGCACCTCCTCGATGGCCTGAAGGTGCCCGCCGTCCACCGCGCAGCGCCCGGCCCGCGTCAGCAGCCGCTCGGCCTCCCGCGGCGCGGCCCCGCCCCGCACGCGGGCCAGTGCGGTCAGCGCGAAGGCCAGTGCCGTGCCGCCGAACGGCTCGGCCAGTTCGACCGAGGCCCGGGCCAGTCGCTCGGCGTCCGCCCGTTCGCCCCGCAGGAGATGGAGTTCGGCGAGGTTGGCGCGTTCGAAGGCGGTGGCGGTGGGGCGGCCGGCCTGTTCGGCCAGGGCGAGGGCGCGGTGTCCGTGGGCCAGCGCGTCGCCGAGCCGGCCGGCGCGGCGCTCGGTCTCCCGCAGCACGGAGAGCACGGTGGCCAGCAGTGCCCGGTCGCCGGACTCCTCGGCCGGTGCCAGGGCCGCCGCGGCGGGCCCGGCGGCCTGGTCGGCGCGGCCGGACAGGCCCAGGCAGACGGTCTGTTGGGCCAGCGAACGGGCCAGCAGCACCGCCGCGTCGGCCCCGCGCGCGGCCCCGGCGCAGCGCTCGGCCGCCCGCGCGGCCGCCAGTCCGTCCGCGTACCGGCCGCGGTACGACAGCACCGCCGAACGCGCCATGTGATGCGCGGCCCGGATGGCGTCGGGGGCACCGGGGTCGGGCGGATGGGCGTCCAGGACCAACAGCGCCTGCTGCGCGCCCCGGCCGCGGCTGAGCACCTCCGCGAGCCGGGCCGCGGCCAAGGCACAGGCGTCGCGCAGCCCTTGGCGTTGGTACGCGTGCAGCGCCTCGCGCGCCACGCGCACGGCCTCGTCGTACCGCCCCGAGCGGTCCAGGTGCAGGGCCCAGTCCAGCCGTACCCGCGCCGCGTCCACCTCGGGCCGCGTCGCTTGCTGACGCGCGGGTCTGCGCCGTTCGGCGAGTGCGTCGCGCAGCTCGGCCCGCCGGTGCACCAGTCGCTCGCGGGCCGGTTCGGCCCAGGGCGCATAACGGTCCTCGGGCAGCAGCTCGCCGCCCAACGCCTCCAGTGCGTCGGCCAGTTCGCGCCGCCCGCCCCCGCGCAGGGCCCGCGCCGCGCGCGCCTGGGCCTCGTCGACATCGACGCGTACCGTGTCGGGTGCCAGTCGCAGCAGTTCGCCGTCGCCGACGAGATAGGCGGAGGTGCCGCGCGGCGGCAGTTCGGGCTCCAGCGCGTGCCGGGCGGTGTGCAGGGCCACCCGCAAGCTGCCCAGTGCGGGCCGGAGTTCGGCGTGCGGCCAGCACACGGCCATGATCTGCTCGCGGTGCAGCGCGTGGTCCGGGGCGAGGGCCAGCAGCTTGACCAGGGTGCGTGCGCCGGGGCGGGCCCAGCGCGCCGCGAGCGGTGCGCCGTCCTCGCGGGCGAGGCGGAAGCCGCCGAGCAGCCGGATGCGCAGCAGTGGGGCGTTCATGGCCCGAAGACTCTAGCCGTTTCGCAACACGCCTCATAGACGCGGGAATTACGCCTCCGTTACTGGCCGGATCTGATCGCCGGTCCGGGCACGTCGTCGAGGGCGCACCCGCGCGATCGCGTCAATGTCCGTGGGCCCGCCGGAAGGCCGGGTGACGTGCGTTGACGGTGCGACGGGGGTTGCTGAGGATGGGCGCGTGCACCCAGCCGGCCGGCAGCCACTTCCCGCCCAGCATCTTCAGGAGGAAGCGTGAAGCGCTCCCATGTCCTTGCCGTGTCCGTGCTCGCCCTGCTCTCCGGTACGGCCGTGGTGGCCAACGCGGCCACCGCGCCCGATGCCGGAACGTCGCGCGGCGGCCCGGCCGCCGGTCCGGTGCGGCACTCGGTGTCCGCGGATGCGGCCTGGTGTGCGCAGCAGGGCGGCAAGGCCGAGACCCGGGTCCCCTACTTCACGAGCACCGGCAACAAGATCACGCCGCTGGGTGGTGAGCGGGAGATGTGTCTGTTCACCGCCGGCGACGGCAGTCAGATCATGATCGGTGCGGACACGTTGGCCGCGGACAAGCCGACCCTCGCCGCGCTCGCCTACGTCCGCAAGCCCAACGGCCCGAGCAGCCCCGGCAACCCCTCCATCGCCTACTGCCAGGGCATCAACGGGACCGCCATGTTCGGCAACCGGCCGACGGACGGCGGCGGTTGGGGCCCCAAGAACCTCAAGGACCCGTCGAAGGCCATGTCCGCCTGCATGTTCGCGGACGGTTCGGTGATCGATGCCTGGGGGCTGAAGTACCACAAGGGTGGCGTGATCCGCGGTGCCGATCTGACGAAGAAATTCCGCGCCACCATCCCGACGATGTGACGGCGGCCGCCGGGGACGGCACGCCCCGGCCGGCGGCTGGCCCACCAAACGCCTCTCCCGCGGACGCCGTGCATGGGCGTCCGCGGGAGGTGGTCATGCAGGGTGGGTCACGCCTCGTCGGGCCGGGTCATCACACCGCGAACCAGACGCGTTCGATGCGCTCCTCGCCGACCTCGTAGAGGGCGACGGCGGCACGGACCTCGTCGCCCTGGAAGCCGGAGACCCGCTCCTGGTCGATGACGATGCGGCCGTGGGTGACCCGGGAGACGAGTTCGGCGTGCAGGTTGGGGCTGCCGTCGAAGAGGGCGCGGTAGCGCTCGCGGAAGGCCGGGCCCGAGCGGTCGGCGAGCACCTCACCGGAGGGGAAGGCGTACACCGGGACGTCCTCGACGTAGTAGCCGAGGAAGGCGTCGAGGTCGCGGGCGTTGTAGGCGGCGAGCTGGCCGTCGACGATCTCTTCGGGGGTCATGGGAGCTCCTTGGGTCAGGCCACCGGCACGAGGGCGCGGCGGCGGGTGCGGGTACGGATGGCGAGCAGCGCGCCGGCCAGGGCGAGGCCGCCCACCACGTGGGCCAGGCCGAGCAGCAGCAGTCCGGTCTTCAACTCCAGCAACAGGCCGACGACTTGTTCGCCGATGCCGAAGACCAGTCCGAGGTAGAAGATCATGCTCGCACGGATCTGGCCGAGGTGGGTGGCGGGGGCCGGTTCGAGGATGCGGGCGTTGGTGAAGTGGATCCAGTAGGCGTTGACGAAGGTCAGCGCCACGTAGAGGACCATGTGGACGGGGAAGGCGGAGCGGCCGATCAGGGTGCCGGCCACGCCGCAGGCGATCAGGACGCCGGCGAAGGCCAGGGCCCAGCGGCGGGCCCGTTCGGGGTTGCGCAGCAGGGGGGCGGTCAGCCAGAAGGCCAGTCCGTAGAAGAACCAGCCGCCGGAGAAGGCGATGCCGGTGGGGACCAGTGTCTGGGCCTCGGCGATCACGCTGGCGTAGACCATCATGCCGGAGAGGCTGACCAGGAAGCCCAGTTGGAGCAGGTTCCACGGCCACAGTTCGGGCAACCAGTAGCTGCGCACGGCTGCGGCGCCGCGCCGCAGCACATGGCGCCACTCGAAGCCGAACTCGCCCTCGCCGACCTCCGGGCGGGCCAGCAGCAGCCAGATCACCAGGAGCGAGGAGACGATGTCGAAGACCAGCGCGGTGACCAGGGTGTGTGCGGTCCAGGCGGGTACCGCCGCGCAGATGACGGCGGCGAAGACCATGGCGCCCTGTGGGGAGGTCACCATCTGGAGCACCGCGCCCTGGGCGCTGGAGCCGGAGGCGTCGGCGAGCAGCCGGTAGGCGAGGACTGAGCTCGCGCCGACCAGGGTGAACCGCAGCGCGGTCCATACCAGGACGAAGTCCGGTCCTGCGGTGCCGAGCCAGGTCAGCAGCAGGAAGGCCACCGCGAGGGCCAGTTGCATGCCCTGGAGCAGGGCGAACTTCCGGCCGATCCGGCCCCGGTCGGCCCAGACGCCGACCAGCAGCGCGCCGACCACGCCGAGTACCTGGCGTTCCATGCCGAGCAGGCCGACCAGTGCGTCGGAGTGGGTCTGTGCCTGGAAGTTCGGCACCAGGAGCAGCCACAGGACGGTGGAGCCCAGTGAGCTGAGGAGGATGGTGGAGAACGTCGCCTTCATGGTCACCGTCCCAGGGCGTGGGCCAGGGCGGTGCCGTCGAGCAGCTCCGGCAGTGGGATGTCGATGCCGTGGCGGCGCTTGAGGGCGTGGGCGAGACGGAGGGTGGTCAGGGAGTCCAGGGCGGGGACGGTGCCGTCGGGGGCGGTGTCGCCGAGGAGTTCGGTGAGCAGGGCGCGGAGGGCTGCCGGATCGAGGGCGTCGAGGCCGGCGGGGTGCGCGGTGGGTGCGGGGCGGTCGTAGGGGTGGCGCGCGCCGTCGGCGGGTGGCGGGAGTTGGGCCAGGAGGGCGGTGAGGTCCGGCCCCGCCGCCGGCTCGTCGAGCAGGTCGGCGAGGACGGTGCGGTAGACGGCGGCGAGGGTGTGCACCGCCTCGGTGCCGAGGACGTGTGCCGCGGCGTTGAAGTGGACCCGCATCTGGCGGGTGAACAGGTCGGCGCTGAAGGTCACCAGCAGGGCGAAGTCGGCGTGTTCGAACCACTTGAGGTCGCCGATGACCTGCCCGCCGTCCTCGCCCAACTGGTCCGCGTAGGCGGTGAAGTTGACGAAGTTGAAGGCGGTCTCGACCAGGCGGCGCCCGCCCATGGCCTGCTGGATGCCGGCGTAGGCGTAGCGGCGGTGCGGGAGGTGTTCGTGGCCGACGCGGTTGACCGCGGCGATCAGTTCGTCCCACGAGCCGTCGGTGGCCGTGCGCAGCGGCACGATGTTGAGGAAGAGGCCCACCATGCGGTCGGCTTCCAGGTGTTCGGGGCGGCCGTGTCCGAAGACGCCGGTGGTCACGTCGGTGGTGCGGGTGATCAGTGACAGGGCGCGGAAGTGGGCGGCCAGGCACAGGTGCTTGACGGAGACGCCGTGCCGGGCGGCGAGCGCGGCCAGGCGGTCGTACTGCCCCTCGTCCAGCCGGAGTTCGGCCTCCGACCAGCGGCGTCCGGGCTCGGGTAGGCGGGGCAGTGTGGTGTCGGGGGCGCCGGTCAGCAGGTCGGTCCAGTAGTCCCGGGCCGCGGTGTCCTGTTGGGCGACCTGGTCCAGGGCGACGTAGTCGCGGTAGGCCAGCGGCGCCGGGCGGTGCGGGGTCGGGGCGCGGCCGGCTAGCGCGTTGCGGTAGTCGTCCAGCAGTCGGGCCATCAGGCCGGAGAAGCTCCAGCCGTCGATGATCGCGTGGTGGAAGCTGACCGAGAGGTAGAAGGAGTCGTCGGTCGCGCGGTGTGCGAAGAACCGCATCTGGGTCGGCAGGTGCCAGTCGAATCCGGTGCTCTTCTCGGCCTCGAACCAGGCGTCGACGTGCGCGGTGCGCTGGGCGTCGTCGAGGTGGGTGAGGTCGTGCACGGTGAGTTCCACCCGGCCGTGGGGGTGCACCAGTTGGAGCGGGCGGCGGTGGCCGTCCAGGGCGAAGGAGGTGCGGAGGATCTCGTGGCCTTCGGCGTCGACCATGGCGGTCAACAGGCCGGTCAGGGTCTCCTGGTCGAAGGGGAGGTCGATGCGGTAGCGGATCAGGTCGTGGAAGACCGCCTGGGCCGGTTCGAGGTCGGTGTGGAAGATCATGCCGAGCTGGAGCTGGGTGGCGGGGTAGGCGTCGACGATGTCCGCCGGGAGGCGGTCCCGGTCCTCGGTGTCGAGCAGGTCGAAGGGCCGGGTCTCGGCGGGCTGGGCCGACGGGTCGCCGGTGCCGGTGATCATGCCGTGGTCGGTCAGGGCGCGGATGGTCTGGAGGCGGAACAGCTCGTGCAGCGGCACCTCGTAGCCGGCGCGGCGGAGGGCGCCGATGAGGCGGATGCCCTGGAGGGAGTCGCCGCCCAGGTCGTAGTAGGCGTCGTCGATGCCGACCCGTTCCAGGCCGAGGACGTCCTGCCAGACGGCGGTCAGGCGAGCCTCGGTGGCGTTGCGTGGCGCGGTGTGGGCGCGGTCGGTGCCGCCGGAGTGGTCCTCGGGGTGCGGCAGTGCGCGTCGGTCGGTCTTGCCGTTGATGGTCAGGGGCCAGCGCTCGACCTCGACCAGGAAGCTGGGCACCATGTAGCCGGGCAGCCGGTCGGTGAGGTGGGCGCGCAACTCCTGGCGGTCGATGGCCTCGCCGGGTAGCGGGACGTAGTAGCCGGCCAGGGCCTTGCCGCCGGTGCGGCGGGTGAAGGCGATGACCAGGGCCGAGTCGATGCGGGGGTGGGCGACCAGTGCGGACTCGATGTCGCCGGTCTCGATGCGGTAGCCCTGGATCTTGACCTGGGCGTCGCCGCGGCCGAGGTATTCGACGTCGCCGCCGGGCAGTCGGCGGGCCAGGTCGCCGGAGCGGTAGGCGCGGGTCGGGCCGTGGCCGAGGTCGAGTGCGACGAACCGCTTGGCGTTCTCCTCGGGCCGGTTGAGGTAGCCGAGAGCGACGCCGCCGCCGGTGACGGCGATCTCGCCGGGGGTGCCCAGGGGCACCGGGCGGCCCAGGGCGTCGACGAGGTAGAGGCCGAGGTCGGGGAGGGGCTCGCCGATCATGCTGCCGGGGGCGCGGGTGTCGGCGGCGCGCACCGGACGGTAGGTGACGTGCACGGTGGTCTCGGTGATGCCGTACATGTTGACCAACTCGGGGCGGGCGTCGCCGAAGTGGTCGAACCAGTCGGCCAGTCCGGCGAAGTCCAGCGCCTCGCCGCCGAAGACGACGTGCCGCAGGCGGACGTCGTCGGGGCCGACCCGGTCCATCAGGGCCTGCTTGACCTGTCCGAAGACGGAGGGGGTCTGGTTGAGGACGGTGACGCCCTCGGTGACGACGAGGTCGGCGAAGTCCTCGACGGACCGGCTGACCCAGTAGGGAACGACCACGAGGTGGCCGCCGTACAGCAGGGCGCCCCACAACTCCCATACGGAGAAGTCGAAGGCGAAGGAGTGGAACAGGGCCCAGGTGTCGTCCTCGGAGAAGCCGTACCAGTGCTCGGTGCGGGAGAACAGGCGCAGGACGTTCCCGTGGGTCACCAGGACGCCCTTGGGGCGGCCGGTGGAACCGGAGGTGTAGATGACGTAGGCCGGGGAGTCGGCGGTCAGGCCGTGCTCCGGGCCGTGGTCGGCGCCCGCGCCGACGAGGGTGCCCAGGGCGTCCGCGGTGCCGGTGAGGGTGGCGCGGTCCGGGAAGAGCGCGCACACCTCGGCGGTGGCCAGGACCAGGCGGACGCCGGCGTCCTCGACGGTGGTGCGGATGCGGTCCTCGGGGTAGCCGGGGTCGATCGGTACGTACACCGCGCCGGCCTTGAGGGTGGCCAGGATGCTGACGACCATCTCGACGTCGCGCTCCAGCGCCAGGGCGACGAGGTCGCCGGGGCGGACGCCGCGGGCGGCCAGGTGGTGGGCCAACGCGTTGGCGCGGCGGTCGAGTTCGCGGTAGGTCAGCCGGCGTCCGTCGCAGGAGACCGCGGTGGCGTCGCCGTGCTTGTCGGCCATGGCCGCGAAGCGGTCGACGAGGGTGGCGCTGCCGTCGAGTTCGGGGACGGTGGGGTGGGCGACGGCGGGCAGCAGTACGGCGCGTTCGTCGGCGGTGAGCGGGACGGTGTCGGCCCAGGGGCGTTCGCCGGCGGTGGCCAGTGCCTGGAAGCAGTTGCCGTAGTAGCCGAGGTAGCGGTCGATCTGCTCGGCGGTGAACTGTCCGGGGTCGTAGCCGATGCGGTATTCCCAGCCGCCCTCGTAGGCGTTGGCGCCGACGTAGACGACGAGGGGGGCGTTGGTCTGCTCGAAGTAGTCGACGGCGCGGACGGCGGGTCCGTCGGCCGGTGCGTCCTGCTGGTGGACGTGGAAGTTGGTGAAGTTGAACAGCACGTCGAAGGCCGGGCCGCCGTGCAGCTTCTGGATGGCCGGCAGCGGGTACCAGCGGTGGGGTTGCAGGCGCTGTTCCAACGCGAAGCAGCGTTCGGCCAGTTCGCGCCAGGTGTGGTCGGTGTCGAGGTCGAGCCGGAACGGCAGGGTGTTGAGGAACATGCCGAGCGCGGTCTCGGCGCCGTCGACCTCGGGCCGGCCGTTGGCGACGAGTCCGGTGGTCACCTGGTGTCGGTTGGCGACGAACGCCTGCACCCGCAGGTGTGCGGCCAGGAAGACGCTCTTGAGCGGGACGGACCATTCCTGGGCGCGGCGGCGCAGCGTCTGAAGCAACTCCGGGTCCAGCGGGCGGGCGGCGATGACGACTTCGGAGGTGACGCCGTGGCCGCGGTCGGTGCCGAGCCGCGGCACCTCGGTGATGTCGGCGCCGTCGAGTTCGGCGGCCCAGAAGTCCCGTTGGGAGGGGTCCTCTTCGGCCTGCCGTTCCAGGACGGCGTAGTGGGATTGCAGGGTCACGGCGGGGGCGGGGGGCTGGCCCCGGCCCTGGAGGAGATCGCCGTAGCCGCGGACCCACTCCTCCACCAGGGAGGCGACGCTCCAGCCGTCCAGGAGGGCGTGGTGGAAGCTGAGGCCGAGGGTGATGCGGTCGGGGGCGGTGACGAAGATCCGGACGCGGTAGACGGGGGCGGTGCCCGGGTCGATGGGGTTGCGCTTCTCCTGTTCGGCCCAGGCGGTGACGTCGGCGGCCGGGTCCGCGGCGGTGCGCAGGTCGACGACCTCCACCGGCAGCGCCGGGGCGTCCTCGACGACCATGTGGGGCCGGTCGAAGGTCTCCAGGTCGAAGCGGGCCCGCAGCACGGGGTGACGCTGGGTCAGTCGGCGCCAGGCGGTCACCAGGGCGTCGGCGTCGACGCGGGGGACGTCCACGTGGTAGCGGAAGATGTCGTGGTAGACGGGTACTTCGGTGTCCACGCTGCTGTGGTAGATCATGCCCTGCTGGAGCGCGGAGGCCGGCCAGGAGCCGGTGTCCCCGGTCGTGGGCTCGGGCTGGGCCGCCTGCTGGGCCGGGCGTACCACGGTGGCGAGGTCGGTGAGTCGCTGGTGGGCGAAGACCTCGCCGACGGTGACCTCGTAGCCGGCCTGTCGGAGCGCGGCCACCACGCGGATGCCGAGGATGGAGTCGCCGCCGAGGGCGAAGAAGCTGTCCTGTGCGCCGATGCGTTCGGTGCCCAGGACGTCCGCCCACACCGCGGCGATCAGGCGCTCGGTGTCGGTGGTCGGCTCGATGTGCTGTTCTTCGACGTTCTGTTGGGCCGGGCGTGGCAGGGCGGCCAGGTCACGCTTGCCGTTGTGGTTGGTGGGGATGGCGGGGACGGTGACGAGGAACTGCGGGACCATGTAGGAGGGCAGTTCGGCGGCGAGCGCGGTGCGCAGCGCCGTCTCCTCGAAGCCGGGTCCGGCGACGACGTAGGCGCACAGCGCCTTCTCACCGCGGTCGCCCTCGACGGCCGCAACGGCGCACTCGACGACTCCGGCCACCCCGCTCGCCAGGTGCTCGATCTCGCCCAGTTCGATGCGGTAGCCGCGGATCTTGACCTGGGTGTCGAGCCGGCCGAGGTACTCCAGGATTCCGGTGGGCAGCCAGCGGGCCAGGTCGCCGGTGCGGTAGAGGCGGCCGAAGCCGTCCGGGCCGGCGACGAAGCGCTCCGCGGTGAGCTCCGGTGCGTGCAGGTAGCCGCGGGCCAGGCCGACGCCGGCGATGCACAGTTCGCCGGGCACTCCGATCGGGGCGAGGTCGCCGCTGCGGGTGCGCACCAGCAGCTTGATGTTGTCGATGGGGCGGCCGATGGGCACCGAGCGGGTGGTGTCGACGGTGTCGCAGTCGAAGTAGCTGACGTCGACGGCGGCCTCGGTCGGGCCGTAGAGGTTGCTCAGCCGGGCGTCGGGCAACGCCTGGCGGAACAGCTCGACATGGGCCGCGGCGAGCGCCTCGCCGCTGGCGAAGACCTGCCGCAGCGTGCGGAGGGCGGAGGTGGTGCCGGCGGCGCGCGTGAAGGTGAGGAAGGCGTGCAGCATGCTGGGCACGAAGTGCAGGGTGGTCGCCCCGCTCTCAGCGACCCGCGCGGCGATCCGCTCGGGGTCCTTCTCCGCGCCGTTGGGCAGGGTGGCGACCGAGGCGCCGGCCAGCGTCCACCAGAAGATCTCCCACACCGACACGTCGAAGGTGAACGGCGTCTTGTGCAGGATGACGTCGTCGGCGCCGAGCGGGTACTGGCGCTGCATCCACCACAGCCGGTTGACGATGGCGCGGTGCTCGACGACGACGCCCTTGGGACGGCCGGTGGAGCCGGAGGTGTAGATGACGTAGCAGGCGTCATCGGGCCCGGTGACCGGGTCGAGGTCGCCGTCCTCGGCCGCCCAGTTGGCCGGGTCGTCGAGGTCGAGGGTGGGGTGGGTGCCGAGGACGTGGGCGGTGTCGCCGGTGGTGAGCACCAGTTCGGTACCGCTGTGCTCCAGCAGGTAGGCGATGCGGTTGTCGGGCAGCGTGGGGTCGATCGGCAGGTAGGCGCCGCCCGCCTTGAGTACGGCGTAGAGGGCGGTGAGCATCGCGGCGGAGCGGGGGATGCAGACGCCGACGATGCTGCCGGCACGCACACCGCGGGCGCGCAGGGTGCGGGCCAGGCGGTTGGCGTCCGCGTTGAGCCGGGCGTAGGTGGTTCCGCTGCCGTCGGCGACGGCGATCCGGTCACCGTGCTCGCGGGCCCGTTCCTCCAGGAAGCTGTGCAGCAGCCGTCCGCTCGGGAAGTCGGCGTCCGTTTCATTGAACTCGCCTTGAAGCAGCGCGAGTTCGTCTTCGGAGGGGGCGCGGAGGGCGTCGGTGGTGGTGTCGGGTGCGGTGGTGAGGGTGTGCAGCAGGGTGCGGTAGCCGTCCAGCAGGCGGTCCGCGGTGGCCTCGGTGAACAGCGTCGGGTCGTAGCGCAGGGCCAGCCGCGGGTCGGCGCCGGTGGTCAGGGTGAACAGCAGCGGGGCGCCGGCCTGGTCGGCGTCCTGCGGGCCGAGGTCGCCGTCGACCGCGATCATGAAGTCGGTCGGGCGGCTGCCGGCGCGCTCCAGCAAGTGCCGTACGGGCACGTCCAGATGGGCCGCCGCTTCGAGGTATCCGGTGCGGACGGCCCCGAGGAGCTGCTTGGCCGCGGTCTGCGCTGGTATGCGCACATCGAGCGGGACGGCGCGGTTGGGGGCGTCGAAGTGCTGCGGCGGCACGGGCAGGTGGACGACGATGTCGTCGCGGTCGGT
Organism: Streptomyces sp. NPDC057743; assembly: GCF_042798755.1. Taxonomy (NCBI): domain Bacteria; kingdom Bacillati; phylum Actinomycetota; class Actinomycetes; order Kitasatosporales; family Streptomycetaceae; genus Streptomyces; species Streptomyces sp. NPDC057743. The sequence goes on from NZ_JBHVJX010000010.1 coordinate 83,158, forward strand.
GGTCCGCGCGGCGAGCAGCGCCAGCGCGGTGGCGGCGACGGTGCGCAGCAGCACCGCGTCGCCCGAGGTGATCCGGGTCAGGGCGGTCGCGGTGGCCGGGTCCAACCGGGCGTCGGCGGTGCGGTGTTCGCCGGCACCGGGGCGCAGGTGGTCGCGGATGACCTGGACCGGTTCGGTCCAGCCCTGGCTGCGGGTCTCCCAGAACTCCTGCTGGTCGGGGTGGTTGCGGAGGGCCTGCTGGACCTGGAGTGCGCTGGTCATGGGGTCCTTCTAGAAAGAGAAATCGGCGTAGGCGGGGGTGGCCGCGCTCGTGGACGCCGAGGAGTCGAACAGGGAGGTGTGCGGGGCGGCGTCGAGGTCGTCGATCAGCTCGGCCACGCGGTGGAGGAGGTATTCCGCCGAGGACGCGGTGAACAGCGCGGTGCTGTACTCCAATTCGAGCACCGTGCCGTCGGGCCGCTGGTACGCCTGGAGGTTCAGGTCGAAGCGGCAGGAGTCCGGGTGCAGCAGGGTGACGTCCACTTTCAGCCCGTCGCGGGCGAAGCCGTGGAAGTCGATGTTCTGCCAGGCGAAGAAGGCGTCCAGGAGGGGGAGCCGGGTGGCGTCCCGGGGCAGCCCCAACTGTCCGACGATCCGGTCGAAGGGGTATGCCTGGTGTTCCAGGGCTTCCTGGTGCCGTTGGTGGGCGGCGTCCAACAGGTCGGTGAGGGTGGCGGTTTCGCCGACGGTGAGGCGCAGCGGGGCGGTGTTGACGAACATCCCCACCACGGGCTCGAAGTCGGGGTGGATCCGCCCGCTCATCGGGCTGCCGACCACCACGTCGCGCTGTCCGGACAGTTGCATCAGCGCCGCGCCGTAGGCGCTGAGCAGCACGGCGAACGGCGTGCTGCCGGTCCGTTCGGCGATCCGCCGGACCGCCGCGTCGCGCTCGGACGTCAGCGCCAGCCGCACCACCGCTCCGCTCTCCGCTCGCACGGGTGGGCGCGGGTGGTCCGTGGGCAGCTCCAGCCGCGGCGGATCGGCCAGGACCTCCGTCCAGTACCGCTCGTCGGCGGCGAACGCGCCCTCGGCCAGCCGCTCGGCGTACCACTGCGCGGCGTCGGCGTAGCCCCACTTGGGCTCCGGCAGGGCGCCGCCGGAGAGCAGCTCGGTGAGCTCCTCCGCGACGATCCGCAACGACACCCCGTCGAACACCGCATGGTGGACGTCGAGGTAGAGCCGGTGGCCGGTGTCGTCCAACCGGATCAGCAGCGCCCGCAGCAGCGGCCCGCTCTCCAGGTCGAAGGGCCGAACGAAGGAGGCCAGCAACGACCGGTCGTCCTCATCGGCGCACACGTCGGAGTCGGGCGGCCCCACCAGCTCCACCACGGCGTGGGGATCGGCCAGTTGTCGCACTCCCCCGCCGGTGACGACGAATCTGGTCCGCAACGCATCGTGCCGGCGCACCAGTTCACTCAGCGCGGACCTCACCGCCGAGCTCGTCACCGGCCCGTCGAGGTCGATGCGGAGCGGAATGTGGTAGGCGAGCGAGGCCGGCGCCACCTGGGCGTGGGTGTGCAGCCCGTACTGCTGCGGGTGGAGGGCGGTGGGGACGCCGGTCGGCGCCGGCGTGACCGGCGGGAGACCGGCCGACGGGGTCTGCCCGGCGCGCTCCATGGCCTCCGCCATCCGCGCCAGGGTGCGGCTCTCGAAGACCTCCCGGTACGAGAGGGCCACCCCGTCCCGCACGGCCAGTCGCCCGATGAGCGCCCCGGCGGCGAGGGAGTTGCCGCCCAGCGTGAAGAAGTCGTCCTCGGGCCGCACGGCACGGCCGTTCAGCCGCAGTACCACGTCCCACACCTCGGCGAGCCGCCGCTGCGCGTCGGACAACCCGGCGTATGCGTCCGCGGCATCTGACGGGCAGGCAATGCCCTTTGCCACCGGGGGAAGTGCGGCCTTGTCGACCTTGCCGTTGGCATTCAACGGGAGGCGGTCCAGCACCACCAGGTCGTCCGGCCGCAGATAGTCGGGCAGCCGTGCCGCCAGTGCCGCCCGTATCCGTTCGGCGTCCGTGTCCCCGTCGAGGACCGCGTAGCCGACGAGGTGCTTGCCGCCCTCGTCCGCGGCGACGATCACGCAGCCGTCCAGAACGCCGGGGCAGCCCGACAGAACCGCCTCGACCTCCTTGACCTCCACCCGGTGCCCACGGATCTTGACCTGGTCGTCGATCCTGCCGTGGAAGTGCAACAGGCCGTCCGCGTCCAGCGTCACGCGGTCACCGGTGCGGTAGCAGCGCTCGCCGTCGATCAGGACGAAGCGCTCCGCGGTCAGGTCCGGCCGGCCCAGGTAGCCGCGGGCCAGTCCACTCCCGCCGGTGTACAGCTCACCGGGCGTCCCCGTGGGCACCGGTCGTCGTTCCTCGTCCAACACCCGCACGGTCGTGCCGTTCAGCGGCCGCCCGATGGGCACCGGGCCCGGCTCCGCGTCCCGCACCTCGTGGGTGGTGGTGAAGGTGGTGTTCTCGGTCGGGCCGTAGCCGTTGATGATCCGCAACCCGGGGTACGCGGTCCGCAGCGCCTGTGCCTGGCGGGCCGGGAGCACGTCGCCGCCCACGACAACCGCGCCCAGCCGGGCGAAGACCGCGGGGTCGGCGTCCGCGGTCTGGCCGAACAGCGGGGCGGTCATCCACATCACGGTGATGGCGTGGCGATGCAGGAAGGTCTTCAGGGCGGCGGGGACCAGCAGCGTTTCCTTGCCGGTCACATACAGCGTCGCGCCGTTGAGCAGGCACCCCCAGATCTCGAAGGTCGCCGCGTCGAACTCCAGGGCGCCGGTCAACAGCAGCCGCTCGTCCGCGGAGAAGCGGAAGAAGCCGTTGTCCCTGACCAGTCGGACGATGCCGGCCTGCTCCACGAGCACGCCCTTGGGTCGACCGGTGGACCCGGAGGTGAACATCACGTAGGCCAGCGGGGACCGCTCTTCCGCACTGGGCACGGCCTCGGTCGGCGGGGAGATCCCGGCGCGCTCCCCTTCGGCGATCAGCGCCCCGAGCGTCATGGCCCGGGTCGTCTGCGGTAACGCGGGGGCCAGCGTTCCGGCCAACCCTGGTGCACAGACCAGCAGTTCGGCTCCGCTGTCGCCCAGCATGTGCGCCAGGCGCTCGCCGGGGAAGTCGGGGTTGACCGGCAGGTAGGCGCCGCCGGCCAGCACGATGGCCATGGTGCAGACGATCGCGTCGGCCGAACGCGGGAAGGCCATGGCCACCGGCGTCTCCCGCCGCACGCCGAGCGCGATCAGCCCGGCCGCCACCCGGCCCGCACGGTCGTGGAGTTCGCGGTACGACAGCGTGGTCTCGCCGTCGACCACGGCCGGTGCGTCGGGGCGGCACGCGACCTGTTCCCGGAAGAGCTCTTCGAGTAATGGCTGCTGACTGGTGCCTGGCACAGGCGCCGTGTTCATCAACGAATGGACCTTTCCCGTCGCGCGCCGGTCGGGCACGCATACGAACCGACGGGCAGCGGGGGTCTCCCGAGCGCCGTCGCGGTGGAACGGTATTGAGGTGATGCTGAGGCGAAGAAGCGATACGAATTGACGTAAGGGGCGCCGTGGTGCCGGGATAGCGGGCATCGGCGAGGGGCGGTCATGCAGACCAGGCCCGACCCCACGGCAACTGACGCGACACGGCCCGTCGTTGCCGCCGGCTCACCGTCCGGCTTTCCGGTCTCTCCCTATGGCGGATTCACCACACCGACAGGAACCTGATCCCGCAACAATAGTGACGTGGCAAATGGTCGTGCGCCCCCTCGGTCGCCCTGCAACGCACTCAACGTAGCAGCAGCCACACAGCCCGATGCAACGTGACCCTGTTCACACGTATTACGCGCCACGAACCGCCGGAAAACGCCCCCGGGCACTTTCTCTGCCCCAATCAACCCCCGCCCGCCGGAAATTACCACCGAGTAGGCTCATCACTCTCTCTCACCGCCCTGAGCAGCGACTCCGGGCCCCAACGCCGCCCTGACGCATCCTTTACTCGCCCATATCGCGTGCCACACACGGGAATTCACCGGAACTCGTCACGGCGCGACTCCCGCACCCTCCCGAAAAACCCTTCCCCGGCGCCCGATTCCCGTCGCCTCCGCGCCCTCGTCTCGCCACGTCCCGGAAACCCAAAAAACACACTCCGGCAAGGGAGGAGGGAAAGGGGGTGCCACGAACTGAGCAAACTGATGCGCCATCACATCGACGCGAAATCAGTCCAGTTGTCGCGCCACTCCCTTCACAAGACGTGGCGGGTGACGACGGCCGTAATACGTCCGTCAACCCACCCCACTTTGCCGGCGCGTGTCAGCTATGCGGCGACCTTGCGTCGGGAGCGCAACTCCGCGCCCTCCCTTACGGATTCCGGGCGGGGACGACAGCCGCCAACTCCCCCACCGCCTCCTCGTAGCGGAGCGCGATGAGGTGGGCGACCGCGTCGTGGGCGCCCAGGGGGGCGGTGGCGAGGCAGGCGCCGGAGCGGGCCGCGCGGCGGGCGAAGAGGCCGGGGCCCAGGAGGTATTCGGCGAGGGCGATGCGGGGGTGGCCGGCCGCGCGGAGGGTGGCGACGGCCTCGGCGGGGGTGGGGCCGGCGGCGCAGAGGTAGGCGGGCAGCACGCGGCCGCCCTGTGGGAGTCGGGCGCGCAGCAGTTCGGCCATGGCGGCGGTGTCGGCGTTGGCGCGCGGGTCGGTGGAGCCGGCGGCGGCCAGGACGAGGGCGCCGCCGTCCGCATGGTCGTCGGGGTGCCAGCCGGCCTGGCGCAGGCGGTCCGTCAGGACGTCGGCGAGGAGGGGGTCGGGGCCGAGGGCGCGGGCGATCCGGGTGTGTAGGTGGGGGGCGCCGGCGAGGGCGGCGGGGATGTCGACGCGGAGGTGGTAGCCGGCGCCGAGGAGCAGGGGGACCACGATCACGTCGCCGGTCAGGCCGGCCAGGGCCTCGGGGAGCGAGGGGGTGAGCAGGTCCAAGTAGCAGTGTTGGATGGGGAGTTCGGGGTGGAGTGCGCGGGTGCGGGCGATCAGGGCCTCGGTGGCGGCGGCGCCCTGGGGGTCGCGGGTGCCGTGGGCGACGGCCAGCAGGGTGGGGGCGCCGGTCATCCCGCCGCCAGTCGGTAGCCGCGCTTGGGGACGGTACGGATCAGGTCGCCGTGCCTGCCGAGCGAGGACCGCAGTCGGCCGACCGCGGCCTCGACGGCGTGTTCGTCGGCGTCGGAGCCGGCCCAGGCGCGGCGCAGCAGTTCGGCGCGACTGAGTACCCAGCCGGGGTGTTCGGCGAGGGCGCGCAGCACGGTGGCGCTCTTGGGTGAGAGCCAGTAGCTCTCGTCGTCGACCAGGAGGGCGTTGCCCTGGAGCACCAGCTCGCGGCCGTCCACGCGAAGCGTCCGGCGGCTGCGGGGCGGGAGTTCCTCGGTGACGGTGCGGACCAGGGCACCGAGGCGGCCGCGGTCGGGCCAGACGACCGGAAGGCCGGCGTCCAGGAGCGGGCGGGCGCAGACGGGGCCGACGCAGATGGCGAGCACATCGGTGCGCAGCGCCGCCACCACCTGCTCGTGCAGGCCGTCGGCGGTGGCGGTGGCCAGGAAGGCGGCGATCGCGGGGGCGCTGGTGAAGGTGAGTGCGTGGATCTCCCGGCGGGCGGTCTGCTCGACCAGTCGTCGTACCGGGCCGGGGTCTTCGGGCGGGGCCCAGCGGTAGACGGGGACCGAGATCACCTCGGCTCCGCGTTCGCGCAGTGCGGCGGCGAAGTGGTCCAGCGGCAGGCCGTGTTCCTGGACGGCGATCCGGCGGCCGTCGAGGGGTCGGGCCAGGAGCCAGGTGAGGAGTTCGTCGGTGGCCTCGGTGTCCGGGGACCAGCTCTCGTCCACTCCGCTGGCCCGCACCGCGCCGGTCGCCTTGGGGCCGCGGGTGAGGACGACCGCGTCCCGGCAGACGGCGGCGAGTTCGGCGCCCCGGCCCCAGCCGTCGGCGGCGCTCATCCAGCCGCGCCATCCGACGCCGGTGGTCGCCACCACGTAGTCCAGTGGTTTGGCCAGGCACTGTTGGGTGGCGCGGCGCAGCGCGAGGTCGTCCTCCAGCGGGAGGATGCGCAGCGCGGGCGCCTCGACCACCCGGGCGCCGCGCCTGGTCAGCAGCGCGACGAGTTCCTCGCGGCGGCGTGCGGCGGTGACGCCGACGGTGAAGCCGGTCAGCGGAAGGTGTGCGCCACCGGCGGGGCCGGTGGGGTGGGCGGAGGCGGCAGTTCCCATGTCGGCAGAGTCGGGGGCGCGAGTTACCCGTAGGTTGCCTGGCGATCACACCGGTGTTAGCGAACCGTTCGTTGTGTTACGGCATATGTCGCTAGCCGCACCGTGTGGCCATGGTGGTGTGCGCGAGGCGTATCAGGCGCGCAATACACCGGGTGAGGAGATGTAACGCGCTGCGGTCAGGGTCGGGTCATGGCCGACACCGTCACCACCACCGCCCTCGCCACCACGGCGACGCACTGTCCGTACTGCTCGTTGCAGTGCGGCATGCGGCTGACCGCCGGGGCGACCCCGGAGGTGCAGGAGCGCGCCGACTTCCCGGTCAACCGTGGTGCGCTGTGCGGCAAGGGCCGGAGCGCCGCGGTTCTGCTGGCGCCCGGTGCGCGGCTGACCACGCCGTTGGTGCGCGAACGGGGCGAACTGCGGGCCACGAGCTGGCCGCTGGCGCTGGACCGGGTGGCGGCCGGCCTGGCCGCGGTACGGGCGGAGCACGGCGCAAACGCGGTGGGGGTCTTCGGTGGTGGCGGGCTGACCAACGAGAAGGTCTACCAACTCGGCAAGTTCGCCCGGGTGGCGCTGGGCACCGCTTCGATCGACTACAACGGCCGGTTCTGCATGTCCTCGGCCGCCGCCGCGAGCCGGCTGGCGTTCGGGCTGGATCGCGGGCTGCCGTTCCCGCTGGCCGACATCGCGCACACCGGGTGCCTGATCCTGGTCGGCGGCAATCCGGCCGAGACGATGCCGCCCGCGCTGCGCTACTTCCGGGAACTCCGGGAGAACGGCGGCACGTTGATCGTGGTGGACCCGCGCCGGACGCGGACCGCCGAGCAGGCCGACCTGCATCTGCAACCGCTGCCCGGCACCGACCTCGCGCTGGCGCTCGGCCTGCTGCACGTACTGATCGCCGACGGCCTGGTCGACGCGGACTTCATCGCGGCCCGCACCCAGGGGTACGGGGATGCCCGGGCCGCGGCGATGGCGCACTGGCCGGAGCGGGTGGAGCGGATCACCGGCGTTCCGGCGGCCCAACTGCGGCAGGCCGCCCGGTACTTCGGGCGCGCCGCGAGCGGCATGGTGCTCACCGCCCGCGGTCCCGAGCAGCAGAGCAAGGGCACCGACACGGTCGGCGCCTGGATCAACCTCTGCCTGGCCGCGGGCAAGGCGGGCCGGCCGTACTCCGGCTACGGCTGCCTGACCGGCCAGGGCAACGGCCAGGGCGGGCGCGAACACGGCCAGAAGGCCGACCAGCTCCCCGGCTACCGCTCCATCGAGGACCCCGCCGCCCGGGCCCATGTCGCCGCCGTCTGGGGCGTCGATCCGGGCGCACTGCCGCGCGCCGGCCGCTCCGCCTACGAGCTGCTGGACAGCCTGGGCCGGTCAGGCCCGGGGGGCGTGCACGCGCTGCTGGTGATGGGTTCCAACCCGGTGGTCTCCGCGCCGCACGCCGCCCATGTCGCCGAGCGGCTGCGGGCGTTGGGACTGTTGGTCGTCTCCGATGTGGTGCTCTCGGAGACCGCGCAGCTCGCGGACGTGGTGCTGCCGAGCACCCAGTGGGCGGAGGAGACCGGCACCCTGACCAATCTGGAGGGGCGGGTGATACTGCGTCAGCAGGCCACCGCTCCCCCGCCCGGCGTCCGCAGCGACCTGTGGATCCTGCGCGAGCTGGCCGAGAGACTGGGGGCGGCGACGCCGGATGCCCGACCGGGCCGATTCGACGACGACCCCCAGACCGTCTTCGCCGAGCTGCGCCGCGCCTCGGCGGGCGGGCAGGCGGACTACACGGGCATCAGCTACGACCGGATCCGCGCCGAGGACGGCGTCTTCTGGCCCTGCCCGGACGCGGAGCACCCCGGCACGCCGCGGCTCTTCCTCGACGCGTTCGCCACCCCGGACGGTCGGGCGCGGTTCGCCGCGGTCAGTCACCGGCCGGCGGCGGAGGAGCCGGACGCGGAGTACCCGCTGTATCTGACCACCGGCCGGGTGCTGGCGCAGTACCAAAGCGGCGCGCAGACCCGCCGGGTGGCCGAGCTCGTCGGGGCCGCGCCGGGCCCGTTCGTGGCGCTGCACCCGCGGCTGGCGGCCCGGCTCGGCGTCGTGGAGGGCGGGCCGCTCGCGGTGGTCTCGCGGCGCGGTCGGGCGCTCGCCCCGGCCCGGATCACCGACGCCATCCGGCCGGACACGGTCTTCATGCCGTTCCACTGGGCGGGCCCGGGCCGGGCCAACACGCTGACCAATCCCGCGCTGGACCCGACGTCGAAGATGCCGGAGTTCAAGGTGTGCGCGGTGCGGTTGGAGCTCCCGAGTGGGGAGTTGGGGCGGGGCTCGGGGACGGGGGACCTGGGATGAACGCGCGTCGGATAGCGGTGGTCGGCGCGGGTATGGCCGCGGCGCGGTTCGCCGAGCGGTACCACGCGCTGGGCGGCACCGGGCGGGTCACCCTCTACGGCGCCGAGCCGCGCGCCCCCTACAACCGCGTCCTGCTCGCCGAGGTGTTGGCCGGCCGGTTCGACGCCGAGGCCATCGCGCTGCCGATCGGGGCCGCCGCGGTGCGGCCCGGCTGCGAGGTGGTGTCCGTCGACACCGCGGCCCACACGCTCACCCTCGCCGACGGCGAGGGCGCGGAGTACGACGAACTCGTGCTGGCCACCGGCGCCAATCCGGTACTGCCGCCGGTCCGCGGGCTGCGCCGCCCCGACGGCCAAGGGCTGCGGGCCGGGGTGCACGCGCTGCGCACGTTGGCCGACTGCGCCCGGCTCGCCCAGGACGCGGCCGGCGCGAAGCGGGCCGTCGTGGTCGGCGGCGGGGTGCTCGGGGTGAGCGCCGCGCGAGCCCTGGCCGCGCTCGGCATCCAGGTCGAAATCGTGCACCAGGGGCCGTACTTGATAGAGCGCCAGCTCGATGCGGACGCCTCGGCGGCGCTGCGCGGCGGCCTGCGCGCGCTGGGCGTGGAGAGCTACCTCGGCAACCGCGCCCGGGCGCTGACCGAGGACGGCGAGGTCGAGTTGGCCAGCGGCTACCGGCTGGGCACCGATCTGCTCGTGCTGGCCTGCGGCGTGCGACCGCGCACCGCGCTGGCGCACGCCGCAGGCCTGAGGGTCGACACCGGGATCGTCGTCGACGACGCCCTGGCCGCCTCCGCCCCTCATGTGCACGCGATCGGCGACTGCACCCAACACCGCGGCACCGTCCACGGGTTGGCCGGCCCGGCGTGGGAGCAGGCGGACGTGCTCGCCGCCCGACTCTCCGGCAACGCCCCAGATGCCCGCTACACCGGCTCCCGGCCACTGGCCCGGCTCAGCGCCGGCCCGCTGGAGTACGCGGCCTTCGGCGAGGTCCACCTCGACGAGGCCGACCCGGGCGACGACCCGGGGCTGGCCGTGGTGCGGCTGACCGACACCACCCGCGGCAGCTACAAGAAGCTGGTGCTGCGCGGGGACCGCCTGGTCGGCGCGATCCTCCTCGGCGATCTGACCACCGTCGGTGACCTCGCCCGCGCACTGGAGCGCGACGAGCCGCTGCCCGACCACCCCCTGCACCTGCTCACCACCCTCGGAGCCTCCTCATGACGCAGCGCCCCTCGAACAGCCCGCTCAAGGAACTGGTCCTGGTCGGCCACGGCATGGTCGGCCAGCGTTTCCTGGAGACCTTCGTCGAGCAGCCGGAGGCCGCGCAGTGGCGGATCACCGTACTCGCCGAGGAACCCCGCGCCGCCTACGACCGGGTCCATCTGACCTCGTGGTTCTCCGGCACCAGTACGGACGAACTCTCCCTGACCCCGGCCGGGTTCCTCGCCGAGCACGGCATCGACCTGCGCCTGTCCGACCCGGCGACCGCCATCGACCGCGCCACCGGGACCGTCACCTGCGCCTCCGGCGCGACGCTGCGCTACGACGCGCTGGTGCTGGCCACCGGCTCGGTCCCGTTCGTGCCACCGGTCCCCGGCCGGGAGGCGGCCGGCTGTCACGTCTACCGCACCATCGAGGACCTGCAAGGGATACGGGACGAGGCCGAGGCGGAGCGCACCCGGATCGGTGTGGTGGTCGGCGGCGGGCTGCTGGGTCTGGAGGCCGCCGGCGCGCTCACCGCCCTGGGCCTTCAGACCCATGTCGTGGAGTTCGCCCCGCGACTGATGGCCCTTCAGGTCGACGACGACGGCGGCCATCTGCTGCGCCGCAAGATCGAGGACCTCGGCGTCCATGTGCACACCGGGGCCGGCACCCAGGAGATCGTCACCGACGACGAGGGCCGGGTCCGCGCCATGGGCCTGTCCGACGGCCGCGAACTCCCCGCCGACCTGGTGGTGTTCTCCGCCGGTGTGCGGCCGCGCGACCAACTGGCCCGGGACTGCGGGCTGCCGGTCGGCGAGCGCGGCGGCATCGTCGTCGACGAGCGCTGCCGCACCACCGACCCGCGCATCCACGCCATCGGCGAGTGCGCGCTGGCCGCCGACGGCCGGGTCTACGGCCTGGTGGCCCCCGGCTATGCGATGGCCGAGGCCGCCGCCCGCTCGCTGGCCGCCGAGCAGTCCGGGCAACTGCCGGCAGCAGAGCACCTGTTCACCGGCGCCGACACCTCCACCAAGCTCAAGCTGCTGGGCGTCGACGTCGCCAGCTTCGGCGATGCGCACGGCGCCACCGAGGGCGCGGCCGACGTCCGCTACAGCGACAGCCGGGCCGGCGTCTACAAGAAGCTGGTCGTCGGCCGCGAGGGACAACTCCTGGGCGGCGTGCTGGTCGGCGACACCGAGTCCTACGGCCTGCTGCGCCCGCTCGCGCTCGGCGGCAAGCCACTGACGACCGCGCCCGAGCAACTGGTGCTGCCCGCCGGGCTCGCGCCGGCCACCGGGGCGACGGCGCTGCCGGACGACGCGGTCGTCTGCTCCTGCCACAACGTCACCAAGGGCGCCCTCCGCACCGCGGTGTCCGAGCAGGGCTGCACCACCGTCCCCGACGTCAAGAAGTGCACCAAGGCCGGTACCGGCTGCGGGAGTTGTGTGAAGCAGCTCGGCACGATCGTCGCCGAGGAGCTGGAGGCCGGCGGCGTCACCGTCGACACGAGCCTGTGCGAACACTTCGGGCACACCCGCGCCGAGCTCTACGAGATCGTCCAGGTGGCCGGGATCGACTCCTTCGGCGATCTGCTGGACCGATACGGGCGCGGCGGTGAGGGTTGCGAGGTCTGCAAGCCGGTCGTCGCCTCGATCCTGGCCAGCCTGGCCGGCGGCCATGTCCTCGACGGGGAGCAGGGCGCGCTCCAGGACACCAACGACCACTTCCTCGCCAACTTGCAGCGCAACGGCTCCTATTCGGTCGTGCCGCGGGTCCCCGGCGGCGAGATCACCCCGCAGGGCCTGATCACCATCGGCGAGATCGCCCGCGACTACGGCCTCTACACCAAGGTCACCGGTGGCCAGCGGATCGACCTGTTCGGCGCCACCGTCGACCAACTCCCCCAGATCTGGCGCCGCCTGGTCGACGCCGGCTTCGAGTCCGGCCACGCCTACGGCAAGTCGCTGCGCACGGTGAAGTCCTGTGTGGGCGAGACCTGGTGCCGCTACGGCGTGCAGGACTCGGTCGGGCTGGCCATCGAACTGGAGCTGCGCTACCGGGGGTTGCGCTCCCCGCACAAGATCAAGGCGGCGGTCTCCGGCTGCGCCCGCGAGTGCGCCGAGGCCCAGGGCAAGGACTTCGGCATCATCGCCACCTCCGCCGGCTGGAACCTCTACATCGGCGGCAACGGCGGCATGACCCCCCGCCACGCCGACCTGCTCGCGGCCGACCTGGACAAGAAGGCCCTGCTCCGGACGATCGACCGGTTCCTGATGTTCTATATCCGCACCGCCGACCGGCTGGAGCGCACCTCGACCTGGCTGGAGCGCATCGACGGCGGCCTGGACCACGTCCGGGAGGTCGTCCTGGACGACTCGCTGGGCATCTGCGCCGAGCTGGAGTTGCAGATGGAGCGCCACATCGACCGCTACGAGGACGAGTGGGCCGCGGTGCTCGCCGACCCCGAACGACTGCGCCGCTTCACCTCCTTCGTCAACGCCCCCGGAACCCCCGACCCGGCCGTGACCTTCGTCCCCGAGCGCGGCCAGATCCGTCCCGCCCGCCCCGACGAGGACGGGCACGGCACCCCGGCACTGATCGCCGGCCCGCAACTGGAGGTGCGCACCTCATGACCGACACCACCCTCGAAACCCGCCCCGCGGTCGAGACGTCCACCGCGACCGGAACCGTCGAGATCCTGGACGGCCGGAGCTGGACCCGGGTCTGCTCCTACGACGAGCTGACGCCCGGTCGCGGCGTGGCCGTGCTCAGTGCGAGCGGCCAACAGGTCGCGGTCTTCCGGGACCGCGCCGGCGAGCTGTACGCGGTCGACAACCGCGACCCGTTCAGCGGCGCCTATGTCCTGTCCCGCGGCATCCTCGGCAGCCGCGCGGGCGTGCCGACGGTGGCCTCCCCGATGTACAAGCAGGTGTTCGACCTGCGCGACGGCCGCTGCCTGGACGAGGAGACCACCCCCGACGGGCGGCCCGCGGTCCTGCGCATCTGGCCGGTGCGCCTCGCGTCGTAGCCCGCCGGCCGCCCACACCGACGTGCGCCAGCCGTAACCCCCCACAGCGCCCCACACCACCGTCACCTCACCACCCCCCACCGTCCGGATTCCCCCTCCTCTCACCGAGCAGGTGACACCTGATGACGAGCACTGCCGTCGGCAGCGAACCCACCACCGCACCGGCCCCGGTCCGGGCCCGTACCCTCACCGACTGGCGGCCGGAGGACGAGGACTTCTGGGCCGAGGCCGGCGCCAGAGTGGCCCGCCGCAACCTGGTCTACTCGGTCCTCTCCGAGCACATCGGCTTCTCGGTGTGGAGCCTGTGGTCGGTGCTGGTGCTCTTCCTCGGCCCGGAGTACCACATCGACCCCGCGGGCAAGTTCACCCTCACCGCGCTGCCCACCGCGCTCGGCGCGGCGCTGCGGCTGCCCTACACCTATGCCGTGGCGCGCTTCGGCGGCCGCAACTGGACGGTCTTCAGCGCTTCGTTGCTGCTCGTCCCCACGGTGCTGGCCGGGATGGTGCTGGAGCCGGGCGTCTCCTACGGCACGCTGCTCGCGGTCGCCTGCGTCGCGGGCGTCGGCGGCGGCAACTTCGCCTCCTCGATGGCGAACATCAACGCCTTTTACCCGCAGCGCCTCAAGGGCTGGGCCCTGGGCATGAACGCGGGCGGCGGCAACCTCGGTGTCCCGGTGGTGCAGTTGGTCGGGCTGACGGTGCTGGCCACCGCCGGCACCGCCCATCCGCGCCTGGTGCTGCTGGTCTATCTGCCCCTGATCGTGCTGGCGGCGCTCGGCGCCGCGCTGCGGATGGACAACCTCCCCTCGCTGCGCAATGACGGGCGCGCGCTGCGCGAGGTCGTCCGGGAGCCGCACAGCTGGGTCATCTCGCTGCTCTACATCGGTACCTTCGGCAGCTTCATCGGCTTCGGCTTCGCCTTCGGGCAGGTCCTCCAGGTCCAGTTCCAGCAGCAGTTCGACACCCCGGTGAAGGCCGCGTACCTCACCTTCCTCGGGCCCCTGTTGGGCTCGCTGGCCCGGCCGGTCGGCGGGCGGCTCGCGGACCGCTTCGGCGGCGCGCGGATCACCGTGCTGACGTTCCTGCTGATGGCCCTCGGGACGGCCACCGTGCTCGTCGCCTCGGGCGCCGGTTCGCTGCCGCTGTTCCTGGCCGGCTTCGTCGCCCTCTTCGCGCTGAGCGGCCTCGGCAACGGCTCCACGTACAAGATGATCCCCGCGGTCTTCCACGCCAGGGCGCGGGCGGCGGTGGACGGCGGCACCGATCCGGCCGTCGCGGAGCAGGACGCGCGGCGCCGCGCCTCGGCGCTGATCGGACTCGCGGGTGCCATCGGGGCGTTCGGCGGCGTCCTGGTCAACTTCGCCTTCCGCCAGTCGTTCCTGGCGGTCGGCAACGGCAACGCCGCCTACTGGGCGTTCCTGGCCGTCTACGCACTCTGCTCGCTGGTGACCTGGGCCGTCTACCTCCGCCCCGGCGCCGGCCGGATGGCCGGCATGTGAGCCGACGGCGGGCGTGGGCGCGGCACGCGGTTTTCGGACCTTTCGGAGCCCGGCCGCGCCCACGCCCGCGTCAGCCCCCCGTCAGCACCCCGTCAGCGGCGAAACCCCCGTTCATCAGAGGGCCGTAAAGAGGCGCAGGCACTGCTTGCGGCGGGGTACGCCGTGGCATTCGATAGGGATGTGAACAGCGCCCGGCTCGTGCTCGCCCACCCGCCTCATACGGCGGGCCGATGTCACGCGCCGCGCTGCCCGAAGACGTCCACCGCCCGCTGACACGTCTTTGCCCCCGGGGCGCCCGTGATCCGACCGGGCGCCCCTCTTCGCGTCCCCGTAGGCCCGCACCGCGCAGGGCCGGCCCAGCGTACCCAGCCACTAGGAACCGCCGTGATCGAAATCCCGCCGCACCAACTCCCGGACCTCGCCTACTGGTTCGCCGATGGTCCGCCCGGCACGGTAGCCCTCGCCCAGCACGCGCTGATCTCCGGCAACGGCCGGTGGTGGGTCGACCGCCCGGACGCGCCCCGCGCGGTGGTCGTCTCCTGCGCCAACCACACGCTCTTCCGCGGCGACCCCACGTCGCTGGCGCCGCTCTCCCTGGCCGGCTTCGCCGGGCACTACGCCCAGGCACCCGCCCGCTTCCTGCCCCTGTTGGGCAGCTCGTTCGACCTCCTGGTCCCCTGGGAACGCATGGTGTACCTGCACCGCCAGTCCACCGCCGCCCCGCGGCCGCCGCACGGGGTGAAGGTGCGCCGCCTGCTGCCCCAGGACGCCGAGGCGTTGGGCGCGCTGGGCTCGGACGCCGCCTGGATTCACGCCAGTTGGGGCGGCCCGGCGGGTCTGGCCGCCTCCGGGCACGGCTGGGGCGCCTTCCACGCGGGCCGCGTCCTCGCCGTCGCCTGTGCATACTTCCGCGGCACCGGGTACGAGGACGTCGCCTGCGTGACCCTCCCCGAACACCGCCGGCAGCGCCTGGCCCTCGCCTGCGTCACCGCCCTGTGCCGGGACATCGCCGCGCGGGGCCACACCCCGAGTTGGACCTGCTCCCGCGACAACCGTGCCAGTCGCCTGCTCGCCTGGACCGCCGGCTTCCGGCTGGCCGACGAGTACGTCCACTACCTCACCGGGCAACCGGTCCGGCAGGGCATCGGCGTCGTGGCGTGACGTCCCGGCCGCCCGGCGGTGCCCCCGATCTGCGTAATGCGCGCCGGGCGGCGATCGGCCAGGCAGGGTGCGGTGGAGCGGGCACCACGGGTGCCGCGTGGACCACAGCACCGAGGAGGGCCGTAGATGCTGTTCGGGAGCGCAACGGAAGGGACGGTGGCGCGGGCCCGTCGGGCCGGCCGCTCCGCCTTCACCGCGGTCGACGGCCGCCTGCCCGCCTCGGAGGCCGGGCGGGCGCTGTTGCGCAAGGCGTTCCCGGACCACTGGTCCTTCCTGCTCGGCGAGATCGCGCTCTACAGCCTGCTGATCCTGGTGCTGACCGGCGTCTATCTGACGCTGTTCTTCGAGCCGAGCATGGCCCACCACACCTACGACGGTGCGTACGGCCCGCTGCGGGGGCTGTCGATGTCGGGCGCCTACTCCTCGACGCTGCGCATCAGCTTCGAGGTCCGGGGCGGCCTGTTGATCCGTCAGGTCCACCACTGGGCGGCCCTGGTCTTCGTCTCCGCGCTGGCGGTGCACATGCTGCGGGTCTTCTTCACCGGTGCGTTCCGTCGGCCGCGGGAGGGCAACTGGATGGTCGGCGTGACGCTGTTCATGCTGGCCATGTTGGAGGGCTTCGCCGGCTACTCGCTCCCCGACGACCTGCTGTCCGGCACCGGCCTCCGCACGGCCAACACCATCGTGCTGTCCCTCCCGTTGGTGGGGACGTACCTCGGCTACTTCCTCTGGGGCGGCTCCTACCCCGGCCACATTCTGCTTCCCCGGCTCTACACCGTGCACATCCTCCTCGTCCCCGGCCTGCTGCTCGCCCTGATCGGCCTGCACCTTCTCCTGGTGGTGTACCTCAAGCACACCCACTGGCCGGCCCGCGGACGCACCAACCGCAACGCCGTCGGGCAGCCGATGTTCCCCCAGTTCACCGCCAAGTCCTCCGGCCTGTTCTTCATGGTCTTCGCGGTGCTGACCCTGCTCGGCGGGCTCGCCCAGATCAACCCCGTCTGGGCCTACGGCCCCTACCTCACCGACACCGTCTCCACCGACGCCCAACCCGACTGGTACGTGGGCTTCCTCGAAGGCGCACTGCGGCTGATGCCGGCCTGGGAGACCAACGTGGCGGGCCACACGCTGATGTGGAACGTCCTGCTCCCCGCCCTCGTCCTGCCGGGCGTCCTCTTCATGCTGCTCTACGCCTACCCGTTCTTCGAGCGCTGGGTGACCGGCGACCTGACGGAACACCATCTGTGCGACCGGCCGCGCAACGCCCCCACCCGCACGGCGCTCGGCGTCGCCGCCATCGTCTGGTACGCCGTGCTGCTGGCGGCGGGCGGCAACGACGTCATCGCCACCCTCTTCCGGGTCTCGGTCGAGAGCCTGACCTGGATCTTCCGCGTGCTGTTCGTCCTCGGCCCGGTCCTCGCCTTCCTCCTCACCAAGCGCATCTGCCTGGCCCTACAGGACCGCGAACGCCAACTCCTCCTGGAGGGCCGCGAAACGGGCTATGTGCTCCAGAGCGTCTACGGCGGCCTGCGCGAGACCCAGGAGCCGGTGCCGACCACCGAGCGCTACCGCATGCTGGCCAGGGACATCCCCAAACCCCTGCCATACCCCGGCGCCCGGGCCCCCCGCCTGGACCGCCTGCGTGCCACGCTCAGCGCCTGGTACTTCCGCGACCGCGTGGAACTCCCCGTCACCGCCGAACAGCAACGCCAGATCGCCGAGACGGTGGCCGGCCCGAAGGTCAGCGCCGGCGAGGAGCGCAACGACTAGGGCGCTTCTGACGGATCTCCGTGGAGGAAGGAGCGGCGTCTGGTGCGTGCGATCGCAAGGCGCCGGGATGGCTTCATAGCGGAGCTATGGGGGCATTTCGGCAACGCCGCGAGCGTGCGTGCCAGACGCCGCGACGCCGCGGAGATCCGTCAGAAGCGCCCTAGGTCTGCCCGAGGAGTCGCGGCCCCGCTCCGCGCAGCTGGGGAAGGGTGCGCCTACGGGTGGTAGAGGGCTCGGGCGCGCGCCGCGTCGAGGGGCGCGTGCTCCGCGACAGGCAGGAAGTAGGTGATCTGCCATGCCTGAGTGCTGCTTGCCTGCCGGCTGGTCGTGGTCACCCAGGGCGGATAGACCCGGAAGCCTCGCTTCCCGCCGGAGCGGTTCCGGGACACGATGCCGCGCTCGCACAACACCTCGCGCGGGAACACGAACTGCCCGAAGTGGCCGCCTTCACGGCTGCTGATGACGAAGAGATCGACCCCGTCCTCGGCGTCGAAGGGCCGGATCGGGCCTTCCGCGGATCGCTGCCACACGGTGACGAACTGGCCGACCTTCGTCGGGGTGGTCTTGGCCACGCGGAACCTGACCGACAACCCGTCGAGCGTGAAGCCGTGCGCTGCGTACTCGGCGCTTTCCGGCTCGGGCACCGGCTGTGAGCAGGCGAAGCCAGCGGGGTCGTACACGAGTGTCTTCGCCGCCAGCAGGTCGCTGTGAAGCCCTGCCCAGGGCCGGTCCGTCGCCATCCGCACATTCTGCCAGCACGCCAACCAGCCACCGTCGGCCCCGCTACATGCCCCATCGCGCGCTTCGCACGGCTTCGACTGCCGCGGCGGGCCCGCTCAACTCGACGTGCGCCGCCTCCCGTCGACCGAAGAGGTAGAGCAGCAGCTCGCCCGGGGGTCCGGTGAGGCGGGCGGTGGGTTCACCCCGCCGTGCTCGCACGGTCTCGGCGGTCCCTGCCCACCGCAGCTCAAGACCCGCGCCGCGCAGTCGCCGCGCGAGGAACCAGGGCGCGCGACCGACATTGCGCCACAGGGCCTGGTCCATGGCGTACGCGTGGGTTCGCGGGGCGCGGCCGTTGGCTCGGCGTACGTCCTCGTGGTGGACGAAGAACTCGTTGAGGTTCGGGAATCGGCGCACCCATCCGATACGGAAGAAGCCTGGCGGCGGTCCCGAGCGGATCGTCGCCAGGAGCCGGTCAAAGTCCCTCCGTGCCAGCGCTCTTCTTCGGTGTTCGGCAAAGCGGGCCCACGTGCCGGGCAGGACGAGACCGGGGCCGGCCAGGTAGTCGCGCTCGCGCAGGACGAGGTGCGCGGCGAGGTCGCGGGTCGTCCACGGCCCCAGGAGGGTCGGTGCCTCGGGACCGAGTGCGTCGAGCAGATCGCAGAGCTGTGCTCGCTCGACGGCGTCGAAGAGCGGATCGGCCATGGTGCGGGAGTGTAGCGAGAGCCGGTCAACTGGCATACACAGGGCGGCAGTTCGCTGATTCGCACCCGCGCTGCGTCTCCTCAGTGATCGCGTCGGGCGAATTGGAACACCGTCCCGAAGAGCGAGCCGCCGGTGACGCCCACGCCGATCAGGAAGACCCACAGGCCGAAGACCAGACCGAGGGCCAGCAGGGAGACGCCGAAGGCCACCGCCGCCGGGTAGCCGCTCTCGGGTGGGAAGAAGTCGAGCTCTCCGGCGCGCTCCTGGATCTCCGAGCCTTCCCGGTCCTCGGGTCGGGTCCCCTTGCGGCGGTAGTTCATCGCGCAGAAGAAGGAGATGACCGCGGCCATGCCGAAGGAGACGGCGAGCGCGGCGCCGCCGGCGGGCTCGCGGGCCAGCCAGATGTAGAGCGCGTCGGTGACGAGGAAGAAGGCGGCCACGCCGGCGAAGAGAAGTGCCTCCGTCTTCATGGGGTCTGGTCTCCGGGGGTGTCGGTGGTGTCAGGGGTGGGCTCGGTGGTGTCGCGCTCGCCTTCGGTCAGCATGCGCACGTCGGGGTGGTGCAGGTCGAACGCCGGTGAATCGGACCGGATCCGCGGCAGGGCCTCGAAGTTGTGTCGGGGCGGCGGGCAGGAGGTCGCCCACTCCAGGGAGCGCCCGAATCCCCAGGGGTCGTCCACCTCCACCTTGGGCGCGTAGCGGGCGGTCCGCCACACGTTGTAGAGGAACGGCAGCGTGGAGACGCCCAGCAGAAACGCGCCGGTGGAGGAGACGGAGTTGAGGAGCGTGAAGCCGTCGGCGGGGAGGTAGTCGGCGTAGCGGCGCGGCATGCCGCTCACTCCCAGCCAGTGTTGGACGAGGAAGGTCGTCTGGAATCCCACGAACAGGAGCCAGAAGTGCGCCTTTCCCAGCCGTTCGTCGAGCATCTTGCCGGTCCACTTCGGCCACCAGAAGTAGAAGCCGCCGAAGGTGGCGAAGACGATGGTGCCGAACAGGACGTAGTGCAGATGCGCGACGATGAAATACGAGTCGGTGACGTGGAAGTCCAGTGGCGGTGAGGCGATCAACACCCCGCTCAGTCCGCCGAGAAGGAACGTCACCATGAATCCGATCGACCAGAGCATGGGCGTCTCGAAGGAGAGGCTGCCCTTCCACATCGTGCCGATCCAGTTGAAGAACTTCACTCCGGTCGGCGCCGCGATGAGGAAGGACATCAGGGAGAAGAACGGCAGCAGCACTCCGCCGGTGGCGAACATGTGGTGCGCCCACACCGTCGCCGACAACATCGTGATGGCGATCGTCGCGCCGACCATTCCCATGTACCCGAAGGCGGGTTTGCGGCTGAAAACCGGGATGATCTCGCTCACCACGCCGAAGAACGGCAGCGCGACGATATAGACCTCCGGGTGACCGAAGAACCAGAAGAGGTGCTGCCACAGCAACGCCCCGCCGTTCGCCGGGTCATAGACGTGGGAACCGAGTTTCCGGTCCGCGAGCAGGGCCAGCAGTGCGGCGGTCAGGACCGGGAAGGCGAGCAGGGCGAGGATCGAGGTGAAGAGGATGTTCCAGGTGAAGATCGGCATCCGGAACATCGTCATGCCGGGGGCCCGCAGCGTGATGATGGTGGCGATGAAATTGACCGCGCCCAGCACGGTGCTGAGGCCGGCCACGACCAGCCCGGCCGCCCACAGGTCGCCGCCCGCGCCCGGCGTGTGGTCGGCGCGGTTCAGCGGGGCGTAGGCGAACCAGCCGAACGAGGCCGCCCCGCCGGGGACGACGATGCCGGAGACCACCATCAGCCCGCCGAAGAGGAAGAACCAGTACGTCATCGCGTTCAGTCGGGGAAAGGCGACATCGGGCGCGCCGATCTGCAACGGCATGACGGCGTTGGCGAATCCGGCGAACGTGGGCGTCGCGAAGAGCAGCATCATCACCGTGCCGTGGAGGGTGAAGAGTTGGTTGTACTGCTCGTGGCTGAAGAACTGCATTCCGGGCTGGGCCAGTTCCGCGCGCATCATCATCGCCAGCAGCCCGGCGAACAGGAAGAAGCCGAAGGCGGTGGCCAGATACATGTTGCCGATCGTCTTGTGATCGGTGGTCGTGAAGTATTTCCTGATCCGGCCGCCCGTGCGGACGCGTGGATTGCCGGGGGAATCCAGCGGCGCGCGATGAGGGGTGTGGCCCACTTGTGACATGGCTCCTCCGGAGCACGGTGACCGGTACTGCTTCCGGCGCGACAGCGCGTTTCGTGTGTAGCGGCTCGCCGTCGCCACCGACCCGACGCCACACCGATATCACCCCCTTCTCCCTTTCCTTACGGCCATTGGTTACGGCCAATCGGTGGCGGCGCGGGTGCGGCGGGAGTCGGGCTGGCTCGGCGACCACGACCCCACCAGTACGGTGCGCGTTCGGTTCGTTCCGTTGTGCAGTCGGCGATGTTGGGCGGTCAGCGATGCCGGCGGCTGCTTCGCGGGGTGCGGAGCTGGCGCCGTGGCCGCCTGCGGGCGCACCGCCTACGCTGAAATCCGGGGCCCCTCCCGCTCCGTCGAGCCGACGCGGCCCAAGGGCACGGTCCGGGCCCCAGGGAGGAGCGATGAGCGCCGTCGAGAAGCTGCGGGCCGGCGGTAGGACCGTGGAGATCGGTCGGCCGGACAAGGTGCTGTTCCCCGAGGACGGCATCACCAAGGCCGAGCTGGCCGGGTACTACCGCACCGTTGCCCGTCGCATGGTGCCGCAGTTGCGCGGGCGGCCGTTGATGTTGGAGCGGCACCCCGACGGCATCGACGACCACGGCTTTATGCAGAAGGACGTCCCCGAGTACTTCCCGGACTGGATCGACCGGGTCGAGCTGCCCAAAGAGGACGGCACCGTCACCTACGCCGTCTGCGGCGACACCGCGACCCTGCTCTACCTCGTCGACCAGGCGTGCCTCACCCCGCACCGCTTCCTCTCCCGCGCCGACCGGCCCGACCATCCGGACCGGCTGGTCTTCGACCTCGATCCACCGGGCGAGGACTTCACCCCGGTTCGGGACGCCGCCCGTTGGCTGCGCGACCTCCTCGACGAGGTGCGGTTGCCGTCCGCCGTGATGACCACCGGTTCCCGCGGCCTGCACGTCCTGGTGCCGCTGGACCGCCGTGCCGCCTTCGACGACGTCCGTGCCTTCGCCCGCGAGCTCGCCGAGGTCCTGGCGGCCCGCCATCTTGACCAACTCACCACCGAGCAGAGCAAACCGGCCCGCCGCGGCCGCCTGTATCTGGACATCCAGCGCAATGCCTACGCCCAGACCGCAGTCGCCCCCTATGCCGTGCGGGCCCGTCCCGGCGCGCCCGTCGCCGCCCCGGTGAGCTGGGCCGATGTGGACGATCCCGAGCTCACCGCGGGGCGTTGGACGCTGGCCTCGGCGGAGCAGCTCCTCAAGGAGGATGCCTGGCGGGGGCGCAACCTCCGTGGCCGTTCCCTCACCCCCGCCCGTCGGCGCCTGGCGGGTCTGGGCAAGTGACAGGGAGACGAGGGGTGTTGCCGATGAGTGGTTGAGCTTTGTGCGGGAGGCCGGACGATTGCGAGGTGCAGGATGAAGTCCGAGGAGACCGTGTCCGAGTTGCTGTCCGCGTACGGCCGGACGTACGCGGAGGAGGCCGGCATCACGCTGCGGGACAAGCCCGCGCCGCTGTATCAGCTGCTGGTGCTCACGGTGTTGTGCTCGATCCGGATCAAGGCGGAGATCGCCGCCGGCGCCGCCCGGGAACTCTTCACGGCGGGCTTGCGGACGCCGCGGGCGATGGCGGACTCCGGTTGGCAGGAGCGGGTGGACGCGCTGGGCCGGGCCCATTACGTGCGCTACGACGAGAGCACCGCGACGGCCCTGGGCAAGGGGGCGGAGTTCGTGCTCGACCGCTGGCACGGCGATCTCCGGCGGATGCGCGAGGAAGCCGGCGGGGACCGGGGGAAGTTGGCGGAGTTGGTGCAGGAGGTCCCCCGGATCGGGCCGGTCGGCGCGGGCATCTTCTGTCGGGAGGTGCAGGCCGTGTGGCCGGGGTTGCGTCCGTTCTTCGACGAGCGGAGCTGCGCGACCGCGGAGGAGTTGGGATTGCCGCATACGCCACGCAGGCTGGGCGAGTTGGTGCGGCCGGAGGATGACGCCAGGCTGGCCGCCGCGTTGGTGCGGGTCGGTTTGTCGAAGGGTGCGGTCAGGGAGCTCCAGGTGGCGTGAGCGGGTCGGGCCGTCCGGAGGGTCGGGCGGCGGGTGCGCGATGGACCACCACCGGCATGAGCAGGCCGGCGGTGGCGAAGAGGGCGCCGAGGGCGAGCCAGCCGACGGTGGTGTGGCTGCCCAGGCAGAGGGCTGCCAGGAGGGACGGGGCCACTGCCTGGGATGAGCCCTTGCCGAGTGAGTAGAAGCCCTGGTACTGGCCGTGGGCGGATTCGGGGGCGAGGTTGAAGCTCAGGCCGAAGCCGCCCGCGGAGGTCCAGAGTTCGCCGAGGGTGAGGAGTACCGCGAAGACCAGGAGCAGTCCGATGGTCGGCACCGGGCCGTGGCCGTGGGTGAGGGCGACCACGGCGCAGGCGGCGAGCAGTGCCACGCCGGCGCGGCGGCACAGGGCGGCGGCGCGGGCGTCGTCCTCGACTCCCCTGCTCGCGCGCATCTGGAAGAGCACCACCATGACGGCGTTGACCACGACGATCACCGAGGCCATCGCCTTCGGGGCGGAGGTGTGGTCGGCGACCCAGAGCGGAACGGCGAACGAGATCACCTGGAGTTGGAGGTTCAGCACCCCGCAGAGGGCGGTGGTGCACACATAGCGGGTGTCGCGGAGGACTTGCCAGCGGGAGACGGGTGGGGAGTGCGGTGCGTCGGTGGTGGGGTGGCGGCCGGTGTCCGGGGGGAGCCAGCGCAGGGGCAGTGCGGCGCCGAGGAAGGTGGCGGCGTTCACCGCGATCAGGACGGTGTACCAAAGGGGGCTGTTGGCCTGGATGGCGAGCGCGGCCAGGCCCGCGCCCGCGCCCATGCCGAGGTTGGTGACGACGCGGAGGTAGGCGCGTAGGCGGACGCGTTCGGCGCCCTCGCCCGCCGCGGCGACCAGTGCGCCGCGGGCCGCGTTGCTGCCCTGGTCGGCGAGGGTGAACACCAACGCGCAGGCCAGGAAGGCGGGGAAGGAGCGGACGACGGTGAAGGCGAGCATGGCCGCGCACTGCACCGCCAGTACGCAGGCGAAGACCCGTCGGGGGCCGTGGCGGTCGGCGAGGTTGCCGATCGGCACGGCGCCGGCGAGGGCGACCAGGCCGGCGACGGTGAGGCCGATGCCGACCTGGGTGACGGGGAGGCCGACGACCCGGGTGAAGTACAGCGAACTGGTGGGGAGGTAGAGGCCGCTGCCGATGGTGTTGACGAGCCAGGAGGCGGCCAGCAGGCGTGGTGTCCCGGGCGCGGGCAGTGCGTTGGCGAGGAGGCGGCTCACGTGCGGGCCGCCTCCGCGAGGGCGTGCAGCCGGGCTTGGCGGAGCCCGGCCTGCTCCGCGTCGGGCGCGGTGAACTGCACCTCGATGTGGGCGGAGCCGTTCTCGGCGGGCGGCAGTGCGGCGCGGACGCCGTCGACTCGGGTGAGCCGGTCCAGGAGTCCCGGGGTGTCGGGGAGGTGGGTCCAGGCGTGGATCCGGTCGGGGTGCCGGGGCGCCGTGCAGGAGGGCTCCTCGCCGAGGGCAGCGCGGACGAACTCCTCCCACAGGTCGATGCCGAGGGCGCCCTGCCACATCCGGGGCACGCCGGAACCGGGCGGCCGGGTGGTCACCTCGCCGATCACCGGGCCGTCGGGCGTCTCGAAGACCTCCAGGTGGAGGACGCCGTCCCGGATGCGGAGGGCCCCCGCCACCTCGTGGAGGAGGCCGGGCAGTTGGCGGGCGAGGGGGTGGTCGGGGTCGACGAGGTGGCCGCCGCGCAGTGGTGCCCGGACGGTGAGCAGCGGAGCGAAGTAGCGGGAGGTCGCGGCGGACGCCACCTTGCCGTCCCGCACGATGCCGTCGCAGTGGTATTCGCCGATGACGTCCACCAGGCGTTCCACCTGGACGGGTAGCCCGCGGGCCGCCAGGTCGTCGAGGGCGCCGGCGGCGCGTTGCAGGGCGAACTCCTCGGCGGAGTCGATGCGATGGGTGCAGCGGGTGCCCGATCCCAGTACCGGTTTGGCGACGACCGGCCAGCCGGTGCTGCGCGCCGCGGTCGGTATCTCGTCGACGCTGGTGACCTGTGCGAAGTCGGTGACGGTCAGGCCGGCGGTGCGCAGTCGTTGCTTCATCGCGCGCTTGTGGGCCGACCACAGGGCCTCGTCGAAGGTGGGGCCCGGGACGCCCAGCAGGGAGCGGATCAGGCCGGCCGGGACGATGCTCTTCTCGGTGGCGGCGATGACGTGGTCGACGGGTGCGCCACGGGTGAGGTCGTAGGCGGCCCGCTCGACCTGGGCGAGGTCCTCGAAGTTGTCGATGCAGACGGTGTCGTGGCCGGCGTAGAGCGGTGCGTAGCTTTCCCGGGTGATCACCCGGACCCGCAGGTCGGGGCGGTGCGCGAGGGCCCGTAGCGCCTCGGGCTTGTCGGAGTTGAGCAGGAGGACCTGCCGCGTCATGTGCGCTCCTCGGGTCGGTGGTAGGTGACGGTCGCCGCCCGCTCGTCGATGACGGCCCAGTTCGGGTGGGCGCCCCGGACCTGGCCGACGTTGACCAGGTAGCGGTGGCCGGCCGTGAGGGGCACCGGTTCGCCGAAGCGGAACGGCAGGGTGGTCACGTCCCGCCAGGCGCGCCCGGCGCGGGGCAGTCGGTGCACCGCGCTGCGGTGGTGGTGCCCGTGGACGAGGGCGCGCCCGGCGAACTCGGCGTCCAGCGGGCACCACTTGCCCGGTTCCACCTGCTGCCACGGCAACGGATGGCCGTGGCAGTAGGTGGCGAACGGGGTGCGGTGTTCCAGCGGGGCGCCGAGCACGGGGCGGGACCAGGCGGGCAGGGCGTGGTCGGGCACGAGCGAGGCGATCCGCTCTTCTTGGTTGCCGCGGACGACCACGGCCCCGTCGAGCAGCGTGACCAGCTCCGGGACCTGGTCGAAGACCTCCGCGACGGACCCGAACGCGTAGTCGGCGCGGTCCCGTTTGCTGATGTGGCACTCGAAGACGTCGCCCAGGCACAGCACTTGGTCGACCTGTTCG
Source organism: Streptomyces sp. NPDC057743 (assembly GCF_042798755.1). NCBI lineage: Bacteria > Bacillati > Actinomycetota > Actinomycetes > Kitasatosporales > Streptomycetaceae > Streptomyces > Streptomyces sp. NPDC057743. The sequence goes on from NZ_JBHVJX010000010.1 coordinate 109,031, forward strand.
CGGGCGACGTCGGCGAGGACCCGGCGGAGGGCCGCGAGGTCGCCGTGGAGGTCGGTGACGATGGCGTAGCGCAAGGGTCAGGTGGCGCTTCCCGGCTCGGCGGGGGCGTCGGCGTCCGAGTCCGGTGCGCCGAACCGCTTTTCCAGGTAGGCGATCAGGTCGGCGTTCTCGCGCAGTTTGCCCGGGATGACGGTGTCGCCGTCGATCAGCGCGGGGATGAACTTGCTGCCGGTGGCCCGGATCAACTCATGCCGCTCGTCGCGGGGCTTGGGCACGTTGATGTTGAGGTAGGAGACCTGGAGGCGGGTCAGGAGTTCGCGGACCGGCTTGCAGTCGGGGCAGGTCTCGCGTTGGAACAGAACGAGCATCAGCTCTCCTCGTGGGGGAAGTCGGCGAGGGCGCGGACGATTTCGCCGGTGCCGGTGCCGGGGGTGAAGCGGTGGCCGAGTTCGAGCAGGGCCATCTCGACGGCGCCGAAGAGGGCGCACAGGTCCAGGGGGTCGGCGGCGCCGACGTGGCCGACCCGGATGAGCTTGCCCTTGAGGTGGGCCTGGCCGCCGGTCATGGTGACGCCGTGCCGGGTGGACAGGGTCTTCAACAGCTTGGTGGTGTCGATGCCTTCGGGCGCGAGCGCGGAGGTGATGACGTGGCTGCGTCGGTGCGGTTCCTGGATGAAGGGCTGGAAGCCGAGGGCCGTCAGGGCGCGGCCCGCGGCCTCGCCGAGTGCGGCGTGCCGGCGTTGGAAGGCCGGTAGTCCCTCCTCGTTGAGCATCTTCAGCGACTCGTGCAGGGCGAGCAGCAGGGAGACGGCCGGGGACGAGGAGGACATCGGGTAGAAGTGGCGCAGCCGCTCGAAGGACCAGTAGTAGGCGGGTCCCGAGCTGCGTTCGACGGCCGTCCATGCCTTGTCGGAGAGGGCGACGAAGGCCAGGCCGGGCGGGAGCATGAAGCCCTTGTGGGAGGCGGCGAGGACGACGTCCAGGCCCCATTCGTCCATCAGGAGGGGGTGGACGAGCAGGCCGCTGATGGCGTCGACGACCACGATGACGTCGGTGTCCCGGAAGATCCGGGCGATGGCCTGGACGTCGTTGAGGGCGCCGGTGGAGGTCTCGCTGTAGACGGTGAACACGCCGCGGATCGCGGGGTGTTCGGCGTAGGCCGCGGCCACCTGGGCGGGGTCGGCGCTGGTGCCCCAGTCGCTGCGCACGGTGTGGACGGTCAGTCCGTAGTTGGTGCAGATCGCCTCGAAGCGCTCGCCGAAGTAGCCGTTGGAGACGACGAGGACCTCATCGCCGGGCGAGAAGCAGTTGGCGACGGATGCCTCCATCGCGCCGGTGCCGGAGGCGGCGATGGTGTAGACGGGGTGTTCGGTGCCGAACAGCGGGGGCAGGCCCTCGTTGATCTCGTGGAGGAGTCCGGCCATCTCCGTCGAGCGGTGGTGGATGGTCTCGCGGGCGCCGGCGAGCAGCAGACGTTGTGGCACCTCGGTGGGGCCGGGGGTGGCCAGACGGAGCTTCATGCGGGGTCCTTCCGGTGCGGGCGGGGCGGGTCGAGGAAGATCCGGCGGGTGGCGGGCTTGAGGTCGAAGTCGAAGAGGACCACGCGGTGGGTCGGCGACATGGCCGGTTCGCCGTCCCGGAACGGGACCAGCACGCTGGTGCCGAGCAGCGAGGACTTGAGGTGCGAGAAGCCGTTGGGGTCACCGGTGGTGAGCTCGTGCAGATAGCGGTTGCCGTCGTCGGGCGCGAGGCGCTCCAGGGTCCGCAACAGGTCGGTGACGGCGCCCTGTTCGTAGCGCATGATGGTCAGGCCCACGGTGCTGCCGTGGGCGAAGACGCCGGCCAGTCCGTCGCCGGCGTCGGATGCGCGCAGGTGTGCGGCGATCTCGTCGGTGAGGTCGTAGTGGGTGTTCAGGCCGGTGCTGTCGACGGTGAGCTCGATCATGCCGCTCCCCCGTCTGCCAGTGGTGCGGGGGTGTTGTCGGGGGTGAGGTCGCCGGGGCCGGTCAGCGTCCAGGCCGGTGCCTTGGCGAGTTCGGCGGCGATGCGGGCGCGGCGTTCGGTGTGCTGGAGCCGGCCGTCGTCGAGGTAGTGGTGCCAGCCGGCGTTGGCGCCGTCGAAGGCGGACTCGATGTTGGCGGCCAGTGCCTCGGTGCGCTCGGTGTGGTCGGAGGGGAAGGGCACCAGGACGGTGTGGTCGCCGGGGCCGATGTTGGGGTGGATGATGCCGGTGACGGGGACGGCGAGGCCGAGGGGGGCGCTGGGGAAGCGCTCGCGGAAGCCGTGGGGGTCCACGGCGAACTTGCCGATCGGCGAGAACGCCTGGCCGGCCGTGGGTTGGTAGTCGTCCGCGATGCCGGCGATTTCCTTCAGGCCCGGGTACTTGGCGATGGTGCCGTAGCCGAGGTGGGGGTAGTCGGGCCAGCCGGTGGCCAGGGCGGTGCCGTCGGGCTGTTCGTGCACGACGGTCTTGTCGCCGCTCATGATCTGGTAGCCGAAGTGCTCGACCAGTTCCAGCAGGATGGTGCTCTTGCCCGCGCCCTTGGCGCCGGTGACGAGCACGGCGGTGCCGTTCTTGACGGCGGCGGTGGCGTGCAGCACCGCGGCGCCGCGGTTCTCCTGGTCCTTGAGGACCAGGTCGCGGACGAGCTCGACGAGGTCCATGGCGCCGGTGGCGGTCAGGGCGATGTCGATGGTGCGGGCGGCGCGGTCGAAGGCGAAGCGGGTGCCGGTCTTGGTGCACTCGACGTAGGTGCGGCCGTCGGCCTGAGCCTGGCGGGCCGGGACGGTGAAGAACTCGCTGGCGCTCTTGCGGAGGTAGATGTCCTCCCAGTGCTTGCCGTCCGGGGGCGTGTGGCGGGCGTCGGGTGCCGGGGCGGTGCGGAGCGTGGCCAACGGCGGTTCGGCGCCGGCGGGTCGGGGGGCGACGGCGACGTGGGTGTCGAGGAAGCGCAGGGCTTCGTCGAGGTCGGCGCCGGGTGCCGGCTCGACGTCCAGGCAGGTGCCGAGGAAGGACAGCCGCAGTGCGGTGGTGGCGTGGGGTGCGCAGGTCATCGGCCGGCCTCCGCGAGCTCGCGGCCCAACGCCTCGTAGTGGGCCTGCTGTTCGAGCATCTGCGGCATGTGTTGGAGGTCGAAGACCTCCTTCAGCGGTGCGATGCCGTCCTCGATGCCGTGCGTCGAACCGTCCTGGATGATCTTGGTGAGGGTCTCCCGCATGGCGCGCAGCGAACTGCGCAGTGCCTGGTTGGCGTAGATGGCCATGGCGAAGCCGCGCTGTTGGAGGTCCTCGATGGTCACCTGGTGGTAGGTGGTGGGGACCACGATGACGGGGAGGTCGCCGGTGTATGCCTCGCGGAAGGCGAACACCTCGCCGGGGTCGGAGATCTTGGAGTGGATCAACAGGGCGTCGGCGCCGGCCCGTTCGTAGACGTCGGCCCGGCGGAGCGCCTCGGCCATGCCCTGGCCGGAGATCAGCGCCTCCAGGCGGGCGACGACGACCAGGTCGCGGCGGACCTCGGTGGCGGCCTTGATCTTGGCGGCGAAGTCGTCCAGGGGCGCGAGGTCCTGGTTGCCCTCGATGAAGCTGTTGAGCTTGGGGAACTGCTTGTCCTCGATGCAGACGCCGGCCACGCCGCGGGCCTCGTAGGCGCGCACCATGTGGATCACGTTGTTGACGTTGCCGAAGCCGGAGTCGCAGTCGGCGAGGACCGGGGTGGACACCGCCTGGGCGAGGGCGGCGGCGGCCTCCAGGCACTGGGGCATGGCGAGGATGTTGGCGTCCGGTACGCCGGCGGTGGCGGAGATCTCCAGGCCGCTGGACCAGATGACCTCGAAGCCGGCCTCTTCGGCGAGCCGGGCGCTGAGCGGGCTGTGGGCGCCCATGGCGCGGGCCGGGCGCTCGGCGTGCAGGGCGGCGCGCAGCGCCTCGGCGGGGCTAGGGCGGGTGTCGCGCTCGGTGGTGCGGTGTTGCTCGGTCATGCGGTGTGTCCTCCGGTCATCTCGTGGCAGACGTCCGCCACCACGTCGTCGAGCACCTTGCGGGGTCGGGTGGCGCCGATGCGGCGGCCGACCTCCCACGGGTCCAGCCCGTAGCGGGCGCTGATCTTGTCGATGCGGTCTTGGAAGTAGTAGTGGTGGTCGTTGATGCCGGCCGCGATCTCCTGGCGGCGCACCACCATCGGCCGCGGCAGGACCTGTTCGGCGACGTATTCGGCGGCCTCACAGACCCGGGCGAGGTCGGTGTGGGTGGCGTACTTGGGCCAGGCGGTGAGGAATGCCGCGGCCTGTTCGGTGGCGAGGTTGCCGGCGCCGCGGGCCATGGCACACAGCGAGGCGTCCAGCCAGTCCACTCCGGCGTCCAGGCCGGCGAGGGCGTTGGCCGCGGCCAGACCGAGGTTGTTGTGGGCGTGCAGGCCGATCGGGCAGTCGAGGTGTTCGCGCAGCACCGCGACGCGGGTGCGGACGTCGTCCGGGGTCAGAGCGCCGAAGGAGTCGGCGACGTAGCAGACGTCGGGCTCTTCGGTGTGTATCGTGCGGGCGATTTCGGCGAGTTCGGCGGGCTCGGCGTAGCTGACGGCCATCAGGTTCACGCCGGTGCGCAGCCCGAGGTCGCGTGCGGCGCGGACGTACTCGGGTACGCCGGCGATGTTCCAGGGGTACGCGGCGATGCGGACCATGCCGATGGGGCTGTCGGGGAGGTCGTCCATGGCCTGCACGGGGCAGACGGTCGGTACGACCATGACGGCCAGCTCGGCGTGGCGGACCTCGGGCAGCGCGGCGAGGAATTCGGGGGTGCAGTGGGCGGTGATGCCGGCGTCGACGCTGCTGCGGCTGCCGGAGCCGCCGCGGTAGCCGACCTCGATCACGTCGATGCGGGCGGCGTCCAGGGTGGTGACGAGGGTGTGGACGTCGGTCGGGGTGAACTCCCAGTTGTTCTGGTTGCCGCCGTCGCGCAGGGTGCAGTCGAGCAGGACGGGCTTCTTCACAGCGGGCTCCCTTCGGCGGCGGCCGGCACGGGGGCGGCGGCCTCGGTGCGGAAGCGCGTCACGAGTTCCTGGGGCGTCAACTCGACGCGCCTGCCGGCCTTGTGGGTGCGCGGGTGGCAGCGCAGGTGCAGCAGGGTGGGGCCGGCGGTGCCGCGCGCGGGGTGGGCGGCGGCGAGTGCGTCGAGGCTGTCGACGGTGTGGGCGGCAAGGTAGCCGGCGGCGCGGGCCAGGGCGGCGGGGTCGCCCAGTGCGGCGGTGCGCTGCCCGCCGGTGCTCTCGTGCGCTCCGTTGTCGAGGACGATGTGCAGCAGGTCGGGGCGGTGTTCGGCGATCATCGGGAGGCAGCCGGGGTTCATGGCGAAGGACCCGTCGCCGTCGAGCACCACCACTCGGCGGTCGGGGCGGGCGAGGGCCACGCCGAGGCCGATCGGGGCGGCCATGCCCATCGAGCCGACGAGGTAGAAGTTCCCGGGCCGGTCGGCGATGTTGTAGACGTCGCGGGTGATGTACCCGCAGGTGGACACGTAGAGCGCGGTGGGGTCGCGGTCGAGGAGCGCCGTGATGGCCTCGCGGATGTCCAGCATGGTCACACCCCTTCCCGGACGACGAGGACGGAGGTGCGGCGGCCGCCGTCGTGGTGCGCCAGGCATTCCCGGACCGAGCGGCGGGGTGCCTGTGGGTCGAGCACCGTCCACGGTAGGTCGAAGACGTCCAGCAGGCGCGGCAGTTCGCGGCCGATGACGTCGTGCTCGACCGCGTCGTTGCCGTCGTGGCCGCGCCAGCTGACGACGAGCGGCAGATGGACGTCGTAGATGAGGTTGAAGGAGGTGAGGACGTTCAGCGAGTAGCCGAGTCCGGAGTTCTGCATCAGGACGACGGGGCGTTCGCCGGCCACGGCCAGCCCGGAGGCGACGCCGAGGGCGCTGTCCTCGCGGGGTGCGGGCAGGTAGGCGGCGGGGCTGGCCGGGCTCTCCAGGTAGCGGAAGATGCCCTTGAGCAACGAGCAGGGGACGCCGGTGAAGTGGGTGAATCCCTGATCGAGGAATTCACGCACCACGGCCTCGGCGGCGTCGGCCGGCGCGGACACCGGCGGCTCGGCGGTCTTTACGGACATGGGTGATTCCCCTCGATTGACGATGCGTGAAGCAGCGGGGAAGAGAATTGTGCGTGGGACCTCAATGTCCCTTCGCGGAAATGCCCCCGTTGGCGCGTGCCGGCAATCGCCGCAGCTACGCCCGACGAGTCGGCAACTGAGGGCCGTGCTCGTCGAATTCCCGTAAGCCTGGCAGTCGGAAAGTCGTGACGTCAAGATCCATCACGCCGAGTAATTGCGCCCGTATGCCCGGTTTTTTGAGGGTCGGGAACGGTGTTTCAAGGGCACGGGAAGCGGGCGTGAGACGGTCGTCACAACACCTACACTTCACCATTCACGGAGAGTGAACTCCCGCTAAATAACAGGTAAATTCACCTCCCGGAAGGAGTCAACCGATTCCATCGAATTCGCCAAGGTGGTCGACCGGGGCGCAGACATGACGAGGACCGCCCCCGCGAAAGGGGCGGTCCTCGTGGTGCGTTGACGAACTCGTCAGCTGTACGGACCTCAGGGCGCCGCGACCGGGGCGACCATCGGCTCGCTTTCCCGCGTCACCGGCTTCTTCGGGCGGCGCAGCATTCCGACCGCAATACCGGCGATGACGAGCGCGGTGGCGCAGTAGGTCAGTGCCGTCATGCGCTCCCCCTGGAAAACCCAGGCGGAGGCCAGACCGAATATCGGGACGAGCAACGAGAACGGTGCCACGGTCGGCGCGTCATAGGTGCGCAGCAGATATCCCCAGGCGGCGAATCCGAACAGCGTTGCCGCCCAGGCCACATAGAGCGCGGCGCCCACCCCGCTGACGTTGAGGTGTTGTAGCGCGCGCAGGTCCGCGTCCCAGCCCTCGAAGGGGATGGAGAGGAGGGCGAGCGGGACGGGCGGCACGACGCTCACCCAGACCATGAAGCGGAAGGTGTCCGGCGGACTGGCCCTGCGCATCGCGATGTTCGACAGGCCCCAGCACGCTCCGGCGCCCACGACCAGCAGGAATCCGCCGAGCGTGCCGGCCGTCGAGTCCAGTCCGGCGAGCACGATGCCCGCCGCGGCGATCACCATGCCGACGATCTGCACCCGCCGGGGGCGTTCCTTGAGCAGTACCGCGGCGAACACCACGGTGAACACCGCCTGCCCCTGGAGCACCAGGGAGGCCAGGCCCGCGGGCAGCCCCTCGTGCATGCCGATGAAGAGCATGCCGAATTTCATGATGCCGAGCGCGACGCCGACCGCGATCACCCAGCGCCAGGGGACCCTTGGCGGTCCGACGAAGAAGACGGCCGGCAGGGCGGCCAACAGGAACCGCACCGCGGAGAAGAGCAGCGGTGGGAAATCGCGCAACCCCACGTCGATCACAACGAAGTTGGCGCCCCATACGGCGGCGACGACCACCGCCAAGGCAACGTGTACGGGCTTCATGCCGATGGCTCCTGTGGACGTGCTCCTTCTGGATGCTCCATCTCAACAGTCTTCGCACGTCAGGGCCAGCGAAGGCTGCTGAAGGTGGGGTATTAGCATCGCTTCATGTTCGACCTCAATCGCCTGCGCGCCCTGCGCGCCGTGGCCACCCACGGCTCGATGACGGGCGCCGCCTCGGCACTGGGCTACACCCCCTCCGCCATCTCCCAGCAGATCGCCAAGTTGGAGCGCGAGACCGGCTCCGTGCTGCTCGACCGGCAGGGCGGCAAGGTGGAGCTCACCCCCGCGGCGTGGCTGCTCACGGAGGCCACCGACGAGGTCGTGGCGGTACTGGAGCGGACCCGCTCTCGCCTGGAGGAACAGCGCGATCAGCCCACCGGGCGCCTGGTGCTCGCCGCCTTCCCCACCGCCTGCCGCGGCTTCGTCGCCGCCGCGCTCGCCGCTCTGGCCGGGCGCCATCCCGCGCTGGTCTGCCGGTTGCTGGAATCCGACCCCAATCGCGCGGTCAGCCTGGTGGTGCGCGGCGAGGCGGACCTCGCGGTGGTGCACGACTGGCACAACACCCCGCTGACGCTGCCCGCCTCGCTGTCGGTCGTCGAACTGGGCGAGGACATCGCCGACGTGGCACTGCCGGCCGGTCACCCGCTCGCCGACCGGGACGCGCTGACCCCGTATGACCTTCGGGAAGAGCGGTGGATCGGGCAGGGGTCGGGGGCCATGTGTCATGAGTGGCTGGTGCGTTGCTTCTCGGATCTCGGCATTGAACCGGACATTGCCTATCAGATCGAGGAATACGAGTCCCAAATCGCCCTTCTGACGGCCGGGTTGGGTGTCACGATGCTGCCTCGATTGGGCCGCGGTGACCTGCCGTCCGCCGTGCGCGTCGTCCCGATGCAGCCGCCGCCCAACCGTCGAGTTTCGGCCGTTTGGCGCTCCCAGGCCGGGCGCCGGCCCGCCCTCCACGCCGCATTGGCGGCATTGCGCGGGCGCTGGCCGGGCACCAATTCCGGCCAACCGGCCCGAGACGCCGGGTGAACAACGGGCCAACCCCCACCACCCTGTTCAGAATTTAACGATTACTCGGGCGGTCCACATCCTGAAACAGAATGATTGACAAGGCTGAGATTCGTGATCAAGAGTGGGCCCCGGACAGCAAGTCCGTAAGCACTCAAGTTTCCGGACGGGGGCACATTCCGGATGGCTTTCCTTTTCTCCCGCACACCTGATGGGGAGTCCCTATGGGACCGCACCAGATCCCCTGGTGTGCCATCGGGTGTTTCCCGTGCAGGCGCCTGGCCGCGCTGATCCGAATTCCCCTCTCGCCGCGTCGAGTTGACGGGTGTCCCGCCCGGCCGCCTTGCTTTCCTCCCTTCTTCTGGCGCCACCGCCAGGCCATCAGACCAGTTTCTTCCTAACCCGCGCCTGCTCATGGTGCCGGCCCACCGTTAGTTCGGTTGAAAGAGGTGCTTGTCCGTCATGACGACTGACGTGTCCACGACCGCGCCCTCAGCGGCGCCCGACCACGCCACGGCCCTCCGGGAGCTGCGGACCGTACTGTCCCAAGAGAACTACGAGGGCGCCGTCCGCTGCGCCGGCCGCCTCTACGACGCCCTCCCCGACAAGGCCCAACTCGCCCGCAATGTCGTCCTGGTGGCCTACGGCGGCGGCAAGGACAGCTCCTACACCCTCGCCTTCGTTCGGACCATGCAGCTCATCCTCTCCCAGGAGCACGGCCAGACCTTCAGGATGCGCGTCGCCACCAACCGGCACGCGGGCATGCCGCAGGCCGTGATGGACAACATCGACCGCGCCTACCGCTCGCTGCACCTGCTGGGCGACCCCGACTGCGAGCTGCTGCTGATCGACGGCCAGCAGGTGCGCCCCTTCGACGCCACGCTGCCGCAGATGGACGACGTCGTGCGGCGCAACCGCCTCGACATCCTGATGACCGGCCACCGCACGGCCGCCGACGCCCGCCCGACGTTCTGCAACGCCTGCAACCTGAGCATGGTCAACTCCTTCGGCCTGGCCGCGGGATACGACGGCGGCGTCGACCTGATCATCACCGGCGACTCCCAACAGGAGCAGCGGGACTACTACCTGTGGGTCACCCGGCTCGCCCGGCGGTTCGGCCTCCAGCCACCGCGCGACATGCGCGCCGGCTTCCAGGGCTTCCTCGCCTCGCTCAACAACATCTCGCAGGCGTACTTCACCGACATCCACGGCCCCGACGCCCCGGAGGTGATCGCCGAGCACGCCATCACCACCGACGTCCGCACCGGTCTGCAGTTCTTCTCGATCTACGACGACACCGCCTACGCCTCCGGCGACCACTGGGAACTGCTCACCGACCACCTCGGCTTCCGCTTCGACGACATCGCCTTCAGCTTCACCGAGTCCGACTGCGGCAACCCGGCGCTGATGGCACACCTGCGCGCCCTCAAGTGCGAGCGCCGCTACGGCCAGACCTACGCCGAAGGGCTCGCCGGCTACGTCGAGTTCGCCATCTCCCTCATGCACAAGAAGGAGTTCCCGCCGCAGCTCGTCACGCTCATGCGGGAACGCTACGAGGGCCGGGCCGACCAGATGCGTCAGGCCATGGACGCCTACGCGGCCCAGGCATACGGCCTCACCGAGGAACAGCTCGTCGCCATGGTCCACGCGCCGTTCACCGAGAAGGGCACGAACCTTCAGGCGTACCTCACCGCCGAGCAGCCGGACCTCCTGCCGCACGCCCAGCTCATCCACGAACTTCTGGGCGGCTCGACCCCGAGCACGGGCGTAGCAGCTGCCCAGGTCACCGAACACCTCGAAAAGATCACGGGTTTGACGATCGATCAGCTCCAGGTGTTGTACGCCAGCTCGCTCCGCCTGCCCAGCCCGACCCCCGTCGGCGGCGAACTCATCGACGCCATCCTCGAAGGTGACCCGCACAAGCAGATCGTGCACACCCGGCACAGCGCCGACGGCCCCGTCGTGCCCGAACTGCTCTCCGGCCGGTGACCGTGACGACCGGCAATCCCCCGGGGGACTTCGTACAAGTAGGCGCCACCCGCGACGGACTGGACCCGTACCTGGACTGCGCGCGCCGCCGCGGCATGCGGGCGGTGCTGGTGGAGACGCCCGCCTTTCTGCGCTGGCGACGGCTGCTCGGCCGGCGGGAGTTCGACGTCGAGCTCGCCGTGGCCCGGCCGCAGGACCCGGACGCGGTCCGCGCCGCACTCACCGCGGCCGGGGTGACCCCCGGCCTCGTCCTGACCGGCTTCGAGCGCTACGTCTACGCCGGGTTCGCCCTGGCCGAGGCGTTGCGGGTGGCACCATGGCCGGGCGCCGGCGTCGACTTCCGGCCGCTGGACAAGCGCGAGCAACGCGAGGCCCTGCTGCGCGGCGCCCCGCAGGTGGCCCAACCCCGCTTCCTCCCACTGGACTTGGGCGACCAGGGCGCGGCCGATGGGCTCGGCTTCCCGCAGGTCATCAAGCCGGCGGACGGCGGCGGTGGGCTCGGTGTGCTACTCGTGGACGGCGCGGCACAGCGCCGCCGCGCCCTGGACCGCATCCGGGAGCTGACCAACTACGGGGGCGGCGCGTTCTCCGGCATCGTGGCGGAGGAGTTCGTCAAGGGACCGGAACTCTCGCTCCAGGGCGTCGCCCAGCAAGGCAGTGCCGTGCTGCTGAGCGTCTGCGAGAAGCTCACCTGCCTGGAGGAGGTGCCTGGCGAGCCCGGGCTGTCGGGCTTCCGGGAGGTCGGCCACGTGGCTCGACCGGGCACGGACGCACCGCCCGAACTGCACGCACTGGCCCAGGCATGCCTGGACGCCGTCGGCTACCGCGCCGGCCCCTTCCACCTCGACGTCCTCCAGGGCCCGACCGGTCCGGTCTTCGTGGAGATGGGGTTCCGGCTCTCCGGCGGAGGACTGGTGGCGCTCGTCGAGAAGGCGACCGGCGCCGACTGGGCGGAACGGGCCTTCGCCAGTCACCTCGGCGACGCGGCACCCGTGCGGCCGCCTTCGCCAGTCACCGGCACCGGTGGCATCGCCGGCCAGATCTCGGCCGTGTCCGAGGACGAACTGGCCGCCGCCGAGGCGCTCCAGGAGCCAGGCATCACCATCGAGGTCCAACGCGCCACTCCCCCACCGGACCGCTCCGCACTGCCCGCGGACGACCTGCCAGCACTCGCCTCCGACCTCGCCCGGCACACCGGCTCCGCCGGCCGGGTCGTCGTCAGCGGCGGCCCAGCCGACCGCGTCCCCGCACTGCTGCACTCACTCGTCGCCCACCGATTGCGAGGCTGACCCGCCATGTGCCGACTCATCGTGGCCACAGGGGACTTCCGCGCCGCGGACATCCTGGCCGCCGCCGAGGCGATGAGCTGTGGCCGCACCGCCGACCACGACGGACCCACCAATGTGCACCCCAACGGCTGGGGCGCGGTCTGGCGCCAGTCGGACGCCCCGTTCGGACTGGGGCGTCACCGGGACGTCCGTCCGCTCGCCGAGAGCAGCCACGATTCGCCCGTACCGCACCTCTCCACCGACTTCCTGGCCGTGCACGCCCGCCACGCCACCCTGGCCAAGAACCACGGCCCGCAGTTCACCCACCCGTTGGAACGCGACGGCTCGTTCCCCTGGCTGTTCCTGCACAACGGCTTCCAGCCGACGGTCCACCGCCTGCTCGGCATGGAGAGCTCGGAGTTCGACTCCCGCGAGTACTTCGACTACATCGTCCCCGCCGGCGCCCGCCGACTGGACGAGCAGGAAACCCTGGACCGCCTCAACGCCATTCCCCGGGGCGGTAGTTCGGGCAACGCCATCGCGGTGAACCCGTACGGGGCCTACGTCATCCACTGGACCTCGCCGGACACCATGGCACCGCGCTACTTCGGCATGTTCCGGCTCCAGACCGAACGCTCGCTGGTGATCTCCTCGGAGGTGATCCCCGACCTCGCCCCCGCGGACCACTGGGAGCCGCTGAAGCCCGACAGCGTCACAAGGATCCCGTGGACCACGGGCTCCAGCCCCCACAACCGTTACGACCTCGAAGGAGCGCCGACCCATGCCCACGACTGACACCTGGACCCGCGTCGTCATCGACGCCGCCGCCGAGCGGCCCGACCCCGACCTGCTCCGCCAACTCGCCCACGGCGAAACCGCGGTGGTCGTCCTGCGCAACCTGCTGCCGGCCGAGGCGTTCGCCGACAACCTGACCCGCGTCGGCAAGCTCTTCGCCAACGCCTCCACCACGAGCTACGCCAACGGCGCCCTCACCACCATCGGCCCCTACCTGGCCAAGTACCTCAACGACCTGGACGGCTACTTCCAGGCCGCCGACGAGGCCCGCGCCATGCTGGACACCGCCGACTTCGACCTCGCCGACCAGGTCCGCACCGGCCTGCGGGACGCGTTCGGCCTCGATGCGGTCGCCGTCGCGCAGGAGCCGGACGGCCGCGACTACGCCGCCTCGGTCGTGCGCATCCACGCCGACGGCGTGCGCAACCCGCTGCACAACGACAACATCATGCGGGACGCCCGGGACACCGGCATCGCCCTCACCGACCTTGCGTACCAGCTGAGTTGTGTGGTCTGCCTCCAGGAGTGCGACGAGGGCGGCGAGCTGCGGATGTACCGCAAGCCCTGGCAGCCCGCGGACGAGAGGTACAAGATCCAGGGCGGTCTCGGGTACGACGAGACCGTGGTCGAGGGCCACCCCTGCCACGCGTTCAAGCCGCAGACCGGGGACGTGTACCTGATCAACCCCACCCAGTACCACTCCATCGAGCGGGTCACCGGCACCGACCGCCTCACCATGGGCTTCTTCATGGGTTTCGCCGACGACTCGCTCAACTCCGCGGTGGTGTGGGGCTGATGACGACAGACACGATCTCCCCCGCAACCCACGCGCCGGCGACCGAGCCAGCCCCGCCGGCCGACGGCGCACCCACCACCACGTCGGACCGGCTCCTGGCCCTGCTCCAGGACGGCGGAGCCCGCCACCGCCTGATCGAACACGCCCCGGAGGGCCGCACGGACATCGTCAGCGAGCTCCGCGGGCACCCCCTCAACCAGGCGGCCAAGTGCATCATCATGCGCGTCAAGGTCACCAAGAAGTCCTCGCGGTTCGCCCTCGCCGTCGTCCCCGGCGACCGGCGGGTGGACCTCGACCGGATCAAGGGGCTGTACCAGGCGCGCCACGTGTCCTTCGCCGACCAGGACACCGCGGAACGCCTCTCCGGCTGCGTCAGCGGCTCCATCGTCCCGTTCTCCTTCGACCCCGAGTTGGAGCTGATCGTCGACCCCGAACTCCTCGCCCACCGCGAGATCTTCTTCAACGCGGCCGAACTGCACCTGTCCCTGGCCCTGGACACGGACGACTACCGCCGGCTGGCCCGGCCCCGGGTAGCTCCCGTCGCCGAACCCTCGACGGGAACCGCACCATGACACCGACACCGAACAGCGAGCCGGTCGCGGACGCCGACCCCGACGACTGGCGTCGCATGCACGAGGTGAACGTCCTCGGCGTGGTGCACGTCACCCGGGCCCTGCTGCCCGCTTCCGCGGTGACCAGACGGCCGCCGACCGGGTCTACGCCGGCGTGGCGGAGCCGCTGACGGCCGACGACGTCGCCGACACGATCGCCTGGACGGTCACCCGTCCCAGCCATGTGAACGTCGGCCTCCTGGCGGTACGCCCACAGGCCCAGGCCGCCCAACACAAGGTGCACCGCACCTAGTTGCGCCCGCCCCGCGACGCCCGTGATTGCCGGTACCCTCCCCGGCAATCACGGGCGCACGCGTGGTCGCGCGCGCCCCCGAACTCCCCTCCGCTTCCGCAGAGTTGGGCGGCCCCCGGCCGAGCCACGCAGCACCACACCTGCTGCGCGACGCCCCCTCATGCTCACAAATCGGCCAAAGGCGCGCATCGCTGACGTGCAATGACCCGGGAAGCCCTCTATACACGTGTGCGTTGCTGCGCGATTCTGTTCCCTCGAACCAAGTGGCCGATTCCCGAGGCAAGTGCGCCAGGTGCTCTACCACGTTCGTGAGGAGCCTCGCTGTGCCGCAAACCGCGTCCCTACCGCACATAGTGCCTCGTGCTGGGTGCCGCCCGTCTTCGCACGGAGGCGGCACGACGCGTTGCGCGCGCGGACCTGCGGGCCGTGCTCTCCCACGCGCCTCGCGGTCGGCTGCGACCGATGGACCCTTCTCAGCCACGGCAGTGTGGCAGCCGGGCGGCTGAGGCCGGATCCGTGGACTGAGGCCGGTCGGCGATCGTGGACCCGGCCTCGATCCGACGGCACAGGTCTTCCTGTTTCTACGTCAGCGGAGGAATTGCGATGGGACGGAAGGACGCCCTGCGAGCACTGCTGGATGCCCCGGCCTGGCAGGCCGACAGCACCCTCGTGCCCCACCGGCTGGCCTACGACCTCTATCTCTGCACGGCCACCCGGTTCGGGAAGGGCGCGCCGTACAGCGCGGGCGGACTCCGCCCCGACGACTCCGACAGCTGCCTGGTGTGTACGGGCATCCGCTGGATCGCGCGCGCCAGCGAACTTCTTCTGGGCGCCAGCCCGGAGGACACCGCGCTCGACTTCGCCCTGCGCGACCTGTACGCCAAGCTGCTGGGGACGTCTCGTCCCGCCGGGACCGGTGCTTCTTGGTGGCGTGCCGATGACGCCCTGTCCGTCGAAGCCCACCGGGTGGTGCGCGTAGCCCTGGCCCGCAACGGTGACCTCGACGCCTGCCTGCGACAGGGCCTGGCCGTGTGCGGCCTCGGGTACGCCAAGGGCGAGAACGGGCAGTTCGAGTGGGAGGTGCACAGAGGGGCGTGGTTCGCCACCGTGCTGAATTCGTGCGTCCACATCGCCCATGCGCGACCGGACGACGGCCCCACCCACGGTGGCCCCACCCCTTGGAAGGAGACTCCGAGGATGGTGGACGGCAACCCCCGCACCAGCCTGTCCATCCACCTCGGCTGGGGTCTCACGTCACGCCTTGGGCGACGGGGAGAGTCCGACAACGTCCAGCAGCTCGCAACGTTGATCAACCTCTACTACGGCTTCTCCGACTACGGAGAAGGCCATTGGGACCAGGGCCGTGAGCTGCGGAAGCACATCGAGGCGAGGCTGGACGAGATCCCCGATGACGCGACGCACACCCTCGATGACCTGATCCTCCTGTGCCGGCGGATGTACCTGGTACGCGAGGCCCTGAAGATCCGGGCCATCACAGACCTGGCCTGGGGGAACGTGCCGTGGCACGAGGTTCAACTGCCCGCTGATGCCCTGGAGTTGGCCAAGGCCACCGGGATGCTGTGCAACGTCATTGAGTGGGGGCCACTCCCGGCCCTCGAAGGGGACATCCTGGCTGTTCGGCGGCGGTTGCTGTCCAGCGGGCACTCCAAGGCGGTCGCGGACATCTACGACCAGTTCATCGAAGTGGACGAGACCGGGAACACCGCCCGCTGGATGGGCACCGGAGCCGCCCTGATCATGGGGGTGCGCGGGCTGATCTGCGCGGCGCGGGATTGGCCACCGCGCCTGGTGCTGCTGACCTCCGACATGTACGGGCTGGTGGGGGAACGTCACCGGTTCGCAGAGCGGCTGGCCAGGGCGCAGTCCGCTGCCGACATGGCAGCAGCCCGACGCCCGAGCATCCACGCCACCGCGTTCGACGCCCCGGCGACGACATGGCAGGACATGGTGCGGCAGCTGCGGCACTGCCCGGTCCACGAGCCCTGTGCCGCCGGTGCCGCCCGCCTGACCGCACGTCGTGACGCGGAGAGTTCGGGGCTGGGCTACGCGGACGGCTGGCACCGGCCTGACGTCATCCACGACATCGCAGGGTGGCTACGCTCGGCCATAGCCAGCCCCTGCGGAGGGTCCTGTGAGGATGCCGCTATCGAGTTGGTCTACGAGGGACTCGTAGCAGCGGGAGGACTGGACCGGATTCTGGCCGCGAACTCCTACAGCACCGTGTACGCACCGCAACCCGCGCCGGCAGAAGAGGCAGGCACACCACTGAGCGTCTGATGGTTGGGCATCCGGCACCACTGCGGCCGCACCGGTGAGGGGAGAGACGGCGCCCCTTGCCGTGCCGAGGGGCGCACGGTGTGCGCCCCTCGGCACCGGGCTACTTTCCTGACAGCCACCGCTTCAGCCGGCCCAACCAGGACGGACGTGCCTCGGGCGTGCCCACGGAGGGCGTTGCCCCGGGAACGTCACCCACGACGGCCGGACCGCCGACCGCGGAACCCTGAAGGACCTGTTCACCCTGCTCGGCGGGCCCCGACGTACCGGCCGACGGGGAATGTGCCGCACCGGAGCTCGCGGTGAACCTCACCGGTAGCTCCGTCAGGTGGCGAGCGATCCAGTGGGACACCCACTTCAACTCGCCCTCGGGAACGGCTAGTTCGATATCGGGCAACCGCGTCAGCAGGACGTCGATGCCCGTGTCGATGATGGCCCGACCGATGTCCTGGCCGGGGCACTCGTGCGGCCCGCCGCTGAAGGCGAGGTGGGAGCGGTTGCCCTGCATGGCGACCGAGAGGTCGGGGCGGATGGCGGGATCGCTGTTACCGGGGGCCAGGCCGAGGAGGAGCATGTCCCCCTCCTTGATGGACTGTCCGCCGAGCTCCGTGTCACCGGTGGCCCACCTCGCGGGCATCACCGCGGTCGGCGGCTCGTCCCACAGCATTTGTTCCAGCGCGTCGGGCAGGGTCATGCTGCCGCCCGTCAACGACGCCCGGAAGCGCGGGTCGGTGAGGACCATGCGCAGGGTGTTGGCGGTCAGGTTGGTGGTGTTCTCGTTCGCGGCGAGAAGGACGATCCGCAGGTGGTGTGCTACTTCCTCGTCCGTGAGTTGGGCCGGGTGTGCCATCAGCCACGAGGTGAAGTCGGGGCCGGGCACGGCTCGTTTGGTGGCGACGAGCTGCTCCAGCGACTTCATCAGGTAGGCGTTGCTCTCGACCGCAGTCTCCGAACCCTTCAGCAGGTCTCGGGCTGCGTCGACCAACCGCGGCCCATCCTCCTCGGGCATTCCAAGGAGTTGCGCCACCACGCGGAGGGGAAGTTGGACCGCGAACTGGCTTACGAGGTCGGCCTGTCCGTCGGCGATGAAGTCGTCGATGAGTTGGTTGGCGGATCGGGTGACGCAGCGGCGGATGCCGCGGCGGTCGAACCGACCCATGCTCTCGGTGATCGCGACGCGGAGCCGCTCGTGCTCCTCGCCGTCCATGAAGAGGCAGACGGGCTGCCAGGCGAGGGCCGGCATGAGCGGGGAGTCGGCCGGCACCCGGCCTTCCTTGAAGCAGTGCCAGATGCGCGAGTCGTGGCAGAAGCGGGAGGCCGTGCGCAGCACTTCGAGGTTTTCGCGGTAGCCGAGGACGAGCCAGGCCGGCAGGTCGCCGTCCACGAGAACGGGTGCCACGGGGCCGTGTTGGGCCCGCAGCCGTTCGAAGAAGCCCGGCGCGTCGTCGGCGATCTCGGGCCCGAAGAGCCGTGCCAGGCCGTCGGTGTTCCCGGTGGGGACATGGGCGGGGCACTGAGGCGGGGGTCCGGACGCCGGGGTCGTACGGGGTTGGTTGGTCTGAAAGGAGGTCACCGGGGCTCCGAGGCTTGGGTGGTGAGGGTGTACAGGTAGTGCATGAGGGTCAGCAGTGCATCGCGGCTGGAGCCACGGTCACGGGCGTCGCAGTCGACCATGGGTACGTCGTCGGGGAGGTCCATGGCCGCGCGGATCTCCGCCATGGGGTAGGAAGGGGCGTCCGGGAAGGCGTTGATGGCCACGACGAAGGGCAGCCCGCGCTCCTCAAGCCGGCCGATCACGTCGAAGCTGTCGTCCAGGCGTCGGGTGTCGATCAGGACCACCGCGCCCAACGCGCCCTCGAAGAGGCCGTTCCACAGGAACCAGAAACGCTGCTGACCCGGGGTGCCGAAGAGGTACAGCACCATTTCGTTGCTGAGGCTGATCCGGCCGAAGTCCATCGCCACGGTCGTCTGGGTCTTGCGCTCGACTCCGGCGAGGTCGTCCACCCCCACACCGGCCTGTGTCATGGTCTCTTCGGTGGTCAGCGGGCGAATCTCGCTGACCGATTCGACCAGCGTGGTCTTCCCCACTCCGAAACCACCGACGATCACCACCTTGACCGCGGCGGAGACCGAGGCCGGCAGGATGTCCTCGCTCCGGGGGCCGACGACGGGCTCAGAGATTTTGCAGTCCATGCATCACCGCCTCCAACACTTCGACATCGGGCAACGATGCGGTCGGAATCGGTGCCCTGGCTTCGATATGACCGCTCCCCAAGAGATCCGCGAGCAGTACCGTGACCACGCTGACCGGCAGATGGACGTACGCGGAGATCTCGGCGATCGACAGCGGGTAGTCACATATCCGCAGGATGGCGGCCTGTTCTGGCTGCATGCTCGAAGAGGCACGGTTGCGGGTGACGATCAGCGTGACCATGTCCAAGGTCGCCGATTCGCCCGGTACGCTCCGGCCTGAGGTCAGGACGTAGAGGCGCTCGGGGCCGCCTTCTTCCCAATGCCCGTGCTCTTCTGGTTTCGAGTCGCTCATCGGGCCTACTGGTCGGCCCGCGGCGGGCTGGTGAGGTGTTGGCCGATCCGGGCGACCAGGTCCCGCATTCCCTGCCCCATCAGACCGGCGTCCACGTCGTCATCGGCCAGCACCGCCAGATACGCCCCGGCGCCGGCAGCCATGAGATAGAAGAAGCCGCCGTTGACCTCGATGACGACCAGCTTCATCTGGCCGTCGCCGTTGGGGAATTCCGTGGCGATGGCCGCGGACAGGCTCTGTAGACCGGCACAGGCCGCGGCGAGGCGATCCGCGGTCTCCTCGTCCGTACCGTGCTGGGCCATGCACAAGCCGTCCGAGGACAGCACCACGATGTCGCGGGTGTGCGGAACACTGGACGCCAGACCCTCCAACATCCAATTCATATTGAGCCGCTGCTGTGTCGCCACTTACTTACTCATCCTTACCTAATGACTCAGTAACTCTCGGGCGCTTCATCGCTCGGGCCTTCGGGACGGCTTGAGGAGTCGACCCGGGGCTCACCGGAGATGCCCTCCTGGAAGGCGGCCAGCCACAATCCGGCCTGCGCGGGCGGGCCGGCCGACACCGGCGCGTCGGGTCCGGGGGCGCAGGGCGCGGACTTCTGCCGCAGGGGTGGGATCACGGCGCGGGTGCGACGCCTGCGCTGCGGGAGCCCGTTGGCGCTGCGCGGAGCGGCGGCGGGCATGACCTCCTCGGTCCCCGGCGAGCGGCGCATCGGACCGCCGTGACGTCGCGGCGGCGGCAGGACGGTGGCCTTGGCGATGGCCCCGCCGGGCACCGGAGTCGCGGTGATCAGTTCCGGCGGGACGATCAGGACGACGCGGACGCCTCCGTATGCCGAACTCCGGAAGGAGACCTTGAAGTTGTTGGTGCGGGCCAGTCGGCCGACCACGGCCAGGCCCAGTCGCGGCGACTCCCCGAGGTCGTCGAGGTCGAGTCCGGTGGGTGAGTCCTGTGCCAGGGCCCGCTCGGCGCGCGTGCGGGCCTCGTCGGTCAGGCCGATCCCGGCGTCCTCCAACTCGATGGCCACGCCGGTCTGGATCTCGGTCGCGGTCAGATGGACCCGGGTCTGGGGCGGTGAGTAACGGGTGGCGTTGTCCAGTAGTTCGGACAGGGCGTGGATCAGCGGCTCGACCCCTCGGCCGAGGATGCCGACCTCGGCCACGGAGTGCAGATCGACCCGCTGGTAGTCGAGGATCCGGGACATCGCACCGCGGAGCACGTTGAACAGCGGGATGGTCTGCTGCCATTGGCGGCCGGGCCGGGCGCCGCCGAGTACGGCGATGCTGTCCGCGAGGCGGCCGATCAGCGCGGTGCGGTGGTCCAGGCGCAGCAAGTCCCCGAAGACGTCCGGGTCGTGGCCGTGCTTGTCCTCCATCTCCCGTAGTTCCTGGGACTGTTGGTGGACGATGGCCTGGACGCGCCGCGCGATGTTGACGAAGGCCCGCTGTGCGGAGTCACGCAGGTCCTCCTCGACCTCGACGGCCTCCAGGACGTAGCGCAGCACCGCCCGGTACGCGGCCTCGAACTCGGGGCTGACGGCGGAGACATGGACGATCTTCTGCATCACCTCCTCGGCCCGGTCCCCCTGTTGGAGGCGGGCCAGGGCCGCGGGCAGGGTCTCCTTGGCCATCCGTACGGATTCGGCTTCCTGTTGGGCCAGGTGGCCCTTCAGGACGGCCTCCCGCTCGGCGCTCTCCGTACGCAGTCTTTCGAGCGCACGGGCTTGGCGTGCCGTCTTCCCGGTCGTGAAGGCGACTACCGCGGTCGCGGCGGCACCGATCGAGATGACCGGGACGAGGGCCGCGGCGGGCGTCAACGACGCTGCTACGGACGTGCCCACGGCCAGGAGTGTGGATGGCACTAGCCATATTGGGGTGGGGGCGGGACTCGGCCCTCCGGAGGGCGAACCAGCACGAACCATCGGCTTCCTCAAGTGCTAAAGGAATGGACAGGGCGCCATACATGGCGGATATAGGCACCACGAGAAGGCCGCCTGCACGAGATCGACGACCGTGGGACCACGCGCACCAATTGCTTGGCCGCAGCGCATTCCAAGGCGGCGTTCCGCACGCATGGGGCCGGGTCCCAGGACGCCCGTGCCCTTGTGCGATCAGCGGCACCACGACAGCCAGTCGCGACGTTGGGAAATCGCCACAACTCACTGCGCGACAGCGAGCATAGCGGGGGCGGCGTGATCCTGTGGCCTGAGTGCGTATAACACATAAATGCACTCGTGTACGAAATCCCGAAGAATCGTTTCGACCCAGGGCTTTCGACGGAATCGGCGGCGGGGCGATCTGCCGCCGAGTGGCCGGAGATGCGGCGTTGACCTGGGGCAACGAGCAAGCGCGCGCAGTGATTTCACACCTGACGCCCGGGCCAGGACGCCGGGGGCAAGGAGATCGCCTGGCGGGATCGGCGACCGGGCGGCGGAAGAATCGGCCGGGTACGCACGAATGTCGGGCCCGGGTGATCCACGGGACGCAGGAAGTTGACGGCGAAGGTTGCCCCGCTCCGGGGCCCCGCGGTCACGCCCGCCCCATCTTTGCGCTCTTGAGGATGACTTGACGCGTTCTTGAGCCCGAAGACCCATTCCGGAAAAGCGTTTCAGTCGTTACAACAGGCCCGTTGCTGGCGACGCGACCGACCCGAAAACACTCAAGAACTGCAAGAATTGCGAAGCCGCGGGACAGCGATTGTCATCGCACGCGCGCCCGCTCCTGTTTGCAGTCCGGGCAAACGCCGGCGAGTTCGACGGTGTGGCGGACGTCCGCGAAGCCGGAGGTCCGGGCGACCTTGTCGGCCCAGGTCTCCACGGGTTCCGCGTCGACCGCGAGGCTGAGGCCGCATGCGGTGCAGATCAGGTAGTGGCGGTGGTCGGGACCGGGCCGGTAGCGGAAGAGGCGTTCGCCGTTGCTGTCGCGGACGACGTCGGCGCGGCCCGCGGCGGCGAAGGCGGTCAGGGTGCGGTAGACCGTGGACAGGCCGACCGGGGTTCCGTCATCGGTCAGTTGGTTGTGCAGGGCCTGGGCGCCGACGAAGCCTTCCACCGCCATGAGGGCCGCCAGCACGGTGGCGCGCTGTTGGGTGAGGCGGCCGATCAGGGCCAGTTCTTGCGCCGGCGCGGAGGTGCGCGGTCGGTTGCTTGCCATCGCCGTGCTCTCACCGTGCTTTCGTTCATGCCCCCGCGGGGGCCGCTGTCCGGGTGCGGGTGACGGGGCGTCGTATCAGGAAGGTGGCGGCGTAGACGGCGGTGGCGGCGGTCATGATGGCGAAGCTCGGCGGAATCCGGGGCAGTGCCTGGGCGGCGAAGAGTCCCGCCCACATCTCCAATACGGCGAGCACGGCGGAGAGGGCGAGCGCGCGGTAGGGGCGGTTGGTAAGCCGGATCGCGGCGCCGGCGGGGGCCGCCAACAAGCCGAGCAGGAGCAGCGATCCGACGGCCTGGGTGGCCTCGGCGGCGCTGACGCCCGCGATCGCCAGGAAGCCGAGGCCGAGGAGCCGGACGGGCACTCCGCGGGCGGCGGCCACGGCTTCGTCGAGGGTGGCGAAGAGCAGAGGGCGCGCGAGGAGCAGCACCGTCAGGCAGATGCCGGCAGCGACCAGGGCGGCCACCATCGCGCTGCTCGCGGAAATGCCGAAGATCGAGCCGAACAGGACGCTGACACCGGCGTTCCCGTTGGTGGTGCTGCGGGAGGTGGTGTAGAGGGTGGTGAAGAAGGCGCCGAGGCCCAGGAGCCAGGAGAAGACGCTGCCTATGACCACGTCGTCGGGGCGTGCCGCGCGGCCGAGGGTGCCGAAGAGCAAGGCGATGGCGACGGTGGCGGCGAACAGCCCGAGGCGCAGGTCGTAGCCGAAGGCGAGGGCGGCCATGGCGCCGGTGAAGGCGACGTGGCTGAGGGCGTCGCCGGTGAAGACCTGGGCGCGCAGGACGAGGAAGTAGCCGACGAGGCCCGAGGCGGTGGCGATGGCGGTGCCGGCCAACAGGGCGTGCAGGAAGAAGGGTTGGGCCAGTGGTGAGGCGGCCAGCAGACTGGTCATGCCGTGACCTCCTTGGCCGGCAGGGACGGCCTGAGGCGGCCGCGGACCGCGTACAGCGCGTGCCCGCCCCGGGCGAGCACGTAGCCGGCGAAGGCGAACGACGTCACGAAGAAGCCCAGGGGGTAGGGCGAGTAGTAGGCGGCGGTCAGGCCGAGCCAGGTGGCCGCGAAGGCGAGGAGCACGGCGAGCCCGAGGCTCAATCCCGGTCGGGCGGTGAGGGTTTGGGCGGTGGCGGCGGGGATGACCATCAGGGCGAAGACGAGCAGGGTCCCGGTGATCTGGCTGGCCTCGGCGGTCGCCACGCCGAGCAGGACGAGGAAGAGCACCGAGAGGGCGCGGACCGGGACCCCCCGTCCGGCGGCGACCTGGGGGTCGATGGACGCGAAGAGCAGGGGACGCCCGATGAGCGCCAGTACCGCGAGCACCCCCATGCCGGCCCACGCCAACACGGTCACCTGCGTCGAGGTGATGCCGAGGAACGTGCCGAACAGGATGGTCTGCGGGCCCTCCAACAGCCCTTTGTACAGGGCGATGAAGAGAAAGCCGGTGGCGAGGAGGAAGGCTTGGACGGTTCCGGTGAGCGCGGAATCCTCGCGGTCGCCGCTGCCGCGCAGCGCCGCGATGACCAGTGCGGCGGCCACGCAGAGGGCGAAGTAGCCGTAGACCGCGCCGACTCCGAGCAGGACCGCCCCGGCCGCGCCGGGGAAGGCGACCGTGGAGACGGTGTGCGCGGCGAAGGTCCCCCGCCGCAGCACCACGAACCACCCGACCACGGCCGACACCACGGCGGTGATCGCCCCCGCGCGGAAGGCGTTGACCATGAACGGGAACGACCACATCTGTTGGAAGTCGGCGACGAGGTTCCAGGACCAGGCGGGCGCGGCGGCGTCAGCCAGCAGCATGGGCGTCTCCCGGCGTCTCGTGGCGGTCGGTGTGGCGAGCGGGCGGCTCCGGCTGTCCGACCACGACCAGCCGCCCGCCGGAGGTCCGCACCACCTCGACCGGGGTGCCGTAGAGCCGGGTCAGCGTCTCGGAGGTGATGACCTCCTGCGGGGTGCCGGTGGCCGCGCCGCCCTCGGCCAGGTACACCACCCGGTCGAGGTGGTGGAGTATCGGGTTCACGTCGTGCGCGACCATCACCACCGCCACCCCCTCCTGGTGGCAGATCCGGCCGATCAGCGCGGCCACCGCACTCTGGTTGGGCAGGTCCAGGCTGTCCAACGGCTCGTCCAGCAACAGCAGTTCGGGCCGACGGACCAGTGCCTGCGCGATCAGCAGCCGCTGCTGCTCACCCCCGGAACACCAGCCGATCGGCCGGCGCGCGTACCCCGACGCCCCGACCAACTCGATGGCCTCGGCGACCCGTTCGCGCGCGGCCCGCCAGCGGGCGGTCGGGAACGGCAGGGGCACACCCCAACGGTCGCCGTCCAGGCCCATCCGGACGATGTCGATGCCGCGGATGCGCATCGAGGAGTCGAAGCTGCGGCGCTGCGGCAGGTAGCCGATCCGGTCGTTGGCCTGCCCCGGGCGGGCACCGAGGACGCGGACCTCGCCGGCCGCGGCGGGCAGCGCGCCGAGCAGGACCTTGAGCAGGGTGGATTTGCCGACGCCGTTGGGGCCGAGGACGGCGGTGAACTCGCCGGGCCCGACGCGCAGGTCCGCCCCCGTCCACAGCGTGCGGCCCGCCACGCGCACGGCGGCGTCCCGCAGGGCGACCACCGGGCCGCTTCCGGTTTCCGCGGCCGGGGCGTGGGTTCGGGGTGCGGGGAGGGTGGTGCCGCTGCGGTCGGTTCGGGGGGCGGCTTCGCGCACCTTCGCTGTCGGGTTCATGGCGTCAGTTCACTTCCCGGTCGCCTTGGCCAACGCCTGCTCGATGCCCCTCAGTTGGGCCGTCTGCCACTGCTGGAAGGTGGCGCCCGCGGGGGCGAGGGTCTCGGTCACGGTGGCGACCGGGATGCCCGCCGCCTTGGCGGCCTTGACCTGTGCCTGCACGTCCGGGGTGGAGTTCTGGGTGTTGTCGACGTAGACCTTGATCTGCTTGTCGGCGATCTGCCGGTCGATGGTGGCCTTGTCCTTGGCCGTCGGGTCGGAGCCCTCGCTCATCGCGTCCAGGAACGTCTCGGGGGTGAGCATCTTCAGCCCCAGCCCCTCCGAGAGCGGCGTGACGATCGACTCCGAAGCGCCGATCGGGGTGCCCGCGTACTTGGCCTTGATGTCGGCTATGAGCTTGTTGTAGTCGGCGAGGGTCTTGGTCTCGAAGGTCGTCTTCTGCTGCTCGAAGTAGCCGGCGTCGGCCGGGTCCAGCTTCTTGTAGTCGGCGGTGATCCGCTCGACCACCTTGTGGACGTCGCCCGGGGCGTACCAACGGTGCGGGTTGCCGCCCGGCTTGACCCCGACCAGGTCGCCGACCTTCAATTCGGCGCGCCCGCTGGCCGGGTTGGCGGCGAGCAGCTTGTCGGCCCAGCCGTCGTAGCCGATGCCGTTGACGATCGCGTACTGGGCACCGGCCACGGTGCGGGCGTCGGCGGCGGTCGCTTCGTAGTCGTGCGGGTCGGTGTTGGGGTTGGTGATGATGCTGGTCACCTTCGCGTGGCTGCCGCCGAGCTGGGCGGCGATGCTGCCCCAGAAGTTCTCCCCCGCCACCACCTGGAGCGTCTTGCCCGACCCGCCACCGGTGGCGGCCGCGGTGGTGCCGCCCTTCGCCGACGAGGTCGAGCAGGCCGTCGCCGTCGCGGCGGTCGCGAGGGCCACCGCGGCACCGAGCGCGAGGCGCACGGTGCGTCGGCCGGAACGCGGGGTGGGAAAGGACATGGGGAACATGCGGGCCTCCTTCAGGCGACGCCGGACGCGGAGGGGCGCGATCCAGCCACAGAGCGACGCACCACACGCTAGACGAAAACGATTTTCATCTCAATCACAGATGAAAACCATTGCCATCTCTTGCCTGGCCCTTTGCGAGCGCGCGTCGGGGGCACCCTGTGGTGCGGCGTCGGCGCAAGGGGTTGGGTGCGGCCCGGCGGGTCCGTGGCTCGCCGCGGGCCTTGGTGGCCGGGAGACAAACGGTGAGGCCAAGGCACCGGGACCGCAGCCCTCGTGACGACCCGTCAGCCGTTCCGGCGGGCGTTGAGCCGGGCGGCCTGGCGCGTCAGATGGTCGCGTTCGGCGAGGTTGGGCGCCTTGTGTGCGGCCACCGCGTACAGCCGCGCCGCCTCCGCCAGATCGCTGGCGCGCTCGTGGAGGTATGCCGCCACCGCGGCGTAGCGGGGCAGCGAGTCGTCCAGCGTCGCGAGCGCCGCCAGCCCCGCGCGCGGTCCGTCGGCCTCCCCCACGGCCACCGCGCGGTTGAGCCGGACGACCGGGCTGTCGGTCAGTCGCGCGAGCTCGTCGTACCACTCGACGATCTGCACCCAGTCGGTCTCCCCGGCGGTGGGCGCATCGGCGTGCAGTGCCGCGATGGCGGCCTGGGCCTGGAACTCGCCCAACCGGTCGCGGGCGAGGGCCGCTTGAAGAATCTCGACGCCCTCGGCGATCAACTCCGTGTCCCACCGGCCGCGGTCCTGCTCGGCGAGCGGCACCAGGTTGCCGTCGGGCGCCGTACGGGCGGCCCGTCGGGCGTGGTGCAGCAGCATCAGGGCGAGCAGCCCGGCCACCTCGGGGTGGTCGATCGCGGCCGCGAGCTGCCGGGTGAGCCGGATGGCCTCGGCGGCGAGGTCAACATCGCCGGAGTAGCCCTCGTT
Organism: Streptomyces sp. NPDC057743; assembly: GCF_042798755.1. Classification (NCBI taxonomy): domain Bacteria; kingdom Bacillati; phylum Actinomycetota; class Actinomycetes; order Kitasatosporales; family Streptomycetaceae; genus Streptomyces; species Streptomyces sp. NPDC057743. The sequence goes on from NZ_JBHVJX010000010.1 coordinate 135,870, forward strand.
GAAGACCAGATAGAGGACGCGCAGCACGGTGGCGACGTCGCCGGGCTGGTCAAAGTTTCCCCGAGCTCTCGACTCCGCTCGACCAGGGGAGACCCCATTGCCAGAAACGGTGCGCTTGGCCCGGCTGATGCGCTGGGCCATGGTCGCCTCCGGCACCAGGTACGCCTGGGCGATCTGGCGGGTGGTGAGCCCGCCGACGGCGCGCAGCGTGAGCGCGACCGCGGACGCGGGGGTCAACGACGGGTGTGCGCACAGGAAGTAGAGCTGGAGCGTGTCGTCCACCGCCGACGCGGGGCCCGGCGCCGGCTCCTCGTCAACGAGGTCCTCACGCCGGCGGCGGGCGACGTCCGCCCTGGTCGCGTCGAGGAACTTGCGCCAGGCAACGGTGACCAGCCAGCCCTTCGGGTCCCGCGGAGGGTCGGCCGGCCAGACGCGGACCGCCTCGACCAGCGCGTCCTGCACGGCGTCCTCGGCCGCCGCGAAGTCGGCTCCGCGGCGGACGAGGATTCCGAGCACGCTCGGGGTGAGGCTCCTCAGCAGGGCCTCGTCCATCTGAGAGGTCACCGGGAAGGTCACTCCGAGATGGTGGGCGGCGCGGTCAGGAACGGGCGCAGCTCCAACCACTCGTGGATCGGCCGCCCGCCGGCCCCGGGGGCGGCCGACAGCTCCCCGGCCAACTCGACCGCGCGCTCGTAGCTGTCGACGTCGATCACCATCCAGCCGGCGATGAGGTCCTTGGTCTCGGCGAACGGTCCGTCGGTGACCGGCGGACGCCCGGCGCCGCCGTACTGCACCCACGTTCCCTCGGGGGCGAGCGCCTGACCGTCGACGAACTCTCCGCTCTTCTCCAGCCGGTCCGCGAAGTCCTGCATGTACTGCACGTGCGCCGAGATCTCCTCGGGCGTCCACTTGTCCATGGGCACGTCGTTGACCGGGGCCGGAGCGCCGCGGTAGTGCTTGAGCAGCAGGTACTTGGCCATCGTGGTTCTCCTTGGTGCGGGTGCAACCCATTGTGGTCGCGTTCACCCCGGGGACGGAGCCGGCCACGGGTTCTCGACATCGCCGTCAGACTTTTTTGACACGCGCGGCTGAGCCGAGGCGCGGGCGGGCCGCCACGCGGTTTCCGCGGCCCGGGCCTGGCGCGGAGGCGGACGGCTCCGACCGCCTACGGCGGCACAGGACGGCTCCGCCCCCACCGCTTCCCTCACGGGCCGACAACGGCAAGGAGAATGTCCACCGCCATCCCCACAGCGCCGCTGATCGCCAGCCACTTCGAGATCCGGTCGGCCCATGGACGCCGCTCCTCCCCCGCGAGCCCGCGGCGCCCTCGGAACGCCCAGTCCGGCTCGGTCCCACGGACCGCGTAGGGCAGCATCACCGAAGCCACCAGCAGCCCGCCGAAGATCATGGCGAGATACCCCCAAGGCGCGCTGTCGCCGGGAGGCAGGTAGTCACCGGTCCCCTGCCGCACCTCGATCACCTGACCCGGCTGCAAGGTCCACGACCCGATGCTCGCCCGCGTCTCCCGCCCACCGGCGTCCTCATCACCCCACCGATCACCGCCCCGCTCGCCGCCCGGCCCGCGAACGCCGTCCGGCCGGAAGACGCCCTCGCACTCCCGCGACGGCCCCCTGTGCGCCCCACCCGGACGCGCCTCGCATGTGCCCACGGTGAACGTGCCGTGCGTACCCGCGAGCCCGACGGCGACGGCCGCATTGGACGCGCCGAGGTAGCACAGCACCGACGCGAAGAGCAGCCCGAGACCCCCGCGCACATACCCGCCAGGGCTCCCCCGACGACGGCCGGTTGACCGGCCACCCCGTCGCCCGAGCCCACTCCCCTGACCAGTATCCGAACCCCCGAACGTCATGAGCAGGGACTCTATCCAGACCCTCGGGGACGCAGCGAAGGGAGGCCAGAACGCGGCGTCCTGCTGGACGGTCCAGCCGTTGCCGTCGGGGTCGTCGAAGGACTTCCAGCGTCGCTTGTCGCGGCTTCGCCGCTCTTCACACGGGCGCGGTCCCCGCCCGCCCCAGGAACAGGCTGGTGATGACCTTCACTTGTGCGCGGCCTCCGTGAGTGTCCACGATGCGGGCGGTCTCGGCGAAGATCCGCTCGCGGGCGTCGGCGGGGAGCGCCCGGTAGCCGCTCAAGGAGGCGAGCAGCTCGATCAGCGCGGGCGTGGAGCGTTCGTGTACGGAGGTGTAGAGGCGGTGGTCCGGGTCGACGAAGCCGTTCGCGGTCATGTCGCGCCACTGGCGGGCGTCGGGGCCGCGGCGTGCGGGGCGGGGCCGGGGAGCGAGGAGGGTGTCCGGCGGTATCTCGATGCCGAGGCGGGTGTGGGCGGCCGTCAACTGGTGCTCCAGCTCGTCGCTCTGAAGGAGCCAGTGGTTCCAGAAGAGGGCTATCGCGCCGCCGGGAGAGAGCGCCGCCCGGGCCCGGGTCCAGCGGACGGCCGGATCGACCCAGTGCCATGCCTGGGCGCAGTACAGCAACCCGTAGCGCCGTTCCGGCCGCCAGTTCTCGAAGTCGGCTACGGCGAGGGTGACTTGAGGCAGTGACGCGCAGCGGTGACGCAGCACCTTGGCCATCCGGGCGTCCGGTTCGACGCATGTCACCGGTACGCCGGAGCGGGCGAAGGGCAGCGTCGCCTTGCCGGTGCCGGCTCCCACTTCCAACGCCGCATCGCCCGCGCCCAGGGCGGAGAAGTCCAGGACGTCCGCGATGAGTTGGTGGGGGTAGTCGGGTCGGCCCGTGTCGTACTGTTCGGCGTCCTCGCCGAAGAGGTGGCGGCGTTCGCTCGTCCCGGATGTCGGGTCGTTGCCCGGAGTCCCGTGCGGCATGCATGTCACGGTAGACCAGGCGCCGCGCGGCCGGGAGGGCGCCTGGCGGGAGTTGGCCACCGGGCGGGCGGGGTTCAACGGGGGCGACGCCGGGGATCGAGCGGGGGCGTCGTCACCGGCGGAACAGTCTGTCCAGGTGGTGGTCGATGGCGGTCAGGGCTTCGGCGGGCGCGACCACGTCCAGCTCGATCAGGGTGGCGAAGCCGGTGAGGGCGAGCAGGAGGTTGGTTTCGGCCGCCGGGTCGCGGTCTGGGGCGATGTGGCCGTCGGCAATCGCCTGACGGACCAACTCCTCGACGAGCAGGCGCCCTTGGGCCATGCCTTCGCGTGCCTGGGCGTGGATGTTGTCGTTGTGCAGCGCCTCCAGGACGTAGGCGGCGCTCATCCGGCTGGCCGCGCGGGCGTCGCCGTGCAGGGGGAGCATCTCCGTGAGCATCACCCGCAGCACGTCGCGGGGGTGCGGCTGGTCCCCCAGTTCCTTGAGGCCCTGGTTGACGCGCCGCGTGCGCTGCTCGGTCGCCAGCTCCATGGCGAAGGAGAGCATCGCCTCGCGGGACGTGAAGTAGTGCTGCAACGCCCCGTGGGAGATGCCCGCCTCCTTCGCGACCTCGCGCACGGACAGCTGCGAGACGCCGCGCTGCTCCACCACCTGCCACAGCGCGCGGGCGATCTCCTCGCGGCGTTCGCGGTGGTCCACCTGTTTCGGCATCGCCTGGCTCTCCACACCCTCGTTTCCCATACGGTCGACATAATACGTGCGGCTGATGAGGGTGAGGGCGCGAGGAGAGCGGAAGGGCGTGGATCCGCGGCCCGTGGGGGTCAGCAGCTCAGGTGGTCGCCCGGTGTGGTGCCGAGGATCTGCGCGAAGCGCTTGTAGTTGTCGATGCGGTTCTGCACCTGGCCGGGGTTGCCGCCGTTGCACTCGATGGAGCCGTTGATGCTGCGGATGGTCTCGCCGAAGCCGGCGCCGTTGACCATGGCGTCGTGCGCGGTCATGGTGCCCGGGCCGTTCTGGGTGTTCCAGTACCAGAGCGCGGTCTTCCAGGAGACGGCGGCGTCCCGCTCGACCAGGTAGGGGTTGTTGAGCAGGTCGATTCCCAACGCGTCGCCCGCGGCCTTGTAGTTGAAGTTCCAGCTGAGCTGTAGCGGCCCGCGTCCGTAGTAGGCCGCCTGGCCGGCCGGGCAGCCGTAGGGGCGGGTGGCGTCGCAGTAGTGCGGGTAGTTGCCGGTGTTCTGTTCCACGACGTAGACCAGGCCGCCGGTCTCGTGGCCGACGTTGGCAAGGAAGGCCGCGGCCTCCTGACGCTTGACGGTGTCGCTGCCGGTGTTCGCGAACGCCGGGTAGGCGCTCAGCGCGTCGACCAGGCCGTTGTAGGTGTAGAACGGGTTCCGGTTCGGGAACATCTGGTTGAACTGCGCCTCGCTGACGACGAATCCCTCGGCCCGGGTACCGGCGCCGGACTGGGCCGTACAGGAGGAGGCGCAACCCGCCGCGGCCACCGCGGGCGAAGCCGGTAAGGCGAGGGCGAGTCCGGCGACCATGGTGGTGGCGCTCAGGAGGACGGCGAGTCGGGATTTCATGGCGGTGACTCCTTCGTGCGGCCGAGCCCGCGGACGGCGGGGCGGGCGACCGAGGTGGGGGTTGGCGTACATGTCCCGTACGGGTCAGGCGAGTTGGCATCCAGTGGGGGCGCAGAGGACATCGTTGTGACCGGCGAGCAAGCGACGGCGGTCTAGACCAACGTCACACTACGAGCGCGCGCACCGACATGTCCATACCAATGCATGCCCGATGACGGCCACCCCACCCCAACTCACCGCCCATACAGCGACATTGACGGAAGTTGGCGGATCTTCGTCGGGCAACCAGGGCCACTTCTCTTCCCATGAGTCCAACTCACTAGACCAGTCGTCATAGTTGGGTTAGCGTTCCGGGCATGGCTCGTCGATCTGACAGTCGGCAGCGGATGTTGGAGTCCGCCGCCGAGCTCTTTCATGCGCAGGGTTACCACGCCACCGGCCTGAACCAGGTGGTCACCACCAGCGGGTCCCCGAAGGGGTCGCTGTACTTTCATTTCCCGGGCGGGAAGGAGCAGTTGGCGGCCGAGGCGTTGCGGATGTCCGGCGGTCAACTCTGCGAAGTCCTACGGGAGATGACGGCCCAGGCCCCGGATGCGGCGAGTGGGATCGATGCGGTCGTGGAGGGCTTGATCGGTGCGCTGACCGGCTCCGGTTTCCACCGTGGGTGTCCACTCGCGGCCGTCGCCCTGGACGCCGCGGCGGACAGCGAACAGATCCGCCAGGCATGCGCCGAGGGCTACGACTCCTGGCGCGAGTTGATCGCCGACTTCCTCGGCAACCAGGGACTGGCCGCGGACCGGGCCGATGCGCTGGCAACCGTTGTCCTGGCGTCGGTCGAGGGCGGCCTGCTGTTGGCCAAGGCCAGTCACGACACCGTCCCGTTGCGCGCGGTCGCCGACCATCTGCGCGCCACGATCGAGAGGGAGCTCCCCTGATGCGCGTCCACCACCTCAACTGCGGGCCCCTCAGGCCGCTCGGCGGTCGGCTGATCGACGGCGAGCCGGGGCTGTTCCGGCGCGCCGAGATGGTCTGCCACTGTCTGTTGCTGGAGACCGATGCGGGTCTGGTGCTGGTCGAGACCGGGTTCGGGACCCCGGCCAGTCATCGGCCCGTGGAGTGGCTCGGTCGGAAGTTCGTGCGCCGGACGCACCCGATCACCGATGTCGAGCAGTCGGCCGTCCGACAGATCGCGCGCCTGGGATTCGACCCGGGCGACGTGCGACACATCGTCCTCACCCACCTCGACCTCGACCACGCAGGCGGGCTCGTGGACTTCCCCCAGGCCACCGTCCACGTCTACGCCGAGGAGCTTCGCGCGGCCCAACAGCCCCGCACCCCACAAGAGCGCAACCGGTATCGGGCTGCCCACTTCGCGCACGGGCCGAAGTGGGCGCCGCACGCCGGACTCGGCGAACCGTGGTGGGGCTTCGACGCCGTGCGGCAACTCGACGGGCTGCCGCCGGAGATCCTGCTCGTGCCGCTCGCCGGCCACACCCGCGGCCATGCCGGGGTCGCCGTCGACACCGGCCGCGGCTGGCTACTGCACGCCGGCGACGCCTACTTCCACCCGGGCGAACTCGATCCGGTCCGACCGCACTGCCCGCCCGCGCTGGCCCTGTTCGAGTCGATGGTGCAGACCGAGAGGCGGGCCCGGCTGCACAACCAGCAACGGTTGCGCGAGCTGGCCCACGGGCCGAGCGAGCGCGGTGGCCACGGCGGCGCGCCCGGCCACCGCGACCGGGTCCGGATCTTCTCCGCACACAACGCCGCGGAATACCGCCGTCAGGGTGCCTCCCTCACCCTCAACCCGCGGCCGGAGACGACCAACTGACCACGACACGGTCACGCACGGCCACTCACCACACAGTCACTCACGACACGTTCAAGCGAACTCCCGTATGGCGAGCGGCAGATGCCGGGGCCCCCGCAGCATCGCGTTCTGGCGGTAGGGCGGCGGGTCCTGCAACAGCGTGGTGGCGCCGAGGCTGGGCAGCAGTGCTCCGAGTGCGGTCTGGGCCTCGATGCGGGCGAGCGGTGCGCCGTAGCAGAGGTGGATGCCGCCGCCGAAGCCGAGGTGTTGATTGTCCTGGCGGGCGATGTCGAAGCGGTCGGGGTCGGTGAACTGCGCGGGGTCACGGTTGCCCGAGGCGAGCGCCAGCACGACCTTGCTGCCCTCGGGGATCACGGTGTCCGCAACCTCCATGTGGGCGAGGGCGATGCGTTGCCGCATGTGGACCGGGGGTTCGTAGCGCAGCAGCTCCTCCACCGCGCTGGGCATCAGCTCGGGTTCGCGGCGCAGCCGCTCGATCGCGTCGGGGTGGCGCAGCAGGGTGAGCACCCCGTTGGTGATCAGGTTGACGGTGGTCTCGTGTCCGGCGATGAGCAACAGCACGGCGGTCTGCGCGAGTTCCTCGCGGGTGAGCCGCAGGGTCGGGTCCGGTTCGTTGACGAAGGCGGCGAGCAGGTCGTTGCTGGGGTGGCCGCGGCGTTGCTCGCCGAGGTTGGCCAGGTACCCGCCCATCTCGTCCAGGGTCTGGAGGGTCGCCTGGTCCGGCTTGGCGGCTTCCTCGCCGGGCTTGATGTCCGCGGCCGCGACCAGCGCGTCGGACCATTGCCGGAACATCGGCTCGTCCTCGCGCGGGACGCCGAGCAGTCGGCAGATGACCGTGACGGGCAGCGGATAGGCGAAGTCGTCGACGAGGTCGATCTCGGAACGGTCCCGGATCCCGGCGAGCAGTTCCTCGGTGATCGCGTTGATCTCGCCGCGCATCGAGTCGACCATCTTCGGGCTGTGCGGCGGACCGAACGGCCGCATGGCCAGGGTGCGGAGCCGGTGGTGTTCGGGGTCGTCGAGCTGGAGGAACGAGGGCTTCACCGGCTCCTGGGACGGGTCCGTGGAGACGTCGCGGCCGCGGACCTCGACGCTCATGCGCGGGTCATGGAGCAGCGCGGACAGGACGTGGTAGGTACCGATCAGATAGGTGCCGTCCGTCTGCCGTACGACGTGACCGGCCTCGCGGAGTTCCGCGTACAGCGGGTAGGGGTTGGGGCGGTTGGCGTAGTCGGTGATGCGTGCCAACAGGGTTTCGGCGGGCATGGGATTGGGCTCCTCGGGTTGGCTGACGGGCTCAGCCGTGCTGCACCGTGACCAGCCGGCGGTCCGGCAGGTGGCCGGTGAGTGCCACGGTGGGGCCGTGCGAAAGCCCCGCGGGAGACGGCACGTCGGAGGGGATCGCGATCTCGGCCGCGAGCGGGCGGTCCGCGGCGCCGGGCTCCGGCGGGAACGGGGCGGCGGCCTCGATGAGGTTCCGGTAGTGCTCCAGCGACTTGGCCATGTTGACGGTGACCGCTGCGGTGACCCGTCCGCGGTAGCCGTACACGACCGCCAGGCGGCCCGCTTCCAACGTGCCCTGGGCGATGACGACGTGGTCGGAGAAGGTGGGGACGCCCACCGACTTGATGTTGTGGCCGAACTGGGTCGACCAGAACACCGGGACGGCGAGGTGCGGGCGGCGCAACGGCCCCGGATTGACCATGTTGTGGGCCGCCACCTCGGCCTGTTCGACCGCGTTGCCCCAGTGCTCCAGCGAGAGGAGTTGGTACTCGTAGAGCGGGTGCGGGAAGCGGGAGACGTCGCCGGCCACGAAGACGTCGTCGGTGACGATCCCGTACATGTTGAAGGCTCGGCATCCGGCGTCGCAGGCGAGGCCGCGGGGGCCCGCTGCCAGTCCGGAGTCGGCCAACCACTCGACATTGCGGATCGCCCCCAGCGCGGCGACGCACACGTCCGCGTCGAGGTGACTGCCGTCGGAGAGGTCAGCGCCGACGAACCGGCCGTTGCCGTCCCCGCGCAGGGCGGTGACCGTCACCCCGCAGCGCAGGTCCACGCCGTGCTCGCGGTGCATGCTGACGGCCAGCTTGGCCAGGGTGCCGCCGACCGCGCCCACCAGGGGTGCCGGGCCGCGTTCGGCGACCGTCACCTCGATACCGCGCTCCCGGCAGGCCGAGGCGATCTCGGAACCGGTGAAACCGGCACCGATCACCAGCACGCGTTGCGGCCCGGCAGCCAGATGCGCGGCCAGACTCGCCGCTTCGTCGCGGGTGCGCAGCGTGCACACCCCGTCGAGGGCGGCCTCCTCGGGGTTGGGCCAGGGCCGTGCCCGGGTCCCGGTGGCGATCAACAGCCGGTCGTACGGGAGCGCTTCGCCGTCGGACAGGGATACCTGCTTGGCGATGGGATCCAGTCCGGTGGCGCGCACCCCGAGCCGCCAGTGGGCCTTCGGGTCCTGGCGCATGGGCAGTCCGGTGGTGTCCGCCGGCGCGAGGCCGAGCAGCACCTGCTTGGACAGCGGGGGCCGGTCGTAGGGCGCATAGGGCTCGTCCCCGACCACGGTCAGTGAGCCGGTGAAGCCCTCCTCGCGCAGCTTCTCGGCGGCGCGCAGTCCGGCCAGTGAGGCTCCGATGATGACGATGTGCCCGTCGTGCAACTCACTGTCCATCGGCGTTCACTCCCTCGCCCATGAGGATGGCCTGGACCGGGCACGCGGCCACGGCCTGACGCACGCGCTCCTGCTGGTCCTCGGGGACGGACGGGGCATAGAGCAGCCCCTCCTCCCCGTGGAGCTGGAACATCTCCGGCGCGAGAAACACGCACTGTGCATAGCCCTGGCAGCGCGTGAGGTCAACGACGATCTGCATCCCCACCACTCCCTCGGTCGCCACACCCCCTCACTTCCAGAGTGGGGTAAGAGTCGCGGGCTCGCCTGGCAACGGTGCTGGGGCATGGGGGCCGCCCTCCGCACGTATGCGCTGGTGCGGGTTCCTATGCAAGGGGGATGTCGATGTCGGGTGGGAGGTCGCCGGCGCGCCGGGCTTCCCGTAGGACGTGGGTGATCACCGCGCGCGAGTCGTCGTCCCGTTCGGCCACCCGCGGGCGCAGTCCTGGGCGAGCTCCTCCCGTTGGATGCGGACCGTCACCAACAGGCCACCCTGGTACTGGCGTTCGCGACGGCGGCCCGCGCCCGCCCGCTTCGCCCGCGCCCGCGAGGGCGGGTTGGATCGGTCGCTAACCTGGGGCGATGCCTGATCGGGAGAGAAACTACCGTCGACAGTCCGCCCGTGTTGTGCTGATCGACGCGAGGGACAGGGTCCTGCTGCTCAAGTTCCATGTCACGCCGGGACGGCCCGAGGACGGTCACGGGTGGGCCACCCCCGGAGGGGGCGTGGAAGGCGACGAGAGCCTGGCGGAGGCCGCCGCCAGGGAGCTGTGCGAGGAGATCGGACTGGCCGTCGCCCCGGAAGCGCTCGGACCTCAGGTGGCCGAGGCTTCCGGGTACGCCGAACTCGGTTGGGCGGCGGGGTACTTCCGGGACGTCTACTTCCATCACCGGGTCACGGACCACCGGGTTCGGCTCGACGGCCAGGAGGAGCACGAGCGCGCCTCGCACGCGGGGCACCGCTGGTGGACGGTGGACGAGCTGCGCTCCAGCAGTGAGACCATCTATCCGCTCGCGCTGGGCGACCTGGCGGCGGAGCTGGTCGCCGGACGGATTCCGGCGACGCCCCGTCAACTCCCCTGGCAACATTGACGGGTGGCTACTAAGCGGCCCCGGAAGGGAGATTGCCCCGTCGCCTTCCTCGGACGCCGGCTACCCCTTGCCCCGGCGCCGCTCGCCGGTGGCCAGTGCCGCAACCAGGTCGGCGCCGCGCGCCGCCAGGAGGCGTCGTCGCTCCCAGCGGGAGCGCGGTCGGGCGCCGCCCCCTTGGGTGCCCTGCGGTGCAAGCGAGCGCGCGGTGAGGCGCCGCCCGGCGTCTGCAAGGTCGGCCAGGATGCGCTCCCGCTCGCGCTCGTTGCGCGCGCTACGCAACGCGGTGTACAGGCCCTCGATTCGCGCCACCGCCGCGCCGATGCGCAGGTTGGCGCTGCCTGTCGCTGACATCCCGCCCCGTGCCACCTACAGCCTCCCGATATGCGTAGTCGCTCGCCCAGTGCACAACACTTGCCCACGTGCGCAATACCGCAACCTTACCGGGAGGGGGATCCGCGCGACTTCCCGATTTCGCGTGGCTTCTCGTCAACCGACACGCCAACCGCCGCGTCAACTACCGTGCGCACGAGCGGAAGTCACCGCAGCGATCCTTCTCGACGCGGGAGCCCCAGCCGCACCATCCGGCCACGCCATGAGCAGGCTGCACCGACGGCCCTCACCCGCCAGCTCCTGCTACGAAGTCGGGTGATTCAGGACCAAAGTCCCTATGCGGGGCGGAAGATCACCGATTGCATTGCTGTCCAAGCCGGCCGGTCGCCTTTCCCCTTCCGCTCCTACCGCATTGGGACCCTCATGAGCCACGTCTCCAGACGGCGCGTTCTCGCCCTCGCTCCGGCCGCCGGCCTCGCCGGAGCACTGCCCACCTTCCTCGCCGCCCCCAACGCCTCGGCGGCCGCGCCCAGTCGACCGAACGCCGCGCAGCGCACCCAGCAGCACAAGGCCGCGACCCGCTCCCTCCAGGAGATCACGGACGCCTGGGGCAGCTGGATGGCCAAGGAGCGCTTCCCCGCCTCCAACGGCTGCCGCTTCACCGCGTCCACCGAGTACGGCAAGCAGAGCGCGCTCAACGACTACCACCGCTACCAGGTCGGCGCGAAGTACCGCGGCATCACCTACGACCCCAGCGCCCCCTCCCCCATCCCGGGCCAGGTCAGCTCCGTGACCACCAACTACCGCAACGGCTCCGCGGTCGAGCAGACCGTCACGTACAAGCAGAGCAAGACGACCGAGCAGGACCTGCGGATATCGGTGACCGAGTCGCTGAAGATCGGCATCAGCATGGAGGTGTCGGCCGAGATCCCGGCGGTGGCGAAGGTCAGCGAGACCACCTCGATCGAGACCAACCTCTCGTCCACGCAGGAGTTCACCCACAAGGAGACGCAGACCTGGAGCGTTGACCTCCCGCTCAGGATTCCGCCGAAGTCGGCCATCGAGGCGTCGCTCGTCGTCGGCACCCAGCAGTACGACATCGACTGGTCCGCCACCGTGAACATGACCGGGAACGTGGCGATCTGGTTCGAGGAGAAGGTCGATCTCAATCACGACGGCGACCGCCACTGGCTGTGGTTCGTCCCCATCGAGGAGGTGTTCCGCGACTGCCGCGCCAACTCCATCGTGGACACCACCGGCTACGAGATCACCGCGGACGGCGTGGACGCCTACGCGAGCGGGACGTTCGGCGGCGGGCAGGGCGTGTCCCTCAATGTCAACGTCGTCCAGAAGGACCTCGACGGGACCAGTCGTGGCAACGTCGCGCGGATGACGCCCGTGCCGCTCAGCCAGAACGGGAAGAAGGTCATTCACGCCGGTCGCTGACGGTCGGTAATCCCGTCGACGCTGCGTGGCTGGCTGGGGATAATCCCGGCCATGGTGCTGCCGGTGCTGTGGATCTGTGGTCCGCCAGGAGTCGGGAAGACCACGGTTGCCTGGGAGATGTATTCCCAGGCAACGCGTGGCGGGCGCGGGGCGGTCGGGTACGTCGACATCGACCAGCTGGGGATGTGCTACCCCGCCCCCGCGACGGATCCGGGCCGGCACCGGCTGAAGGCGCGCAACCTCGGTGCGGTGGCGGCCGGCTTCCGGGCCGCGGGCGTCCGGTGCCTGATCGTCTCCGGCGTCGTCGATCCCGCCGGCGGGGTGCGCCCGGAGGACGTGCCGCAGGCCGCGGTGACCGTCTGTCGGTTGCGTGCCGACCGGGAGGTGCTGCGGCAGCGGTTTCTCGGGCGCGGGGGTCCCGCCGGGTTGGTCGATGCCGTGCTGCGGGAGGCCGATGCGCTGGACGCGAGCGACTTCGCGGATGCCTGTGTGGACACCGGTGGTTTGCGGGTGGGTGAGGTGGCGCGGTTGGTCGGCGAGCGGATGGGTGGCTGGCCTGCGCCGGCCGACGGGCGGTGGGTCGCCGCGGAGGTGGGCCCGCCCCCACCGCAGACGGCGGACGTCGAGCGCGTTCCCGTCCTGTGGCTGTGCGGGGCGACGGGCGTCGGCAAGTCGACGGTCGGCTTCGAGGTCTTCCAGAGGGTCCTGCGTGCCGGGGTCGTCGCGGCGTACCTCGATCTCGATCAGCTCGGCTTCCGCCATCCGGTGCCGGACGATGATCCGCTCCATCACCGGCTCAAGGCACGCAACTTGGGGGCGGTATGGCGGACTTATCGGGCGGCCGGGGCGCAGTGCCTGATCCTGTCCGGGCCGGTCGAGGACGAGGCGACGGCCGCGGCGTACGCAAAGGCCCTGCCGGACGCGCGGTGGGCGCTCTACCGTCTGCACGCCGGGCCGGACGCCTTGACGCGGCGCGTCATGTCGCGTGCGGGAGGCGGGAGTTGGGACCAGCCGGGTGACCCGCTGCGGGGGCGCTCCGAGGCGGAACTACTCCGGGTGGCAGACCGGGCGGTGGCATCGGCCGCCGCCCTGGACGCTGCCGGGGTCGGCGAACGGCGCATCGCCACCGACGGGCGCACTGCGGCAGAGGTGGCGGAGGCCGTCCTCGCCGATCCGGACGTCTTGGGCGGACTGCTCACGATGGGGCGTCATCTTCTCAACGGAGAACTCAGTTGAGGAGGGAACGGGTTCCCCTGGTGGCCTGGATCGCGTAGTCGACGACGTCCGCCGGGTTCTGGCCCGAGCGTTGGTAGACCGCGCGGAGTCGCTGGGCGCCGTTGCCCTGGGTGCGCAGCCAGCCGGTGGCCTGCTCGACGAAGGGGAGGTCGCCGGAGTGCAGTAGCGCCGGTCGTATGTGGGCTATCAGCGCGTCGACGGCCTGCCAGGCGGGGACGAGGTTGCCGGTCGCGGCGTCCGGCAGGTCGCCGGTCATTCCGTAGCGGGCCGCGCGCCAGCAGGAGGCGCGCAACACCTCGCTGCGGATGGGTGGTTCGGTGGGCGTGCGGTGTGCGGGGTGGAGGGCGGTCTGCACCAGGCCGCGGCAGAGGGCGGTGAGCAGCAGTTCCTCGTCCACGGTGAGGGAGACGTCGGCGACCCGTAGTTCCACGGTCGGCCATCTGACCGAGGGGCGGACGTACCAGTAGAGCATGCCCTCGTCCAGGCCGGCGGAGGAGCGCACCAGTTGGTCGACGGTGCCGCGGTAGGTGGCGGCGTCGGGGAGGTGCGGGGGCGGTCCCGCGGTCGGCCATCGGGACCAGACCATGGTGCGCCAGCTCGCGTAGCCGGTGTCGGTGCCGTTGTGCACCGGGGAGTTGGCGAACAGGGCGAGCAGGGTGGGGAGCCACGGCCGCATGAGGTTGCAGACCTGCAGCGCGTCGTCCAGGCCGTCGACGCCGATGTGGATGTGGGCGCCGCCGACGCAGGAGGTGTGGGCGAGCGAGCCGTAGGTCTCCTGTATGTAGGCGTACCGGTCCTTGGGGGTGAAGAGGGGCGGGCTTTCGACCGGTGGCATGCCGACGGCGATGAGTCGGCAGCCGTTCTCCTCGGCTGCCTGGGCGAATCGTCGGCGTCCGGTGACCAGTTGGCTTCTCAGTTGTTTCAGGTCGTGGCAGACGTCGGTGACGAGTTCCAGTTGTGCGGCGTGCATTTCGGGCTCGGCGCGCGGGATGGCGGACGACAGCGCCGCATGGACCTCCGGGCCTTTGGGTGCCAGTCGCCTGCTGTGCGGGTCGACGAGGAGGAACTCCTCTTCCACGCCGACGGTGGGCACGGGCCAGGGCCGGTCGACCGCCTCGGCGGGCAGGGATGTTGGCCTCATGAGCGGGGGCCCGTCTCCTGGGCGGGGCGGCCGGGCCCGTCGGCGGTCGGCTGTGCGGGGGCGTCAGGGGAGGGCACAGCGGAAGCACTCAGGCAACTGAGAAGCATGATCAAGATCGTATATCCCGATGCTGGCGTCGCGGTGCCCGGTAAGTAGCCAACAATTGGGGGTAGTTAGTGGGACTTCAGGGGTGGGGGTGACGTGAGTGTGTGGGGGCGGTGGTGAAGGGTCGAGTGGGAATTGCCCGGAGCATTATCGGGCCGCCCACGACGGATCGGTGCGCGGTGCGCGGTGATCCGGGCGGGCGGCCCGACGGGTAGTTCGTGCGGGTCAGCGGTGGGTGAAGTGGGGTGGGCGCTTGTCGATGAAGGCGGTCATGCCTTCCTTTTGGTCGGCGGTGGCGAAGGCCGCGTGGAAGATCCGGCGTTCGAAATGGACGCCTTCGGCGAGGGTGGTTTCGAAGGACCGGTTGACCGCTTCTTTGGTCATCATTGCGACCGGAAGTGACATGCCGGAAATGGTTTCGGCGACTGCCAGCGCCTCGGCGCGCAGTTGGTCGGCGGGCACCACACGGGAGACGAGGCCGGCGCGTTCGGCCTCCTCGGCGTCCATGGTGCGACCCGTCAGACACATCTCCATCGCCTTGGCCTTGCCGATGGCGCGGGTCAGCCGTTGTGAGCCGCCGATGCCGGGCAGGACACCCAGTTTGATCTCCGGTTGGCCGAAGACGGCAGTGTCTGAGGCGAGCAACACGTCGCAGAGCATGGCCAGTTCGCAGCCGCCGCCCAGGGCGTAGCCGGCGACGGCGGCGACGGTCGGGGTGCGGAGCCGGCCGAGCCGGTCCCAGGCACCGAACCAGTCGCTGAGGTACATGTCGAGGTAGCCCTGCGGCTGCATCTCCTTGATGTCGGCGCCGGCCGCGAACGCCCTGGCCGAGCCGGTGAGGACGATGCAACCGCAGTCCGGGTCCCGGTCGAGGGCTTCGGTGGCGGCGACGACCTCGTGCATGAGCTGGAGGTTCAGGACGTTGTGGGCCTTGGGTCGGTTGAGGGTGATCAGGGCGGTGCGGCCGGTGCGTTCGACCAGGATCGTCTCGTAGGTGTCGGCCGGGGGCGTGGTGGTCATGCCGGCCCTCCGTCGCGCTGTTCCCTGATGCCCCGGACGATGCCGGAGAAGTCGGCGTCCGAGCCGTTCTGTTGGGCGTAGGCGGCATACAACTCGGCGGCGTGTTGGCCGAGTTCGGTGCGGGTGCCGGTGGCCTTGGCGGCGTTGGCGGCCAGGCCGAGGTCCTTGGCCATGAGGGGTGCGGCGAAGCCGGGGCGGTAGTCGTGGTTGGCGGGGCTGGTGGGTACCGGGCCGGGGACGGGGCAGTTGGTGGTCAGGGCCCAGCACTGGCCGGAGGAGGTGGCGGCGACGTCGTAGAGCGCCTGGTGGGAGAGGCCGAGGCGCTCGCCGAGCACGAACGCCTCGCTGACCGCGATCATCGAGATGCCGAGGATCATGTTGTTGCAGATCTTCGCCGCCTGGCCGGCGCCGGGGCCGCCGCAGTGCACGGTCTTGCGACCCAACACGTCGAGGTACGGCGCGACTTGGGCCGCGTCGTCCGCTGCGCCGCCCACCATGAAGGTGAGGGTGCCGGCCTCGGCGCCGACGACGCCGCCGGAGACCGGTGCGTCGAGCATCCGCATCCCGGCCGCGGTGGCCTTGTCATGGGCGACGCGGGCGTCGGTGACGTCGATGGTGGAGCAGTCGACGAAGAGCGTTCCGGGGCGGGCGGCGGGGAGGATGTCGTCGTAGAGGGCGAGGACGTGGCGGCCGGCGGGCAGCATGGTGAAGACCAGGTCGGCGTCGGCGACGGCCTGTGTCGCGGATGCGGCGGGTGTCACGCCGGCGGTGGCGGCCGCGTCCAGGCAGCTGGCCGCCCTGTCGTAGCCGCGCACGCGGTGGCCTGCCGCGGCCAGGTTGGCGGCCATCGGACCGCCCATGTTGCCCAGTCCGATGAAGGCGAGGGTCACGGTCACCAGGGGACCTCCTGTGTCGTGCCGGGTTGGGCGAGTCCCAGCTCGTCGTCGCCCAGGGGGGCGAAGAAGCGGGCGAGGTGCGCTTCGGTGACGTCGGCGAGGGTGGGTGGGGACCAGCGCGGGTTGCGGTCCTTGTCGACGATCTGGGCGCGGATGCCCTCGACCAGGTCCGGGGTGGTGAGGGAGGCGCAGGAGACGCGGTATTCCTGGTTGAGCACCGCTTCGAGGGATCCGAGGTGCCGGGCCCGGCGGAGGGCGTTGAGGGTGACCTTGAGGGCGGTGGGTGACCTGGTGAGCAGCGTCTCGGCCGCTTCCTTGGCCGCCGGGTCGCCGTGCGAGGAGAGCCGGTCGATGATCTCCTCGACGGTGTCGGCGGTGTAGCAGGCGTCGATCCACGGGCGGTGGTCGGCGAGTTGGGCGGGCGGGGCCGGGCGGACGTGGCGTTCCAGGACCGCGTGGGTGGGCCGCTCGGCGAGCTCGTCGCGGAGTGCCGGGAGGGCGTCGGAGGGGACGTAGTGGTCGGCGAGTCCGCACAAGAGGGCGTCGGCTGCGGTGAGTTGAGCGCCCGTCAGGGCGAGGTGGAGGCCGAGCGATCCGGGTGCGAGGGCGAGGAGGTAGGTGCCGCCGACGTCGGGGATGAAGCCGATGCCGGTCTCGGGCATGGCAATCCGGGAGCGTTCGGTGACGACGCGGACGCTGCCGTGGGCGGAGACGCCGACGCCGCCGCCCATCACGATGCCGTCCATGAGGGCGACATAGGGCTTGGGGTAGCGGGCGATGCGGGCGTTGAGCCGGTACTCGTCGGCCCAGAAGGCGGCGGACCCGGCGCCGTCGCCGTCCCGTGCGTCGTCGTGGACGGCGCGGATGTCACCGCCCGCGCACAGGCCCCGCTCCCCCGCGCCGGTCAGTACGACGGTCTCGATGCCTGGATCGTTCTCCCAGGCGGTGAGGGCCTCGTCGATGCGGCGGACCATGGGGTGAGTGAGGGCGTTGAGGGCACGGGGGCGGTTGAGGGTCAGATAGCCGGCCCGGCCGCGGGTCTCCAGCAGGACGGGCTGGTCGTCGGCGCCGGTCACTGGAACGCCTCCGTCAGGCCGCGGGCCACGATGACGCGCATGATCTCGTTGGTTCCTTCCAGTATCTGATGGACGCGCAGGTCGCGCACGATCTTCTCGATGCCGTATTCGGCCAGGTATCCGTAGCCGCCGTGGAGTTGCAGGGCACGGTCGGCGACGGAGTAGCCGGTGTCGGTGGCGAAGCGCTTGGCCATGGCGCAGAGTTGGGGTGCCTGGGGATCGCCCCGGTCGAGTGCCTGGGCGGCCTGGTGGACCAGGGCCCGGGCGGCGGCGAGTTCGGTGGCCATGTCTGCCAGGCGGAAGCGCAGTGCCTGGGCGTCCAACAGGCGGGCGCCGAACGCCTCGCGGTCGGCGAGGTGGGCCAGGCTGCGGTCCAGGGCGCTGCGGGCCCCGCCGAGGGAGCAGGCGGCGATGCCGAGGCGGCCGCCGTTGAGGGCGTTCATGGCGATCCGGAAGCCCTGGCCCTCGCCGCCGAGCAGCCGGTCGGCGGGTATCCGGACGCCGTCGAGGACGACTTGGCGGGTGGGTTGGGCGTGCCAGCCCATCTTGCGTTCGTTGGCGCCGAAGGAGACGCCGGCGTCGTCCTTGTCGACGAGGAAGGCGGAGACGCCGCGGGAGCCCTCGTCGCCGGTGCGGGCCATGACGACGTAGAGCTGGGAGGCGCCGGCGCCGGAGATGAACTGTTTGACGCCGGTCAGTACGTAGCCGTCGCCGTCGCGGACGGCGCGGGTGCGGAGGGCGGCGGCGTCGGAGCCGGCGCCCGGTTCGGTCAGGCAGTAGCTGGCGAGGTCGTCCATCGCGCACAGCCGGGGCAGCCAGCGTTCGCGCTGGCCGGGGGTGCCATAGCGGTCGATCATCCAGCCGACCATGTTGTGGATGGAGAGGTAGCCGGCGATGGCGGGGCAGCCGGAGGCGAGGGTCTCGAAGATCAGGACGCCGTCGGCGCGGCCGAGCCCGCTGCCGCCGGACTCCTCGCGCACATAGACGCCGCCGAGTCCCAGGCCGGCCGCCTTGCGGAGCACGTCGAGGGGGAAGTGCTTGTCGCGGTCCCAGTCCAGGGCGTGTGGGGTGAGGTGATCCTGGGTGAAGTCCAAGGTGGTTTCGACCAGGGCCAGTTGGTCCTCGGTGAGGTAGGTCGCGGTCACCGTGCTCACCCCATCACCGGGATCGTGAAGCTGGCGCCCTCCCTGAGGCCGGCGGGCCAGCGGGAGGTGACGGTCTTGGTGCGGGTGTAGAAGCGGATGGCGTCCGGGCCGTGTTGGTTGAGGTCGCCGAAGCCCGAGCGCTTCCAGCCGCCGAAGGTGTAGTAGGAGACGGGGACCGGGATGGGGACGTTGACGCCGACCATGCCGGTGTTGACGCGTCGGGTGAAGTCGCGGGCGGTGTCGCCGTCGCGGGTGAAGAGGGCGACACCGTTGCCGTAGGGGTGCTCGCTGGGCAGCCGCAGCGCCTCTTCGTAGTCGGCGGCGCGGACGACGGAGAGGACGGGGCCGAAGATCTCCTCCTGGTAGATCCGCATGTCCGGGGTGACGCGGTCGAAGAGCGACGGGCCGGCGAAGAAGCCGCCCGCGTGTCCGGGGAGGGTGAAGTCCCGTCCGTCGACGGCGAGTTCGGCGCCCTCTTCGACGCCGAGGTCGACATAGGAGCGCACCCGGTCGACGGCGTCCCGGCCGACCAGCGGCCCGAAGTCGGCGTCCGGGTCGTCGCTGCGGCCGACGCGGAGTTGGCCGATGCGCTCCGTCAGTCGTGCGACCAGGGCGTCGGCGGTGTCCTGTCCGACGGGTACGGCGACCGAGACCGCCATGCAGCGTTCGCCGGCGGAGCCGTAGCCGGCGCCGATGAGGGCGTCCACGGCCTGGTCGAGGTCGGCGTCCGGCATGACGATCAGGTGGTTCTTGGCGCCGCCGAAGCACTGGGCGCGCTTGCCGTGGGCGGCGGCGGTGGCGTAGACGTGGGCGGCGATCGGGGTGGAGCCGACGAAGCCGAGCGCCCCGACGCGGGGGTCGGTGAGCAGGGTGTCGACGGTTTCCTTGCCGCCGTGGACGACGTTGAGCACGCCGGGCGGCAGGCCCGCCTCCAGGAACAGTTCGGCGATCCGGTACGGGACCGAGGGGGCGCGCTCGGAGGGCTTGAGGATGAAGGCGTTTCCGCAGGCCAGGGCGGGGGCGGCCTGCCACAGGGGGATCATCGCGGGGAAGTTGAACGGGGTGATCCCGGCGGCCACGCCGATCGGGGAGCGCAGCGAGTGCACGTCGATGCCGGTGCCGGCATTGTCGCTGAACTCGCCCTTGAGCAGGTGCGGGATGCCGGCGGCGAACTCCACGACGTCCAGGCCGCGTTGGAGGTCGCCGTGGGCGTCGGGGAGGGTCTTGCCGTGCTCGGAGGAGAGCAGGCGGGCCAGCGAGTCCTTGTCGCGGTCGGCGAGTTGGAGGAAGCGGAGCAGGACTCGGGCCCGGCGTTGGGGGTTCCATTCGCCCCAGGCACGTTGGGCCTCGGTGGCATCGGTGATGGCGGCCTCGGTCTCGCCGCGGGTGGCGAGCGGGACGCGGGCCTGGACCTCGCCGGTGTTGGGGTCGTAGACGTCGCCGTGGGCCCCCGAGGTTCCCGGGGTGGGCTTGCCGCCGACGAAGTGGGTGAGTTCGCGGGCGGGTTGGGGGCTGTGTGCACGGACCATGGTTGCCTGCTCTCGTCAGGTGGGATCCGGGGATGGCGCGCCGGACCACGCCGCGCGCGGTGGCGGGCGGGCCGTGGGGGCGCGGGATCGCGCAGGGCGGAGGGACCGCTCAGACGGTGGGAGCCGCGGGGGCGGCCTTCGTTGCCCGTCCGGGCGGTTGACCAGGGTCGCGGGTACGCACCGGTGCCATGCGTGTCTGCTCCATCCTCGTGGACAACACGGAACGCCCCACGGCCGGTATCCTGACTTCCGGATCAGCGCGCGTCGTCCGCCTTCCCGACCGCCTCCACGTCAGTGGCGTACTGCTCGACGGCGCGCTCCCCGGTAACAGTGGCGGGACCGTGCCGGATTCGCACCGGCTTCCCTGCACCGTGGGCCTCGCCCTCGAATATATAGTTGGACGTCCTAGTAAATCTACCCCTGCCTGAACCCCGGCCCCCTGCCTGGCCACAGGCAGGGGGCCGGGGCGGGCGCCACTCAGGGCAGCACGACGATGTGCGGCTTGCCCTTCGCCGGGTGCCTGCTGACCTCGGTCCGCACGCCGTAGACCTCGGCGATCAACTCCTCGGTCAGCACCGCCTCCGGGGGGCCGTCGGCGAGCAGGCGGCCCTGGTCGAGGACGCAGATGCGGTCGCAGAAGGCCGCGGCGAGGTTGAGGTCGTGGACCGCGATGACGGCGGTGACGCCGAGCGTCCGGACCAGTCGCAGGGCGTCGAGTTGGTGGCGCAGGTCGAGGTGGTTGGTCGGCTCGTCGAGCACCATGACCGAGGGTTGTTGGGCCAGTGCGCGGGCGATCAGCACGCGTTGCTTCTCGCCGCCGGAGAGCCGGTCGAAGCGCCGGTCGGCCAGTTCGGCCACGCCCAGCGACGCCAACGCGGCGCCGACCGCCTCGGTGTCATCCCGGCTGTCTGCCTGGAACGCCCGGCGGTAGGGGGCGCGCCCCATCGCCACCACGTCCCGGGCGGTCAGGCCGAAGTCGGAGGGCATCTCCTGGAGCACCGCGGCGAGCGTGCGGGCGACTTGACGGGCCGGCAGGCGCCGGATGTCCGTGCCGTCGAGCAGGACGCGCCCGGAGTTCGGCCGCAGCGCCCGGTAACAGGTGCGCAGCAGGGTGGACTTGCCGGCCCCGTTCGGGCCGACGAGCCCGACCACCTCGCCCGGCCCGGCCCGCAGTGAGACGGAGTCGACCAGGGTGCGGCCGGCCACCTCGACGGTCACCGACTCGATGCGCAGTTCGCTCATGCCGAGAACTCGCTTCGCTCGCCCTCGCATTCGCGAGGCGCGCACCTTCTCATGATGCGCTCGCTACGCTCGCTCATGCCAACCCCTTGCGGTACATCAGCCACAGGAAGGTGGGACCGCCGGCCAGGGCGGTGACGATGCCCACGGGGATCTCCTCGGGGCTGATCACCGTACGGGCGAGCAGGTCCGCACAGATCAGGAAGGCCGCGCCGAGCAGCGCGGCGACGGGCAGGGCGCGCCGGTGGTTGGCGCCGACCAACAGCCGGGTGATGTGCGGCATCATCAGCCCGACGAAGCCGATCGCGCCGCTGACCGCGACCATCACCCCGGTCAGCAGGGCGCACAGGACGAAGAGCAGGGCCCGGAAGCGCCCGACGTTCAACCCCAGTGCGGCGGCGGCCTCGTCGCCGGCCAGCAGCACGTTGAGGTGCCTGGCGGTGCCCAACAGGGCGATGGTACCGAGCAGTACGGCGGCGGCCGGCAGCCACAGGGCGTCCCAACCGGTGCCGCCCAGTCCGCCGAGCATCCACTGGAGCGCCGACTGGGCCTTCTGCGCCTGGTCGGAGGTGACGATCAGGAAGCTGGCCACGGCCGACAGGACCTGTCCGGTGGCGACCCCGGCGAGGATCAGCCGGACCGTGGTCATCCGACCGCCGGCCCGCGCCAGTGCGTAGACGATCAGCAGGGCCGCCAGTCCGCCCAGGAACGCGGCGGCGGAGACCGAGTAGTGCCCGAAGACCGTGACGCCGCAGACCACCACCAGGACCGCGCCGACGCCGGCGCCGGAGGAGACGCCCAACAGGCCGGGATCGGCGAGGGGGTTGCGGACCAGTGCCTGGAGCGCCATGCCGCAGACCGACAGTCCGGCGCCCACCGTGGCGCCGAGCAACACCCTGGGCATCCGGACGTCCAGCACGATGGTCTCCCGCACCCGCGGCCAGTCGGCATCGACCAGGGACGGCACGACCCGGTGGGCCAGGACGCGCCAGACCTCCCCGGGCGGCACCGCGACCGAGCCGAGCGCGACCGCGCAGGTGGCCACTGCCAGGAGCAGAACGATCAGTCCCATCACCAGCGCCCCGTACCGGTATCGGGTCACCGGAAGGAGCCCGGATGCAGTTGCCGGGCCAGCGTCTCGACGGCCGCGGGCACCCGCACGCCCAACACCGTCGAGCTCAACGGCAGTACGGCGAACCGCCGGTGACGGATGGCCGGCACGTCCTTCAGGGCCGGCTGAGAGAGCAGGAAGTCCTTCTTGGCGGAAATCGGCGTGTCACCGTAGTCGTAGAGCACGATGACCTCGGGGGCGCGCTGGGCGACCTGCTCGAAGGAGACGTTGCCGAAGGTCTTGTCGAGGTCGGCGAAGACGTTGCGGCCCCCGGCCCGCTTGACCAGGTCGTTGCCGATGCCGGCGCCGCCCGCGGTGAACGCGGTCTGTTCCCCGCTGTCGTAGACGAACGTCGTGACCGGCTGGGTGTCGGCCAGTTGGGACGCAACGCCGTCGAGGGTGCGGTGATGGGAGGCGACCAGTTTCTCGGCCCGGTCCGGCACCCCGAAGATCCGGCCGATGGTGCGGATCTCGCGGTCGTCGGTGTCCTGCGTCACCGGTCCGCCGGGGCAGTTCTCGATGTTGAGGTAGGTGTCGATGCCGGCCTTGCCGAGCGTGGCCCGGCCGCGGCCCTGGGACTGGTCGAAGGCGCTGGCGAAACCGCCGTAGACGAAGTCCGGTTCGGCGGACAGCAGCGTCTCCTCGTCCGGGTAGTGCTTGGCGAGCACCCGGATCCCGTCGTAGGCGGCCCGGTATGGGGGCAGCACGGTGTCGTCGCGGTAGGCGGTGCCGACCATGGACTTCTGGAGTCCCAACGCCAGCATGATCTCGGTGGCGTGCTGATTGAGCGTCACCGCCCGGGTCGGTGGGCGCTGATAGGTGGTGGTGACGCCGCAGTTGTGCACGGCGTACGGAAAGCCCTTGGCGGCGGGCGCCGGTGAGGTCGGGCCGGACGTGGGGGTGGCGGAGCCACAACCGGCGACCAGCAGCAGGCAGAGGGCTGCGGCCAGGCCGGGAAGCACGCGTATGCGCATGACGAAGGGGAAATCCTCTCACCGGAACCGGGCCGGAGTCGGGGTACGGCAGTGGGCCAGTCTCCTGACTCCCGGATCGACGCTCCCCTCGGCCTTCCCGCCTTGCGGCCGTGGCCTTCTGTTGAGGTTCGCTCCCCGGTCACAGTGGCGCGACCGCGCCGGATTTGCACCGGCTTCCTGGCATCCGCCGTCATTCTAAAGGTTCGGTTTTCCTGGCGTGTGACAGGATGTCCGGCCATGGCTGCCTCCCCGGACACCGACCGCGCCCTGCGGATCCTGCCGCAACTCGCCGGCCTCGGCCGCTTCTTCGACGTCGGTACGGGCCCGGTTCCCGTCGAGGCCCGCCCCTGGACCGAGTTGGCGACCGACCGCGCCGCGCTCGCCGGCCGGGTCGACGGCGTCGCGCACCGCCTGGCGCCGGTGGAACGGCGGGTGGCGGCCTCGGTGATGTTCCAGGGCCTGGCGGCCCGGGTCTGGTCCCCGCTGATCGGCTCCCACCTCTGCCACGACGCCCTGCTCGACCTCTCCCCCGACACGCTTGCCTGGCTCCCCGCCCCGGGCGGCGCGGTGCCGCTGCACCACCCCCGGCCCGCCGTGCTCCGCGACGCGGCACCGGCCGCGGTGTACGAACGCGGCCTTCGCCTGCTGGAGCCGGTCGCCGCGGCGCTCCGGGGCCTGCTGCCGATCTCCCCGCGGGTGCTGTGGGGCAACTCCGCGTCCACGGTGGCCGAGGCGCTCGGTGCCGTCACCGCGGCCCGCCCCGACCTGACGGAACGGGCCCGCGGGCTGGGCGCGGCACTGACCGAGCACGGCCGGCATGCGGGACTGGGCACCTGGATACCCGGGGCACCGCGGCCCAACTTCGGCTATCGACGCCTGAGTTGCTGCCTCTACCACCGCAAGCCCGGCGTGACTCCGTGCGGGGACTGCGTACTGCGCAGCCGCGTACGGTAACCCCGGTGCCGTAGGGCACCGGAACGCACCTTCGGTGAGCGCCAATCACCGATATCGACAACCCATCGCGTCTCCTGGACGAAACCTGACCGTCCGTTTGCCCTGCTTTTGAGTGCCGGCGCTACGTTGCAACGACGGGGCAGTCCGGATTCGGGGGGAGCGCGCGGTGGCACTGGAACTACCCGACGCGGTGGTGTCGTTTCTCGACTTCATCGGCGTCCACTGGCCCAACGTCAACGAGGACAAGGTCCGCGAATTCGCCGAGCACGTAAGGGAGTTCAGCAACAACCTCCAGCAGAGCCACCAGGACGCCAGCTCGCTGGTGGAGCAGCTCTCCGAGGTCTACCAGGGCCAGTCCTACGAGGCCCTGATGTCCAAGTGGAGCCAGATGTCCTCCAGCCACATGCAGGAACTGGTCACCGCGTGCAACACCGTGGCGACCGCCCTGGACGCCGCGGCCGGCGTCATCGTCGGCATGAAGGTGGCGGCCATCGCCGAACTGGTGGCGCTGGCCATCTCGTTCGTCGCGGACCAGGCCGCCGCGGCCGTCACCTTCGGCATCGCCGAGGCGGCGGAGGCCGGCATCATCGCGGCGGCCCGCAAGGCGACGAGCTATCTGGAACAGCAGTTGGAGCAGTACGTCATCGGCGAGGTGATCGAGGCCGCCATCACCCCGCTCGTCGAGGTGGTCGGGAAGGCGGTGAGCGGGCTCGTCTACGAGGGCACCGCCAAGGCCCTCGGGGTGCCGGCCGGCGGGGGCGGGGCGGGCGGCAGCTTCTCCGTCCACCCCCAGGAACTGCACGCCCGCTCGGAGACGCTGGCCGCGCACGCCCAGACGGTCGCCTCGCACGCCGAGAACTTCACCAACAAGGTGAGCGGTGTGAGCTTCGACTGACGCCGCGGACCCGGATCGCCGGGGAGCGGCCGGGGCCGATGCGCGCCCAGTGGTCGAGGTGTCGCCTCGCCCGGGGTGCACTGGTGCGCGCTCGATAGGATCGCAGCGTTGGCACAAGCACTCTCAGGAGGCGTTTTCTCATGGCGAAGGTCACGTTGAAGGGCAACCCGGTTTCGGTCGGCGGCTCCCTTCCCCAGCCGGGCGACACCGCTCCGGCGTTCACGCTGGTCGGCGCGGGCCTGGCGGACCGCTCCCTCAAGGACTTCGCCGGCAAGCGCAAGGTCCTCAGCATCTTCCCCAGCGTCGACACCCCCACGTGCGCGGCCTCCGTGCGCAAGTTCAACTCCGTGGCCAACGAGCTCGCGGACACGGTGGTGCTGTGCATCTCCGCCGACCTGCCGTTCGCGCAGGCGCGGTTCTGCGGTTCGGAGGACCTGGAGAACGTCCACAACCTGTCCGCCTTCCGCAACCGGGAGTTCCTCACCGAGTACGGCGTGGCGATCGAGGACGGCCCGCTGGCCGGCCTGGCGGCCCGTGCCGTGATCGTGCTGGACGCCGAGGACAAGGTCGTGCACGCCCAGCTCGTCCCGGAGATCTCCGAGGAGCCGGAGTACGACGCCGCCCTCGCCGCGCTCAAGTAGGCGCACGCCCGGGCGGTGCCCGGAGCGGGGCAACAACGCCGGCCCGCCGTCCGTTTCCACCTGGGAACGGGCGGCGGGCCGACGCATGCCGTCAGTGCGCCCGGGCGGACGCGACGCCCCGCACCAACCCCCTGAGCACGCCCTCCGAGCGACTCCCCTCCTCCGCGGTGACCAGCACCAGTGACTGGTCCGGTGTGCGGGCGAGTACCAGGATCTGCTGGGTGACCGTGAGCTCACCCACCACCGGGTGGCGCAGCCGGTACGCGTCCGCTTCGCACGGCCGGATCCGATGGTCGTTCCAGAGCGCGGCGAACTCGGCGGACTGCTCGGACAGTTCGCCTACCAGGGTGGCCAACAGCGCGTCCTCGGGGTGGCGTCCGGCGACCTGTCGCAGATGCCCGACGACCGCCCGTGCCTTGCGTTCCCAGTCCGCGTAGAGGTCCCTGGCGTGCGGGTCGAGAAAGGTCATGCGGGCCAGGTTCGGCCGGTCGGCGGGCCGGTCGGGCGCGGTGGCATCCAGATGACTGGCGAGGAGCGCGTGGGCCGGGGCGTTCCAGGCCAACACGTCCGTACGGCGGCCCAGGACCAGCGCCGGGGTGGGCCCGACCGAGCGCAACAGGTCGCGGGTCAGGGCGTCGATGCGTTCCACAGGAGGGCGGCCGAGGGGCCGTGGGCGCCGGGCGGCGAGCTCCCGCAGGTGGGTCCGCTCGTGCTCGTCCAGCCGTAGGGCGCCGGCGAGCGCCGCCAGCACGCCGTCGGAGGCGCGGACCGGCTGGTCCTGTTCGAGGCGGGTGTAGTACGAGACGCTGACGCCCGCCAACTGCGCAACCTCCTCGCGCCGCAGCCCCGCCACCCGCCGCACGCCGGGCAGCGTCGACAGGCCCACGTCATCGGGCCGCAGCCGCGCCCGCCGGGCCCGCAGGAACGCGCCGAGTTGGGGGGAATCCGCCATGCCCCGAGTATGCCCGCCGCCCCGTCCGTCAGCCTGCCCCTGCCGTGCATAGGCACGGCCCGGGACTGGTCCCCACCACGCTGTGACGCCAGGTTGAAAGCAGCCGCGGCACCAGGCAACCGGAGCACCGGAATGCCCGGACGCCGGGAACCAGGGGTGCCAGGCACCCGCACCATCGGCAACAGGACGGGATCTGCCATGCCGGACATCGTGCTCGGGGACGTCTCGATCACCCGGATCGTCGAGTACTACGGATCGGTCGAGTTGGCCCCGGCAACCTTCTTCCCCGACGCGCCGGAACATGCCTGGCACGCACACCGCGCCTGGCTGGCGCCGGACTTCGTCGACCTCGACGCGAACGCCTGCATCAGTGCGATCCAGACCTGGCTGCTGCGCAGCGAGGGTCGCACGATCCTGGTCGACACCGGCGTCGGCAACCACAAGGAACGCCCCTACTCGCCGGTCTGGAGCCGCCTCGACACCGACTTTCTCGGCGAACTGGCCCGGGCCGGCGTACGACCGGAGGACGTCGACCTCGTCATCAACACCCATCTCCACGTCGATCATGTCGGCTGGAACACCCGGCTCGACGGCCGCACCTGGGTGCCGACGTTCCCCAACGCCACCTATCTGATGCCGCGCCGCGACTTCGACTTCTGGAACCCGGCGAACGGCTACGCCGCCAGGCTGGGCCGCGGCAACCAGAACGTGTTCGAGGACAGCGTGGCCCCGGTGCACGAGGCGGGGCAGACCCTGCTGTGGGACGACGGCCACACCATCGACGCCAACCTGCGGCTCGACCTCGCCCCCGGACACACGCCCGGTTCCTCGGTGTTGACGCTGGCCTCGGGCACCGACCGGGCGCTGTTCGTCGGCGATCTGCTGCACACCCCGTTGCAGTTCGTGGCGCCCGACACCAACAGCTGCTTCTGCGAGGACCCGGCCGCCGCACGCGCCACCCGCCACCGACTGCTCGGAAACGCCAGCGACACCAACTCCCTGGTCCTGCCGGCACACCTGGGGGGACACGGCGGGGCGGAGGTCGTCCGCGACGGCAACACGTTCGCCATCAAGGCATGGGCGCCGTTCGCCCGCATCTGACGCCAGCGGTTCTCTTCGTCCCCTGAGAGCAGGAGATTTCCATGTCCGAACCATCCGTTCCATCCGAACTATCCGATCTGGTCGTCGCCACCGCCGACGGGTCCGTCCGCGGCGCCGCCACCAGCGACGGCGCGGTGCGGCGCTTCCTCGCCGTCCCCTACGCCGCGCCGCCGCGTGGCATCGGCCGTTTCGCGCCACCCCTCCCCCACGCACCCTGGACTGGCGTCCGTGACGCCGTCGCCCCGGGCCCCACCGCGCCGCAGCCGCGCCGCGACGCCTTCGGTGCGCTCGACATGTCGCCCTACTTCGGCCCCGGTTGGATCCGCGGCGACGACCACCTCACCGTCAACGTGTGGGCCCCGCGCGACGCCGAACGGTGCCCGGTGATGGTGTTCGTGCACGGCGGCGGCTTCGTCGCCGGATCGGGCCGCGCCCCCCTCTACGACGGCGCGGCCTTCGCCCGGGACGGCGTGGTCCTGGTGACCCTCAACTACCGCCTCGGCATCGCGGGCTTCCTCGACCTGCCCGGGGCGCCGCCCAACCGCGGCCTGCTCGACGTCATCGCCGCACTGCGCTGGGT
This sequence comes from Streptomyces sp. NPDC057743, assembly GCF_042798755.1. Lineage (NCBI taxonomy): Bacteria > Bacillati > Actinomycetota > Actinomycetes > Kitasatosporales > Streptomycetaceae > Streptomyces > Streptomyces sp. NPDC057743. The sequence goes on from NZ_JBHVJX010000010.1 coordinate 164,253, forward strand.
GCGCCGCACCATCGAGGTCTTCGGCGGCGATCCGGGCAACGTCACGCTGTTCGGCCAGTCCGCCGGGGCCACGCTCGTCGCGGGGCTGCTCGCCGAGCCCTCGGCGGCGGGACTGTTCCGGCGCGCGATCGTGCAGAGCGGCAGCGGCCTCGGGGCGTTCTCCCCCGAACAGGCCGCCCGGGTGACGCACGCCGCCGCGGCAGCGCTCGGCACCGCGCCAACGGCCGCCGCCTTCGCCACCGTTCCCGACGACCAACTCATCGCGGTCATCCCTGAGTTGAGCGGCCTGGACCTGCGAACGCCGGACCACCCCGACCCTCTCATGGGGCTCAGCCCGTTCAGTCTCGTGTGCGAACGACAGCCCGCCGAGAGTCCGCTGGCCCGCGTTGGCCTCCTCGTCGGCACCAACACCGAGGAGGCCAACCTCTATCTCGCACCGCAGGGGAACCTGACGACCTCGACCGCCGAGGACGTCCGCCGCACCGCGGCCGCCGCATCCGACCAGCCCGAGGCGCTCATCGCCGCGACCCGGAACCGCCGGCCGGGCGCCGGCCACGGCGAAGTGCGCTCGGCACTGCTCGCCGACGCCCTGTTCGGCAACGGCAGCCGCAGACTGGCCGAGGCGCACGGGGACGCCCACGTCTACGAGTTCGGCTGGCGCTCACCGGCGGTCGACGGCCACCTCGGCGCCGCGCACACCGTGGAACTCCCCTTCGTCTTCGACCGCCTCGACCTGGCCGAACTGCGCGGTCCGCGGGGGCTGTTGGGCCCGGCCGAGCCGCCCGCGTCGCTCGCCGCCGAGCTGCACGCGGCCTGGGTCGCCTTCGCGCGCAGCGGCGACCCGGGCTGGCCGCCGTACGGACCGGAACGACGGGTCCACCGCTTCGGCACGGACGGTCGAAGCTGACCCCGAAGCGGCCTTGCGCGGCATCGTCGTGGATCAGAGCGGTTCAGTACTGCTCGGTCCCGGTGAAGCCCGTGTCGTTGCCCGCGTCGAAGGCGTCGGCCGCGGCGGTCGGGTCGAATCCGGGTGGGCTGTCCCTGAACGTGAGGCCCATGGCGGCCAGCTTCGCCTTGACCTCGTCGATCGACTTCGCACCGAAGTTACGGACGTCGAGCAGGTCCGCCTCGCTGCGCGCCACGAGCTCACCCACCGAGTGGATGCCCTCGCGCTTGAGGCAGTTGTAGGAGCGGACCGTGAGCTCCAACTCCTCGATCGGCACGGCCAGGTCGGCCGCCTGTGCGGCATCCGTCGGGGACGGGCCCATGTCGATGCCCTCGGCGTCGATGTTCAGCTCGCGGGCGAGACCGAACAACTCCACCAGCGTCTTACCGGCCGAGGCCATGGCGTCGCGCGGACGCATCGCCTCCTTCGTCTCGACATCGACGATCAGCTTGTCGAAGTCGGTGCGCTGCTCGACACGGGTCGCCTCGACCTTGTACGTGACCTTGAGCACCGGCGAGTAGATCGAGTCGACCGGGATACGGCCGATCTCCTGGCCGACCTGCTTGTTCTGGACGGCCGAGACATAGCCGCGACCGCGCTCGACGGTCAGCTCCAACTCCAGCCTGCCCTTGCCGTTCAGCGTGGCCAGGACCAGGTCGGGGTTGTGCACCTCGACACCGGCCGGCGGCGCGATGTCGGCGGCGGTGACGACGCCGGGGCCCTGCTTACGCAGGTACATCACGACCGGCTCATCCTGCTCGGAGGACACCACCAACTGCTTGACGTTCAGGATCAGGTCGGTGACGTCTTCCTTGACGCCGGGCACGGTGGTGAACTCGTGCAGCACGCCGTCGATCCGCATGCTGGTGACGGCAGCGCCGGGGATCGAGGAGAGCAGGGTCCGGCGCAGGGAGTTGCCGAGGGTGTAACCGAAGCCGGGCTCCAACGGCTCGATCACGAACCGGGAACGACATTCCTCCACGATCTCCTCGGTCAACGAGGGACGCTGAGCGATCAGCATGAGGTGTTGCCTCCAGTCTTCGCCACCCACAATTTGATGCCGCACCACCGGACGGCAACCCGATGTCGGTAGGACCAAGAGTAAGGGCGATGCGGATCACTGGCCGCATGCCTCGCGCAGACTCCGGACGGCAGTGCGCCGACCGGCAGGTGAGCCCGGTAGTCGTCGTCGGTGACCACGCCGCCAAGCACACAATATCCAGCGGACGAATGAGTCCACGCGTGCGGTTGTTGACGGCGGAGCCCACCCCCTGGAGCCGCGGCGATAGTGCATCGCCGAGCGCTGTGGTGGCCGGCGGCATGACCGCACGGCCCGGTCGACGGCAGTGTGCCACTCGGGGCGTTGACATGCCCGTGGAAAAGCAGCCGCGCCGAGGTCGTGGGCAGGGGTGCAGGAACCGGCAAGCCGCTGCGCTAGCTGCGGGGTTCGGTGGGGGTGTGCGCGGGCCTTGCGCTGGCCGTGGGCGCACCGGCCTTCCGATCCGTGTGACCGCGCATCAGGCGCCGGTCGAGGACGGTCAGTAGGAGGACGGCGGCGCCCGCCGTGGCCAGGACGAGGCCGAGGGTGTGCAGGCCGTGGTCGCTCGCGCCATCGCGGAAGACGATGCCGCCGATCACTGCGGAGGTGATGGACCCCAGGTATCCGAAGGTCCGGAACAGGCCGGAGGCGGTGCCGATGTGGTCGGGTGGCGCGGCGAGGTAGAGCGCGGTCTGGTTGCCGACCGTGGTGGCGGCGGACGTGATGCCGAAGACCAGGGACACCACCACGATCGCGAGCGCCGGACTGTGCGAGGTGAGCAGCATGATGCCGACCGAGCCGAGCGCCATCGTGACGGCCGCGGTGACCAGTGGTCCGCGCACCAGGTTGCGGCGGGAGAGCGGGCGCGAGAGCAGGGCGGAGACGGCGCCCATCGGCAGCAGCAGGAGCCCGGAGGCCACGGTCGACAGGCCGTGGGCGGCCTCCATCCACTGCGTCATCCCGTACATCACGGAGTAGACGCCGAGCAGGGTGAGGGCCTGGCGTAGGTAGGTGCGGGCGAGGGCGCCGTTGGCGGCCAGCCCCCGGAAGTCGAAGAATGGCGCGGCCCGGCGCAACTCCCACGCGACGGTGGGCACCGCGGCCACGGCGAGGACGAGCAAGGGGATCCACGCGACGCGCGGCAGGTCCATGAGAAAGACGACCAGAGCGGTCATCGACACGGCGAAGCCGAGAATGCCGGCGAGATCGATCCGGTCGGCGATCTTGCGCAGGCTGCTGTGCGCGCGGTCGAGGGGCGGGTCCTTGGGAAGCCAGTGCAGGGCCATTGCCATGGCCGCCGCGGTGACCGGGAGGTTGATCAGGAAGGCCCAGCGCCAGCCGGCGGCGCCGACCAGCAGTCCGCCGATCGGTGGGCCGACGGCGGAGGTCGCCATGCCGGCGATCGCGATACCGCCGAGCACTCCCCCGGGCGGTGAGTCGATCCCGGCCTCCGTAGCGCGGCGCCGGATCAGAACCATGGCGCAGGGGAACGCGGCGGAGGTGCCGATGCCGATCAGGACCCGGGCGGCGGTGAGCATCGCCAGGTTCCGCCCGAGGCCGCCGACCACACCGCCGAGGAGGACGAGCACGATGCCGGAGAGGAAGACGCGGCGTGCGCCGAGTACCTCCGCGAGCTTGCCCGCCGTGGGCTGGGCGACGGCGCTCGCCAGGTAGAGGGAGGAGACGAGCACGGCGGTGGCGCCGACCGCGACGTGCAGTTCGGTGGCGATCGGTACCAGAGCGGTCGCGATGATCGAGCTGTTGACGGGGTTCAGGGCGGAGCCGACGTAGAGCGGGGTGGTGAACGTCCGCCCGAAGGGCTCGGCGGCGAACGCCCGGCGCGCGACGCGGGTCGGCTCGGAGCCTCGCCTCATCTGCCACCGTCGCGCAGATCGGCGTCGGCGAGCCGCTCCAGCAGCTCGACGGCCTTCTCCAACTCCTTGATCTCGTCCGGGAGGACGACACGGTCGATGGCCCGCGCCAGGAAGGCGGCGCGGCCGGCCAGGAGTCCGTCGACCAACTCGGTCGCACCCGGGTCGGCACTCATCAGCTTCTTGCGGCCGTCCTGCGGATCGGGCTCGCCGTGAACGAGGCCGGCGGCCTTGAGCACGTTCAGGCTCTGCGCAATGGACTGCGTGCTGACGTGCTCCAACGCGGCGAGCCTGGCCGCCGTGACGGGGCCTTCCCGCACCACGCTTGCCAGCACGCCGAGTTGAGTGGGCGTCAGTCCGGTGGCGTGCTGCCCCGATTCCGTGCGCAAGCGGGCTCGCAGCCTTTTCATCGCGTCGTTGAGGCGTTGCGCGGTGGCAACGGACCGCCGTCGCGGCTTGGATTCCGGGTTCCGGGCCATGGCTTCAGCGTAAAACCCGTCAAGCAACTTCACCAAGTTACTTGTCGAGTTTTTTCTTGTCGGTTCAGGGCAGGAGAGGGACGCATGAGCAGTCAGGCCGGCGTCGGTAGCAGGGAGTGCAACTCCGTCAACTGATGGGCACGAGCAGACGACGGCGCCTGCTACCGAGCAACCGGGAGGCAGCTATGACGACCGATCCGACCGACCCGGACACCTATGCGGATGCGGGCACGGATTCCGATGTCGAGACCCCCGAGGCCGATGCGGCCGAGCAGCGCAGGGACCCCGCCCCGCACGACGACGATGCGCTGACCGACGCCGATCCCGATACCGCAAACGAGGCCGACCTGGCCGAGCAGGCACGCGTCGTGACACTCAACGAAGACGATTACCGTCCATAGCCGCGAACTCGCACTCAGCAACACCACGCGCGCGCCGGGCACTTGGCGGGTGCGGGTGCGTTGACGACCAAGCGCGGGGGGGCGTCGACACTTCACGGACCGTGGAGCGTTCGCTTCGCCGGTGCAGCAGTAGGCTGAGACGGTGACTCCCTTACCGGATCCACCGGAAGCCCCTCCGCCACGGATCGACGAAGACGACCGCGATGCGGCCGTTAGGCGCCTACAGGAGGCGTACAGCGAAGAGCTCATCTCCCACGAGGAGTTGGAGAGCCGCCTCCATCAGGTGCTCACCGCCAAGGCGCACGGCGAGCTCGCGTCGGCGCTGGCCGCACTCCCGGCGGAGCACCCGGGCACCGCGTCGACGATCGCCGTCATCAGCGGACGGATCCGGCGGCGCGGCGCATGGCGGGTACCTCGCAACCTCAAGGTCGAGTCCGCCTTCGGAAAGGTGCGCCTGGATCTGTCCCGGGCGGTCATCGAGCATCCGGTCGTCGACATCGAGCTGCAACTCGGCACCGGCGGGGCCCGGATCACGGTGCCTCGCGACGCGGTCGTTGACGTCGAGGGTTTGCGCACCACATGGAAGGACCTGCGCTACAAGGCCCCGCGGGGCACCCACCCCGGCGGGCCGAAGATCCGCATCTCCGGGGCCCTGGGATACGGACGATTGCAGATCCGCCACGCCCGGCGCTGAGGCCCGTCGGGCGCCAGAAGCACACATCCGGCGCTCCCGGAGCGAGTGCCTCGTCCGGGGTGTGCGCCCCAGTGCTCTGCGGCTGCGCCGTGTGGGCGCGAGTGCCCAGAGACACTGTCACCGGCAGGCAGCGGGGTCCAACGCCCCGGCTGTGCACCTGCCATGACGGAGCGTCAGAGTACCGCGAGCCGATCCACCAGCAGCTCCGTCCTGCGCTCGGCGTCCCCCGGCGGCAGCCGTCCCGCCCGGGTCAGGGTCGCCAACCCGTGCAGGGACGCCCAGAACACCTCGGTGAACATCCCCGGGTGGACACCGTCCCCGGCCACCTCGCCCAGGCTCTCCAGTAGCGCGGCGAAGGCGTCCTTGAGGGGTTCCGGGGTTTCCTCGTCCGCGAACACCAGGCCGCCGTCGAGCTGGAACATCGCGTCGTAGAGCGCCGGGTTGCGTTCGGCGAAGTCGAGGTAGGCGCGGGCGAGGGCGGTGACCCGGGCGCGCGGGCCGTCCGCGACGGAGACCGCGGCACGCACCGCCGCGGCCATCTCGGCGGCGCCTTCGAGGGCGACAGCGCCGATGATCTCCCGCTTGCCGCGGAAGTGGCTGTAGAGGACGGGCTGGCTGTACTCGATGCGCTCGGCGAGCCGGCGGGTGGTGACCGCGTCCCAGCCCTGCTGCTCGGCGAGTTCGCGAGCCGTCGCCACGATGAGGCGTTCGCGGTCCGCCCGTTCGCGCTGCTTGCGCTCCTGTACCGACATGGTTCGGATTCTAGCACCGCTAGACAATCGAGCGAGAGCAGCGCTAGCGTTGCCCCATCAGCTAGCAACGCTAGATCCCGGGAGAGGTCATCATGCTCAACGCACTTGAGGTCTTCACCACCGTGGTCGTCGGCATGATGGTGGGGGTGGAGTTCTCCGTCGCCTTCGTCATGAACCGGATCTTCACCGCACTCCCCGAGGACAGCGACCAACTCGCCCGCGCCCACGGGGGCCGGATGCTCGGCGCCGTGATGCCGGTCTGGTACATCGGCTCACTCGTCCTCGTCGCGGTCTGGGCCATCGCCAGGTGGCACCGCCAGGGCACGGGCCTCGTCGTCACCGCCGGCGCGCTGCTGATCGTGAGCGTGATCATGTCGATCCTGCTGCTGGTCCCGATCAACAACCGGGGCAAGACGTGGACCCCCGAGAACCGGCCCGCCGACTGGAAGGAGCAGATGAACCGCTGGGACCGCTTCCACTACGTCCGCGTCGCCGTCATCATCGCCGCCTTCGCCCTGCTGGTCGCCTCCCTCACCTGAACCGCGAGCCGGCACGGTGCCGACTGGACGCACCGCATGCGGACTCCACTCGCCGATCGACAGCTACGCCTCGACGAACTCCCGCCCGGCATCGGCCAGTTGCACAGCTCTCAGGCACGATGATTCCGGCACGTGAATCGGCCCGACCGGCCCGAGCCTTCACCCTTCCGCCCGCATCCCCCAACCCCCAACCCGAACCAAGGAGCACCGATGCCGCAGGAGTCGATGACGGCGGCGCTTGGCCGCGCCGCCGCCGTGGGACCGTTCTTCGCCGTGCGGACCGACGCCGGCGCACCGCGGGACCAGGGTTTTCTCCCCCTGGCGGAGCTGTATCTCGGGGGCTCCATACCGGCGTTGCGCGACCGTGTGGCGGCGGTGGCCGCGCGGCTCGGGACGGCGGAGCGGCGGGTCGCGGCGTCCCTCGTCTACCAGGGACTCGCCGGGCGCCTGTGGTCGGTCGCGCTCGCACCGGCGGTGTTGGCGGGGCGTGTTCCCGATCTCGGCGGCGATGCCCTGTGGTGGCATCCGGAGCGCAGCACGCCGGACGAACTCTGGCTCCCCTCCCCCGCCACAATGCCGCCGGCCGCTGCGGAAGACTCGGAGGAAGGTTTGGCGGATGGCTTGGCGGAAGACTCGCACGAGGACCTGGCGGGCCGGCTGCGTGCGGCCGTTCTGCACGGCCATCTGGTTCCGCTCCAGCGGGCCGTCGTCAGCGTGTCCCCGCTCTCTTCCCGGCTGTTGTGGGGTAACGCGGCCTCGGCGTTGGTCGGCGCCCTCCAGGTGTTGGTTGGTTGGTGCCGCCAGGAGGGCCGCGGGGAGGCGGCGGAGCGGGCCGTGGCACTGACCGCATCCGTGTTGGACGACCCGTTGCTGCACGGCACGGGCACGCTGGACCCCGTCGGTCCCGGATTCTCCCGGCGCAGTTGTTGCCTGTACTACCGCGTTCCGGGCGGAGGGCTGTGCGGAGACTGTGTGTTGCGGCCGGCTCGTCGGTAGCGCGGCGACTGGGCCGAACCGGGCCGGTTGGCCCTCCGCGCCGGCCCGCCTGCCAGCGGGTTGGGCCGCCGGCGATAATTGACCAATGAGCACCATCGATCGCCCCATACCGCCGCTGAACGTCGACAAGCGCACCACGCTCGAAGGTTGGCTTGACTTCCATCGCACCACGCTCGCCATGAAGTGCGACGGTCTGGACGACGAGCAGGCCGCCGTCGCGTCCGTGCCACCGTCCGGCTTTACGCTGATGGGCCTCGTCCAGCACATGGCGGAGGTGGAGCGGAACTGGTTCCGCCGCGTGTTCGCCGGAGAAGAGGCCCCGCCCCTCTACGACCCTCAGGCCGACTTGAACGGCCCCGACGGTGGCTTCGAGTTGGCCGAGAGCGCAACCTTGCGGGACGCCCTCGCCACCTGGCGCGCGGAGATCGCCCGCGCCCGTGAGTGCTGCGCCGACCGTGCCCTGACGGACACCGGTCGCTTCATGGGGCAGGACGTCAACCTCCGCTGGATCTACGTCCACATGATCGAGGAGTACGCCCGCCACAACGGCCACGCCGACCTGCTCCGGGAACGCATCGACGGCGCCACCGGCGTATAGCGCGCCGTCGACGCCCGGCTACGCGAGGTGGTCGACTGGGCGAACGTCGCCTGCCGCGGCACTGCCGTCGGCGACGTGAGCGAGACAACCGAGTCCAGTCTGTGGAGGTCAACGTGCAACTGTCCGATCTGCGGATCTACTTGGCGGTCGCGCGCACCCGCGGCATCACCAAAGCCGCTCAGGAGCTGCACACCGTGCAGTCGAACGTCAGCGCCCGGATACACGCGCTGGAGAAGGAACTCGGTGCTCCGCTGTTCCGTCGACATGCCCGGGGCGTGGCGCTGACGAGCGTGGGCGAGCGGCTGTTGCCGTACGCGGAACGCATCGACAGGCTGGTCGACGAGGCGCGGCACGTGATCGGTGACGAGGCGGACCCGTCCGGACCGTTGCGGATCGGGTCCATGGAAACCACGGCGGGCCTGCGTCTGCCCGGTGCGCTGGCCGCCTTCATCGAGGACTGCCCGCGCGTCGACCTGTCGCTGGCCACCGGGTCGACCGAGCAACTGATACGGGAGGTGCTGGCGTACCGTCTCGACGGCGCGCTGGTCAGCGGGCCGGTGCGGCAGCCCGACCTGGTGGAGACCCCGCTGTTCGAGGAGCGCCTGGTCCTCCTCACGGCTCGCCGGGTCACCGACCTGAACGCCGTGTTGACCGATCCCAAGATCCTTGTCTTTCGGACCGGTTGCTCCTATCGACGGCGGTTGGAGAGCATCCTCCAGGCGCGGGGCGCGGTGGGTGTGCGCTGTATGGAGTTGGGGACGCTGGACGGCATCCTCGGCGGTGTCGGGGCGGGGATGGGAATCAGTCTGCTGCCGGCTTCCGTGGTCGAGCGGCACGCCGCCCGCGAACAGGTCCGGGTGCACGAGTTGCCGCAGGAGGAGGCGGGCGCGCAGACCGTCTTCGTCCGGCGTGCGGACGCACCGCCGCTGCCCGCGCTGACGCGGTTCCTCACGCATGTGCAGGCGGTGGATGCGGGACCGCCCGTCCTGCGCATGGTCAACAGTCCGCAGCCGCGGGCCGCACACCGGTCCAACACCCTTTGACCAAACCAGAGTTCGCATCTGGCGATGGCTCCCATCACCAGCAATCGTTGGATCTGAAGTCTCGGCGAACCTACTGTCCCTCCTGACGCCGCACCGTTGCGCGGCCAATGGGCCGCCTGAACAGAGGGGACTTCGCCTTGCTGACGACGCGCTTCACCGACACCCTCGGAATCGAGCACCCGGTGGTGCTCGCCCCCATGGACTTCGTCGCCGGGGCCCGGCTCGCCGTGGCGGTGTCCGCCGCGGGCGGGCTCGGCCTGATCGGGGGCGGGTACGGCGACGAGCAGTGGCTGCAGGACCAGTTCGCCGCCGCGGCCGGCACCCGCGTGGGGTGCGGCTTCATCACCTGGAGCCTGGCCCGCCGTCCCGCACTCCTCGACATCGCGCTGGCACACCAACCCGCCGCCATGATGCTGTCGTTCGGCGACCCGACGCCGTTCGCCAACCAGGTCCGCGCCGCCGGCGTACCGCTGATCTGCCAGGTCCACACGCTCGACCAGGCACGGCAGGCCCTCGACGCCGGCGCGGACGTCGTCGTCGCGCAGGGCGGCGAGGCCGGCGGGCACGGCGTCGGCACCCGGTCGACGTTCACCCTGGTACCCGACGTCGCGAACCTGATCGCCGACCGCTCCCCCGGCACGCTGCTGTTGGGCGCCGGTGGCGTGGTGGACGGTCGCGGGCTGGCCGCCGCGCTGGTCCTCGGCGCGGACGGTGTCCTGGTCGGAACCCGGTTCTGGGCGACGGAGGAGGCGGTGGTCTCCGGTGGCGCGCACGCCCGCGCGATGGCGGCCGGCGGCGACGACACGGTGCGCACCAGGGTCTACGACATCGTGCGGCAGTACGACTGGCCGGCCGAGTACGACGGGCGCCTGTTGCGCAACCGGTTCATCGACCGGTGGCACGGCCGGGAGTCCGCGCTCGACGCGCAACTCCCCGAGGCCGCCGCGGAGTTCAGGGCCGGCGCCTCGGAGGAGGACTACGACGTCGCGGGGGTGATCGTCGGCGAGGGCGTGGGCCGGATCGGGGAAATCCCGCCCGCGGGAGAGGTGGTGCGCCGGATGGTGCAGGACGCCGCCGCCCGTTTGGGTCGGTAGGTCCCGCAGGCTGCGCGGTCACCCCCACCGGGCCGGATGCCTGCGGACACGAACGCAGCTGTCGGAGTGCCTGGCGCAGCTCACGACAACGGGCACCCCGGAGCCGCGCTAGTGTGCCCGGGTGAGTCATTACGTCGTCATAGGATTCGGGCCCGCGGGGGCGGCCACGGCACGGCTGCTGGCCGAACGGGGCCACTCGGTACGGGTCATCACCGCGTCCGGCCGGGCCGCCGAGCCAGGCATCGAGCACCTCGCGCTGGACGCGTCGGACCCCGAGCGCCTGACCGAGGCCGTGCAGGGCGCCGCCGCGCTCTTCAGCTGTGCCGCGCCTCCCCTGCCGCGCTGGGCGAGTGACTGGCCGCCGCTGGCCTCGGCGCTCTGCGCGGCCGCCGAGGCGACCGGGGCCGTCCTGGTCATGTTGGGCAACCTCTACGGCTACGGCCCGGTGGACCGGCCCCTGACCGAGGAGTTGCCGCTGGCGGCGACCGGCCCCAAGGGGCGGGTGCGCGCGGCCGTTTGGGAACAGGCCCGGGCACGGCACGAGCAGGGCCGGATCAAGGCGGTCGAGGTGCGGGCCTCGGACTTCTTCGGGCCCGGCGTGACCGACGGCGGGCATCTGGCCGCGCGGGTCATGCCGCGGCTGCTGCGCGGCAAGCCGGTCTCCACGTTGGGAGATCCGAACGCCCCGCACAGCTGGACCTATCTCCCCGACGTGGCCCGGGCATTGGTCGAGATCGCGGGCGAGGAACGGGCGTGGGGGCGTGCCTGGCACGTCCCCACGGCGCCCGCGCGGTCCGTCCGGGAGATGGTCGACCGCCTCGCCGACGGCGCGGATGCGGGCCCGGTCGCGGTGCGCCCGCTGCCTCCGGTCGTACTGGGCCTGGCGGGCCTGTTCTCCCCGCTGATCCGCGAACTCAAGGAAACCCGCTACCAGTTCGTCAGCCCGTTCGTGGTGGACGCCAGCGCCTACGAGGCGGAGTTCACGGTCCGCGCCACTCCCCTCGACGAGCAGATCCAGGCAACGGTGGACTGGTGGCGCGCACGCCTGGCGGCCGCCAACTGACGCCCCAGGCACCGGCCCAGGCGGTCAGCACCGCCTGGGCCTGCGCGCCGCCCTCCCCCGTCCGATCGTTGGGCCCGCTCAGGCTTGCCCGGTCTCGAAGCGGGAGATCTTGTCGCCGGAGACCGTGAAGCGCCATGCGGTGCGCATGGCGCCCCAGCGGTCGTTGGTGTAGTTGGCCACCAACGCGGTCCCGCCGTCCGCCACCGATTCGACGTCCATCCGGCCGTTGCTGCCGAATGCCTCGCTCTGGAGCCAGTTGCGAAGATCGCGGTCGGTGCCGTCGTCGCTCATGGTCGCGTCCGGCGTGAGCAGGTCGAAGAGGCCGGTGCTGTCACCGGTGTTGAGTGCGTCGACGAACTTTGCGACGACCGGGTCCAAATCGTTGAGGGACATGGTGCCTTGCTCCAAGGGTGCGGAAAATGACCCTCCGCCTAACGAACGTCTGACCGCAAGGTCACCCGGCGTCGCCCCATTCGATGGCGTCGCGGCAGGGCGGTTCCCTGGTCTGAAAAGTGATAAGCCGCCGACCCTCACTCCCTCCGCCGACTACTGTACGGATACGCCCTGCTGCCCAGCGCAGTCATCGAGGAGGAATCCGTGTCATCGCTCTACGACCCTCAGCACGCTCCCGTCGGCGATGTGGGCGCGGCGCTCATGATGATCGACTCCCGGCTCAAGAGCATTCACGACGGCAAGACCGGGACCGATCCCGAACAACAGGAGCTGATCGACCAGTTCACCGCGTCACTGGGCCCCAAGGGAGCCCATGACGTACTGGACGGCGCGTGCACGCTCATCTACGTCTTCATGACGTGGCTGCGGAAGGCGCACGAGGAGCACGACAAGGACGTCATCGAGTACGTGGTGCCAAACCTCGTGGCCACGATGCGCATGATGCCCAAGAGCGTTCGCCCGGAGGCCATCCCCACCATGGCCGGGCTGGTCATCGCCGCGGGCACCGGCCTGAGCCCCAACCTGTGGCGCAATCAGTACGGTTACTGGACCGAGGCGGAGATGACTCCCCTGGAAGTGACCGCCTTCCTGCTCGCGGAGCACATCAACCGCATCACCGACGACCCCGACTTCGCCACCCGGATGGTCACCGAGGCGTTGTCCAGCGCGGACGCGGACGAGGACGAGGACTGACGCAGAGGACTGACGCAGGGTCAGGTGGTCAGCTCCGTCTGATCCGGAGGCGTCGCCTCCGTGGGGACCGGGGTGTGGCGGATGTACCACTCGGTGGCCAGCAGTTGTTCCCGGTCGGACGGTGGCAGGGCGGCGAGCCGGCCCGGCAGGGCGCCGCGCGCCACCTCGGAACGGTGGGCCAGGATCGCACCGATCTTCTGCGCCAGCCACGGGCGCACATCGACGGTTGCACTGATCCACTCGTCGGGCACGCTGAGCATCGGCCGGCCCTCCCGGACCAGGCAGCGGCCCAACTCCCGTGCGGCGGAGTGCGGATGGGTGGCCAGGTACAGGGCGCTCGGTCGCCAGGGGGCGCCGGATTCCGGGTAGCACCGCTCCAACCCGGCGGCGTGGACGGCCAGTACGGTCACCCGGTGGGTGTGGGCGTGGTCCGGGTGGCCGGTCATTCCCCCGTAGGCGTCGTGGGTGACGACGATTTCCGGGCGGAACTCCCGGATGTGCCCGACCAGTCGGCGCACCGCCTCGTCGAGTGAGGCGTCGCGGAGTCGGGGGCTGTTCGGGGCGGATTCGGGCACCTTCGCGTCGGCGTAGCCGAGCAGTCGGGGTGCGCCGGCGCCCAGGATGCGCAGCGCGTCGGCCAGTTCCGCGGCGCGCCGGCCGCCTTCCGTCCAGGTCGCGGTGACGACCGCGGTGCGGGCTCCGCCGGCCGCGTGGCGGGCCAGCACGCCGCCCGCCGACAGTGACTCGTCGTCCGGGTGCGCGAAGACCGCCAGGAGGCTGGGAGGGCGCATGGCCGGGTCATCTCCCTCTCTGCTGCTTGACCGACGGATCAGGCCGGGCTGTGGGCCTGTTCAGGCTACTTCCCGCCGCTGCGCGGGCGATCGTTGTTAGGGCCTGTCCGATGGGTCAGGGTCGGGTAGGCCGGGGCGTCTGGTGCAGGGGGCACCTCCCAGCGGTAGCTGGGGGCGCATCGCAAGGCGCCAAAGCGGCCTGATAGCGGAGCTATCGGGACGTTTCGGCAACGCCGCGAGGTGCCGTGCCAGGCGCCCCGGCCCCGGCCATGACCCATCGGACAGGCCCTAACGCTGTCTATGCCCGATGCGCATGGTGGTTCCCGGGCGGCGGACCCACAATGGGGGAAGACGGGATCGCTGGCCATGGGTGGATCAGGGACGGTACCGGCGGGGGTGTGCGGATGGCGCGGACGGCCGTTGCCACGGCGGTGAGTGGAGTGGGGCGTTCCCGATCCCTCCCCCGTCTTCCCGGGGGAGGGACAACCACATGACCGCCGAAGCAGCCCAGCGCATTCTGGCGCAGGTGCAACAGGTCGAGACCAACACCGAAGCCCTGCGCTGGTTCCTCGGCCCGGAGGCGGCCGCGGCCGCCGAAGCCGTGCGGGCCGATGCGGTGTTACCCGACGGCTCGGTCCGGACGTTGGCGGTCTTCGCGCTGGCCTACGCCGACTGGTGTCGCTTTCTCGCGGGTGACGGACAGGATCGGGCGGCGCTCGGCTCGTCCGTGTTGTCCTTCGCGGGCCTGGGCGAGCCCGAACACGCTCCCCCGGCGCTGCGTCCGGTCCTGGACGCGCTCGCCGGTCGGTCCGCCGCCACCGACATCGATCCGCTCCTGGCGTACGAGGCCGGTGTCGGGGCCTTGATGGTGCATCAACAGGGGCGGCACCCCATGGCGTTGCAGGCGGCGGAGAGCCTGTTGCGGCAGGCCGTGGCGGGTTTTCCGGACGGAAGCGCCGAGCAGGGCACCTGTCTGTCGGACCTCGGGCTGGCGCTCGTGCACGCCTTCCGGGAGGGTGCCGGGCGGGAGGTGCTGGCCGAGGGCATCGAGCGGAGCCGTGCGGCGGTCGCGGCCGCTCCCGGCGAAGCGGCCGAACAGGCCCGTAGGCACGGCAACTTGGGGTTCGGGCTCCGGCTCCTGGCGACTGCCACCCATGATCGGGACGCGGCACGGGAGAGCGTGGCGGAGTCGCGGACGGCCGTGCGGCTGAGCACTCCGGAGGACCCGCACGGCCTGTTGCACCGCGCCGCGCTGGGTTCGACGCTGTCCACCACCGCGCCGGTCCTCGACGATCCGTCCGTGCTGCCGGAGGCGGTAGCGCTGCTGCGCGAGGCGGTCGCCACGGCGGAGCCGCACCCTTCCGCCGCCGTCCTGGCCGATCTCGGCATGGCGTTGATCATGCACGCCATGAAAGGCGGCGACGACGCGGCCCGGTACGACGAGGGCATCAACGCCTGCCGCCGGGCCGCTGATGCGGCGCCGAACCAGGTCGAGCGCGCCGCATACCTCACCAATCTCGGCCTCGCCCTCAAGGGGCGGGCCGTGCGCACCGACGGCACCGACGTCCTGGCCGATGCGCACGCGGCGGCCCGCGATGCCGTCGAGGCCGCGCCACCGGGCCATCCGGTCTACGCCCAGGCGTGTTTCGTGCTCTCCGGTGTGCTGCGTTCCCGCAATGTCACCAGTGGTCGGCTCGCCGAGCTGGACGAGGCGGCGGAGCTGGCCCGGCGGGCGTTCGAGGCCACAGCGGAGCAGGACGTGCGCCAACGGGCCTTACGTGGCGCGGAGTTGGCGGACCTGATGCGGTTGCGGGCGCTCGCGGACGGTGCGCCCGGCGGGACCACCGACCTCACCGGGCCGATCGCGCTGCTGCGCGGCCTCGCCAGGGAGGTCCCGGAGCGTTCGGAGGAACGGGCCGAGGTCCTGCTCCAGCTCGCCCGCTGTCTGACGGCCAACGGCCGCAACGGCGGCGCGGTGTCGGACGGTTGGTCCACGGTCACCGCGGGCTCCGGCTCCGGCACCGGCTCCGACCTGGCCGAGGCGATCGACTGCTTCCGCACCTGTCTGACCCTGCCGGCCCCGAGCAGCGACTTCGAGGCCACGGTGCGCTTCGCTCTGGGGGCGGCGCTCGCCGGCCGCGCGGCCCTTGACGACGCGGCCGCCTGGCGGGAGGGCGCCGACGAGATGCACCGGGGCATCGCCCTGCTCCCGGAGGGCGATCTGCGCCGCTCGGAGTTCCTCTCCGACCTCGGCGGCACCCACCTCGGGCGCGCCGTCGCCACCGGCACCCCAGAGCTCTACGAGGAGGGGGTGCGTCTGCTGCGCGAGGCGCTGGCCTGCGCGCCCCGTACCAGCCCGTCCGAACGGGCCGTGCGGCACTCGAACCTCGGCGCCGCCCTGGCCACGCTCGGCCGGCGCAACGGGGACGTGGAGCTGCTGGCCGAGGCGGTGCGGGCGCATCGTGCGGCCGTCGAACTCACGCCGCCGGACGACCACTTCCGGGTGCACCGCATGGGCAACCTCGGCGATGCGCTGCAACACGTGGCGGAGGTCCGCTCGGACCGTTCCCTGTTGGTGGAGGCCGTCGCCGTGCTGCGCGATGCCCTGGCGGCAGCCGGCCCGGGCACGCCCAGCGGGGCCGACACCCTCACCCGCCTCGGGCACGCCCTGCGTTCCCTGGCCCGCTTCACCGGCGAGGCCGGTCCGCTGCGGGAGGCCGTCGAGCGGCACCGGGAGGCGTGCGCGGTGCCGCCCGGGCCGCCGGCGCCCAGGGCGTTGACGGGCCTCGCCAACGGGTTGGTGGAGCTGTATCAGCACACCCGCGACGAGCGGGACCGCGAGGAGGCGTTGGAGCACTATGCCGCCGCCCTCGCCGCCACCCCCGAGGCGTCCGACGAGCGCTGCCTCGTCCTCACCAGTTTCGGGCACGCCACGTGGGGCCGTGCGGCCGCCACCGGCGACGAGGCGCTGATGGACGCGGCCGTCGACCGGCTCCGCGAGGCGGCCGCCACGGTGCCCGCGGGCCATGCGACACACGGCAATGTGCTGACCAATCTGGGCGCCGTGCTGGCCCAGCGCGCCCAGCTCACCGGTGACCGCACCTGGCAGGCGGAGGCCGTGGCGGTGCTGCGGCGGGCCGTGGACGAGGGCCCGCCGGACGCCTTCGACCGGGCGGGGCTGCTGAACAACCTCGCCGAGGCGCTGCGCGGTTGGTACGAGATCACCGGTGACACGGCCGCCGCCGAGGAGGCGGCCGCGCTGCTGCGCCGGGCGCGGGAGCGGGAGCACGGCGAGCGGTCCGGCCCGCAGTTCGCCGCGCTCAACCTGGGCCTGCTGCTCCAGAGTCGGGCCCTCGCCGGAGAGGGCCCCGGTGCCCCGACGATCGTCGAGGCCCAACGCGCCCTCGACGAGGCGGTGTCCGGGTTCGGTGCGGACCATCCCTGGCGCGCCTTCGCGCTGGTCAATCTGGCCGCGACCCATCTGATCGGCGCCCAGGTCGCCGAGGACGGTGCCGATCCCGCGGCGGTGCGCATGCTGCACCGGGCGGTCACCGCGGCCCGGGAGGCCCTCGCCGGACTCTCCGAGGGCCATCCCGACCAGGCCCGCGCCCAGTGGATCCTGGCGGCCGCGCAGGAGCGGCTGGCCTTCCTCGGCGCGGACGTCGATCTGACGGAGGCGGTCCACCTCGCCCGGGAGTCCGCGCGGAATCCGGCCTCCCCGCTCACCGTCCGGCTGTTGGCGTCCCGTACCTGGGGCCAGGCTGCCGCGCACGCGGGCGCGGACGCCGAGGCGCTCGACGGCCATGCGTACGCCGTGGAGTTGCTGCCGCGCCTGGCGCCGCGCAGCCTCGCCCGCGCCGACCAGGAGGACCGGCTGCGTGCCAGTGCCGGCCTGGCCGGCGATGCCGCGGCGCTCGCCCTGCGCGCCGGCGACCCCGGCCGGGCCCTTTCCCTGCTGGAGCAGGGGCGGGGTGTACTGCTCGCCCAGGGGGTGGAGGACCGCGCGGACGCCTCGCGGTTGCGGGCCGTCGTACCCGCGCTCGCGGCGGAGTTCGAGGAGCTCCGCGAGCGGCTCAGCGCGCCCGCCCCGCGCCCGCCGGCGCTGCTCGGTCCCTCCGGGCCGACCGCCGTCCCGTCTGCTGCGCCGTCGGTTGAGGGCGCGGCCGAGGCCCGGCACGCCCTGGCCCGCCGCTGGGACGAACTGCTCGCGGAGATCCGGGCGTTGCCCGACTTCGCCGACTTCCTCCGCCCGCCCGCGCTGCCGGAGCTGCTCACCGCGGCCGCCGACGGCCCGGTGGTGATCCTCAACGTCAGTACCTACCGCTCCGACGCCCTCCTCCTGACCCCCGACGCCGACATCGAGGTGCTGCCCCTGCCCGGCCTCACGCCGGACGCGGTGATGACCCGGGCCGTGGACTTCATCCAGGGCGTCGACGCGGCGTACGGGGAGCACGGGGTGCAGCAGGCGGTGGCCGCGATGCGCACCCTCACCGAGGTCCTGGAATGGCTGTGGGACACCGTCGCCGCTCCCGTGCTCGACCGGCTCGGCCTGCGGGCCGTACCTGGCGACGGCGAGCCGTGGCCTCGGGTGTGGTGGTGCCCCACGGGCTGGTTGTCCTTCCTGCCGCTGCACGCCGCCGGGCGCGGCACGCCGGACTCCGGCACCTGGGTCGTGGACCGCGCCGTCTCCTCGTACACGCCCACGGTGCGCGCCCTGCTCCGGGCGCGCGGGCGTCTGGACGGCGACGCTCGACAGCGCCCGGCACCGCTGGTCGTCGCCCTCCCTGAGACGCCCGACGGCCCGCCGCTGCCCGGCGCCTCGGACGAGGCCACCCTGCTGGCCGAACTGTTCCCCGATGGCCGGCTGTTGGCGGGCGGCGCCGCCACCGTCTCGGCCGTTGCCGAGGCGCTGCCCGCGCACCCCTGGGTGCACTTCAGCTGCCACGGCGTCAGCGACCTGCTCAACCCCTCGGAAAGCGGACTGGTCCTGTACGACGGCAGGTTGACCGCGCAGCAGGTCGCAGCCCAGCGCCCGGGCAGCCCGGAGCTGGCCGTGCTCTCCGCCTGCTCCACCTCCCAGGGCGGCATCATGCTGCCCGACGAGGCGGTGCAGTTGGCGTCGTCCTTCCAACTGGCCGGCTATCCACATGTGATCGGCACCCTGTGGACCGTCTCCGACACCCTGGCGACCGGCCTCACCCAGGAGTTCTACGCGGCGCTGGCCGAGGACGTGGCCCGCCATCGCCCGTTGGACCCGGCGCTGGCCCTACACCACCCGATGCGATCGCTGCGCAACCACTTCGCGCAGGCACCGCACCTCTGGGCCGCACACATCCACACCGGGGCCTGACGCGCCACGCACCCCACACTCAGGACGCGTCCGCTTCCCCGCTTCCCGACCCGGTCGCCGAGGTGTCCCCCATGGTCGTCCCCGAGGACCCCTGCGGCGGCTCCTCGGGCTCGCTCACGCCGTCCGTGGGCCGATAGGTCCGGCGGGACGAGTACCGTCTGACCAGGTCCTCCAACGCCGCATCATCACTCCCGCTGCTCCCGTTACCCCCGTTGCTCCCCTTGCTCCCGTTCTCCTGACGCTCCGCCATCACCGTCTCCCTCCCTCTCCCCTGCCGCCGGCGGCAGCAGGACTTCCAGCACTTCCACGTCGGCGGCGCGAACGTAGACCCCGCCCGTGCCGGGCACCCGTCCGAGGAACGTTCCGTCGACCCCCATCCGGTACTGCGCCTCCAAGTAGAGGTCGCCCTGCTGGGGATAGGCCGACACCGCCGACCGCGAACCCAACCAACCCCCCACCCACAGCCCGCTCTTGAGCCGCACCCGTACGAAGCAGGACCCGCGCTCGTGGAACAGCGCGTCCCAGGCGGTCGGCGTGGGGTCGTACGTGGCGACCGCGCGCCGACTCCGCCAGGCGCTCTCCGCCCAGGCCGCGGCGGACGGCACGGCGACGATCAACACCAGCGCGGCTATCCCCGCCCGCCGCGGATGCGCCAACACCCCGGCCAGCGGCCCGTGTCCGCCCCCGGCCAACAAGCCGACCAGCCACGGGCCGACCGTCAGGGCGTACAGGGCATCGAGCAACGCGCCCACGGCGATGGCACGCACCAACCGGTTCTGCGGCTCCTGTTCGGCGGCCAGACTGCCCAACAGCCGCTCCCGCACGGCCTGGTAGAAGACCCCCGGCAACACCAGCACCAACAGGATCGTCAGCTGTGCCACCGTCCCCGGAACCATCGAACCCCCCGCCCTGGCGCCATCCGCCCCACTGCGCACGCCTATTGATCCCCAGCATGACGCACACCACTGACACCCGTCATGACGGACGGGTGAACTGCCCCGACTCGTTGACGATTTCCGTGCACCCGGCCTCCGTGAGGGCGCTGGTCGGCCACGGGACGGCGGCGGCACCGATGCTGTTGCTGGTGGAGGGCGGGGCCCTCGACCGCCTGCCTGCAGCAGTTGACGCGGGAGGGGAGCGGGAGGGGAGCAGGAGGGGAAGTTAGAGCTGCCCGCCCCGGGTGTCAGACGACTACTGCTGCGACGGCTCCGGCCTGATGAGGGCGAACGGCGCCCCGAACGGATCCGACAGCCAGCACACCCGCCCGACGTCCGGGATGTCGGAGGCCGGCATCAGGACCGAACCCCCGGTCCCCTGCGCCCTGGTGACGGTCTCGTCCACGTCGTCCACCGCGAAGTACGGGATCCAGCGCGTCTCCTCCACATCGCCCTGTGGCCCGGCGACGCCGCCGAAGGTCGCGTCCTGCTGGTCCCCCTCTCCTGTGGAGAGCACCGTGTACGTCATGCCCGGCACGTCCATCGCCTGCGAGCGCCAGCCGAACACCGCCTTGTAGAAGCCCAACGCGCCCGCCGGGTCCCCGGTGTGGAGTTCCGCCCAGCACAGGGCGTCGGCCTCGGACGCCTTCTCCAGGCCCTTGACCGCGGCCGGCTGCCAGACGGCGAAGTCCGCGCCACCGGGGTCGGTGAGCTGAGCCATCCGCCCGGCCTCGAAGACGTCGAACGGCGCGCTGCGCACCCGCCCGCCGTGCTGCTCAACGGCCTTGGCCGTGGCTTCCGCGTCCGGCGTCTGGAAGTACAGCGTCCAGGCCGAACTCGCCCCCTCCTCCGTGAGGGGGCCGAGCGCCGCGACGGTCTTGCCGTCCTTCTGGAAGAAGCCATAGCCCCCGGAGTCCGGCCCCGCGGACCGGAACTCCCAGCCGAAGACCGCGGTGTAGAAGGCGGCGGCCGCATCGGTGTCGGGGCTGCCCAGGTCGAGCCAGTTCGGCGAGCCGGTGACAAAGTCTGTGGTGAGCATGGTGGGGTGCTCCTTCGACGGATCCGCGCCGGTTCCCCCGGCGCTGCATCAGTCTGGCCATCGGCCAACTGACGCCCGCGCGGCGCGCACGAGCCAGGCAGCGGACGGCCAGGGGGTTCATCCGAACAGGCCAGGGACTGCGCCCGCCCGCCGGACACCCCTGATGAAGGAGATGATCCCGGCGCAGCAGGGCGGCCCACAGGGCAGCCGGAGCAACGGGAGCGGACGCACCTCCTCCTCTCTCCCCGCTACTGGCGCTGATCTCCCCGCTACTGGCGCTGACGGTCGCCTTGGCCGATGACTTCATCTACCGGAGACGAGATCGGCCAGGTGGTGCAGCGAGTTGGTGAGGTGCTCGGGGTCGAACGGCGGGAACTGGATGCGCTCCCGGACGGGCGGCGGCACCGCCGACCAGTCGTAGGTGAGGGTGACCTCGGTCTCGGACGGCCCGAGCGGCGCGAGGTCGTAACGCCAGAACCAGCCGCCGAACTCCAACTGACCGTCCTCCTTCTCCTGACCCGTCAGCCAGCTAATGGCACGCGGCGGGTCGAACACCTGGACCTTGTTGGCCACTTGGTAGTCCCCCTCGGGGTGCCTGGCGTGGTACATGTCCATCCGGAAGACCTGCCCCGCTTCGGTCAACGGCGCCCGGTCGGCAGGTTCCTGAACCCAGCCTGTGCCATCGATCGCGGCATGGCTCGTCGGGTCCGCCAACACCGCGAACACCTTCTCGGCGGGTGCGGCGACAATCAGGGTGGCGGTTACGTTCTCCTGGTCCATGGTGTGCACGCTCCTTCTCGTCTCGTCTCATCTCGGTAGTCCCGCGGGCGCGGGACCAGCGAATCCCCCGCTCCGGCGTCATCCGCCCCACTGCGCCCGCCTGTTGATCCCCAGCATGACGCACACCACTGACAGCCGGCAGGACGGACCGGCGAACCGCCCCGACCTCCCGCCGGGCGCCGGACGAGCTCGCGGGGTCGCTCAGGGCCTGCGGCCGCGGAAGGTGCGGCGTAGGTCGTTCACCCAGGCGTCGGGGTTCTCCCAGGGGATGAAGTGGCCGCCGTGATCATGGGCGTTGACGTTGACGTGGTTGAACCAGTCCGCCTGCGGGCCGTTCTTGAACGCCTGGACGCGGTCGTTGGCGGTGTGGATGCCAGGCGGGTTCTCGTGCGTGACGAAGGTGAGGCCGACCGGGGCCTGCACGACCGGGGTGCGGTCGTGGGCGGGGGCCCAGGGGTAGCGGTTGGCGTTGGCGTAGTAACGCATCGACGTGGCGATGGAGTTGTTCACCCAGTAGATCGTGGCGTGGGTGAGCAGGTCGTCCTTGCTGAAGACGGACTCGATGTCGCCGCCGTTGTCGCTCCAGGCGTTCCAACGCTCCAGCAGCCAGGCGAGCAGTCCGGCGGGTGAGTCGCTCAGCCCGTGGGCCAGGGTGGCGCCGTCGAGCATGTGCACGGCGAGGTGGGACGCCGAGCGGTGGTCCATCTCGATGATGCGGGCGCGGACGTCGGCGGGCTGGTCGTCCGTGAGGGGCCGTTTCTGGGCGAAGTCCCAGGCGCGGGGGCCGGTGAAGAAGTCGAGCGGCAGCCCGGAGCCGATGTGGATGCCGTACAGCTCGTCGGCGTACTTGTGGCCGAGCTGGCTGGAGACGATCCCGCCGATGTCGCAGCCCCCGGCGGCGTACTTCCGGTATCCCAGGGTCTCGGTCATCAGGGTGTGCCAAAGGTCGGAGACCTTCCAGAAGTTGACGTCCGGAAAGCCGGTGAGCGGGCCGGGGAAGCCGAAGCCGGGCAGGGACGGCACGATGACGTCGAACGCGTCGGCGGGGTCACCGCCGAACGCGGCCGGGTCCGCGAGTTTGTCGATCACCTTCGACCAGTGCCAGAACGTCCAGGGCCAGCCGTGGGTGAGGATCAACGGGATCGGGCGGGGGCCGTGGCCGGGCTTGCGCAGGAAGTGCACCGGGACACCGGCAACGGTCACCTGGTAGTGCTCGTAGGCGTTGATGGCGGCCTCGGACGCGCGCCAGTCGTGGCCGTCCCGCCAGTAGGCGACCAGCTCGCGGAGATAGCTGTTCGGGACGCCGTAGGACCAGTCCTCGTTCCCCTCGTCCAACGGCGGACGGGTCAGCGTGAGGCGGGCGCGCAGGTCGTCGAGGACCTCGTCGGCCACATGGAGGGGCGTGGGCTCCAAGGGGAAGGCGTGCGGGGTGGTCATGGCGTGGTTCCTTACTGGGCAGGGGGAGACGGTGCCGTCAGCAGCCTGCTGAGCGGGACAACTCCCGTCTCGGCCCCCGCAATTCCGACGTGGTGTTGATCGCGTTCACGCGATGCTACGTCGGCTACGGCCGGACGCACCCCGTCCGCCCTGGAGGACGGCACACCCCCGTCACGCCGCGCAGCAAGGCGCCATCGGCTCGGGCCCGTTCAGCGGTGAGCCGGGCGTGCGAAGAGCGCGGTGCGTGCCGGTCCGGCGTAGCGCAGCAGGGCGCCCAGCCCGTCGTCCAGGGCCAGTTGGTGCTGCGGCACCACCACGAGGCTCGCGCCGGTGCGTACCGCGGCCCGGATCACGGCGGCGCGTGCGGGCCCGGCGTGGAAGCCGAGTGCGCCGTAGGGCTCCCGGGCCGCCTCGGGCAGGTCGCACGGCGTCGCGCCCGCGTCAACTTGGGCCTGTGCCGGGAAACTCATGGGCTCGTTGACCAGTAGGGCGCCGACTTGGGAGCGTCGAAGGGCGGTCACGACGTCGGTCAAGCCCTCGACGGCGCCGTGTCCGCTGGTCCGCCGGGCCAGGAACAGGTCGAGCCGGGCCAGGTCCGCGGAGCGGAGCTTCCCCTGGAACACCTCGGCGAGCTCCGTCTCCATCAGTGCCCTACCGGGCGGGGCCGGATATCCGTCGCCCTCGGTGGTGACCAGGCGCCGGCGCCACCGTTCGACCAGCCGGTCGGCCAGCACATTGCGGGCCCAGGGGATGCCGCCGAGCACGATCGCCTCGGCGTCGCCGCGCCTGGCCAGTTCGGCGACGCGGTCGGCGATGGGCCGGGCCCCCTCGGACCAGCCGACGGCCGGGCCGCGCATCCGGTGGCAGTCTCCGGGCGCGACGGTGCTGCTCGGCCACGCCCCGGCCTGGAACGCCACCTCCAGCCGGTCCGGGGGCTCCCCCTGCAAGCCCGGCAGGCTGTGCACGGTGGCGGCCACGTAGCGGATGTCCGGCGCGCACTGCAGCGCCAACGGCATCAGGTCGGGCAGCGCGTCGAAGGTGGCCTGGTCGCGCTCCGGCGGCTCGGGCAGTTCCTCGGTCAGCACCACCTGCCCGCCGTGGGCGACGATGGCCTGCCCGTGGCGTCCGGCGATCTCCCCGTCACTGCCGGCGACCGCGGCCAGCGCGTCCACCGTGGCGGCGTCCGCGCCCTGCTGTGTGAGCTCCGCGCAGACCCGCCGCCGGCGGAGTGCCAGCGTCCGTTCCGATGCGTCGGTGTCCCGCGAGGTGTCGAGATAGGCGCAGGCATACGGTCCCCCGGTCGCGTACACCGCGTTCAGGAAGCCCAGTTCCACGATGCCTCCCCGTACTGAGACGTGCCGCTACCTGCCGTTTCATCCCTCCCAGTACAGCCCTGGGGCCGCGGCCCCGCTCGCCGAGACGGCTCGTGCCTGGTGAGGGGCGCTTTGCGGACCTCGGGCGGGGCAGCCACAGACATCCCATGTCACCGTCCGTGAGAACATTCCCCGCGGTGTGCATTGATCCCTGCGCCGTGCATCTGCGCCGGTTCCCTGTGCATCCGCGTGGGTTCGTGCGCTTACCCACGCGCCTGTTTCCTTCTCCGCCTGTTTGTTTCTGTTCTGTTCTTGATCTCTGTACTCGATGCCGATCCTGGAGGGGACGATGTTCGCGATTTGCCTGGGTGCCGACGGCGCGGAGCTGCGCCGGCTGGAGCCGTGGCACGCCGAGGAGTTCCTGACCCACATGAATCGGGGCCGGGAGTACATCGGTCAGCACATCGGGCTGCCGGACGCGGTCACGGACCTCGCCACGAGCCGCTCGTACCTCCAGTCGTACGCGGAGAAGGAGGCGGCCGACACGGGGCGGATCTACGGCATCTGGACCGGGGGCAAGCTGGTGGGCGGCGTCCTCTTCCGGACGATGGACGTCGCGCTGGGCACCGCCGAGGCGGGCTGTTGGCTGGAGCCGTCGGCGGCCGGCAAGGGGCTGGTGACCAGGGCCGCCCGCGTGATCATCGACTGGGCCGTCGAGGAGCGGGGCATCCACCGCGTGGAGTGGCTGGTCTCGACGGCGAACGAGGCCAGTATCGCCGTGGCGCGACGCCTGGGGATGACCAAGGAGGGCGTGCTGCGGGAGGTCTACCCCTACCGGGGCAAGCGGCACGACATGGAGGTCTGGTCGGTGCTCGCGCCCGAGTGGCGGGCGGGCAAACAGGCGCGTTGAGGCGCCGCCGGGCCGGGCCGTTGGCTCCCGTCACCCGTCACCCGTCACCCGTCATGATCGGCAGGCTCGGATCAGGGCGTCCAGCAGCCCGGCCGGGTCGTGCAGGGGGCGGGCGCCGTCGGTGACAACGCGCCGTGTGCCGGGGTCGACCGGGTCGGTCCGCGCCCAGTGGGGAGAGCCGATGTTGATCTCGACTTCCAGGCCGGAGGCCAGCGCGTAGCGCCGTTCGCTGATGGGCCCCCAGGCCCGGGTCCGCACCAACTCCCCAAGGGCGAGCCCCTCGGCCCAGCTTCCGTCGGCGTATCGGGACCGGTCCGTCGTGAGCAGGACGAGGTCGATGTCGGAGTCGGCACGCGCGGCGTTGCGGGCGTACGACCCGACGAGGAGCAGGCCGACGATGTCGAGGCGGCCGGCGGCCCAGTGCGTGATGCGGCCGGTGATCTCCCGCATTTCGGCGGCGCGTTGCGGGGACGGCACGCTCCGGCCGTTCTCCGACTGTTCGGCGTGGTACGTCACTTGGGCTCCCAGGGCCTGGTCACCCGGAGGGGCGGCTTCCACCGCATACAACCACGGGTTGACGAGGGACCAACCCGAGGTCTGACGACGCCGTCCAACTCCCCCACTACGTTCGTTTCTTGAGACGAGATCAAGCCGACATTCGGATGCTGAAAGGGCGGGGGCGGCATGTGGGGCGAACGGGCGCGTAGGGCGGATACAGCGGACCGGCAGCGGAGAGCGTGGCGTGGACGCTGGGCGCGGTGGCTGGCGACGTTCAGCACCGGCATGGTCGCGGTGGCCGCAATCCTGGTCACGGCCGGCCCGGCCCAGGCCATGTCGGGTGGTACGCAGGTACCGCAGCCAGGCGCGGCACCGTGGTTGGCAACGCTGGCGCTGAAAGGCGACGCCCCATTGCTGGATCGCGCGTCCTGCGGCGGGGCGCTTGTCGCCCCTGACCGGGTGCTCACCGCCGCGCACTGCCTTGACGGCGCGGATTTCCGGCGGGTGGAGGTGCACATCGGCTCCGCCGTGCTGTCGCGGGATCCGGGCGCCGTGCGGGACATCCGGGGCGTCACCCCGCATCCCAAGTACCGGCTTCTGCCCTCCCCCGTCGATCCCGGTTCCCCGGAACTCTCCTCGGCGGCCTACGACATCGCGGAAATACGACTCAGCAGCCCGGTGCCCGGCGTCACGCCGCTCGCTCTCGCCCCGCACCGGCCGGCTCCCGGCACCCGCGTATCGATCTTCAGCCATGGCACGACGGCCGCGCCGGACCCGGCTCGACCGGGCCGGGAGATCCGCGGCGACGTGATGCGCCGCGGCGACCTCACCGTCCGCACCCATGCCCAGTGCGCCGCCCAGACCCCGGCGGTCGTGGACGAGGCATCGGCCTTCTGCGCCCGCGACATACCCAGCGGCCGTACGACGATGTGCTTCGGGGACAGCGGCAGCCCGCTGGTCGTCCAGGGGCGGCGCGGCCCGGAGTTGGCCGGAGTGTTCAGCTTCGCTGGTGAGACGGCCGGGAAGGTCTGCGGGCAGCCGGCCGACGCCGCGTTCGCCGACGTTCCGGCACTCGTTGGCGGCCTCGGGTAACGCCCGGCTCGCCCACTTCAGTCAACACACTTGCCTGACAGAGGAGTTGTCGAACCAGAGCCCGCATCAGGATTGGCTGCCTCAGCCGAACCGCGGGCCCCGTCGGGCCGTTGATCACCGTCGCCCAAGCCACCAAGTCATCACGCTGCCGAGCCGTCAGAGCACCAGACCGTCAATCACGCCGTGCCCAAAACAAGGCGTGCCCGCCGTCGCCCTCCGGGAGGAAGTCCTCCCGTTCGACCGTGAGGCCGGCCCCGGAGATCCACTCGCGGCAGGTGGGTGCGTCCGCGTGGCTCCACCACATGGTGCTGCCGCTGCCGAGCCAGTTGCCCTCGGTGCCCGTCCAGGCGCCGGATCCCGTGGTGGCTACAAAGCACCCTCCCGGACGGAGCCACTGGGCAATGTTGCGTAGCAGAGGGGGCTGTTCGGCCAGCGGTACGTGGATGAGTGCGTAGAAGGAGACGACGGCGTCGAAAGAGGCAGGTTCGAAGGCGGCGGTGACGGCATCGGCGTGCAGGAACTGCGCTTGCGGCACACGCTCACGGGCACGGCGGATCTGCACTTCACTGATGTCAATGCCGGTGACGCGGTAACCGGCGGCGGCCAAGGTGCGGGCAACCGGCACTCCGCTGCCGCACCCCAGGTCCAGTACGGTGCCACCGGCCGGAATCCGCTCGCGCAACTCGTCGAGCAGGGCTTGGTACTTCGTCTCGGCACCGTACGCCTCGTCGTAGCGGTGAGACGCGGCGTCGTAGCCACGCCGCACGATCTCCTTGGGGCCGTCGCTCGCCATACCCGAGACGTTAGTTGCCGCCCGCCGTCACCGCTTTGAGTTCTTCGAGCAACTCCCGGATGAGGTCGGGAAGTTCCTGGCTCGCGTCTTCGCTGATCCAGCGTTCGAAGGCGACCTTGAAGACGGCCACCCCCGCCTCGGCGGTCAGGCTGGCGGTGGGGTCCTTGACGCCACGTTGGCGCAGGGTGTCAGCGAGGGCGGCGGACAACGAGGCCAGTTTGATCAGCTCGCGTTCCTGGAGCTCCGGGTTGGCGACGATGACGGCCTGCCGCCGCAGGACGCCGTCCCGTCGCCCTCGGAACTGTGCGGCGGCGGCGTCGAGGGCCGCGGCCATCGCGTCGATCGGCGCCGCGTCGTCGGGGGCTTCGATGACGGCGTGCACGAAGAGATCTTGCAGGGAGCCGGCGTTGGCGAACAGCACCTCGCGCTTGTCGGCGAAGTGCCGGAAGAACGTCCGCTCCGTCAGTCCCGCGCGCTTGGCGATCTCCGCCACGGTGGTCTGTTCGTAACCGTGCTCGTTGTAGAGATCCAATGCCGCCTGTTCAAGCCTGCCGCGCGCGTTGGGCTCCCATCGACTCATGCTCCGCATCCTACGTGATCACGTCGACGCAATGACAGTGACTGACATCGGTGCTACCGTTGATGTCAGTGACTGACATCGATCCGTCCCGCGGCGCCCCCTGCGCACCCCGGGGCGATTGAGCACTAGGAGGTCTTCTCATGCGTGTATTTGTCACCGGCGCTTCCGGCTTCATCGGTTCCGCCGTCGTTCCCGAGCTCATCGGCGCGGGCCATCAAGTCGTCGGACTCGCGCGTTCGGACGCCTCGGCCGAAGCGTTGACCGCCGCCGGTGCCGCCGTGCACCGCGGCTCCCTTGAGGATCTCGACAGCCTGCGCGCCGGCGCCGCGGCGGCTGACGGAGTCATCCATCTCGCCTTTATCCACGACTTCTCCCAGCACGAGAACGCCGCGCGCATCGACCTGCGCGCCATCGAGGCGATCGGTGCCGAACTGGAAGGGTCGAACCGCCCGCTGGTCATCGCCTCCGGAACGGTCGGGCTGCCCTCCGGTCATGTGGCGACCGAAGACGACTTCCCCGTACCGGGTTCCGTCGCGTCGACACGAGGGGCCGCGGCACAGACCACCCTCTCCCTCGCCGAGCGCGGCGTCCGCTCCTCGGTGCTACGGCTCCCTCCGTCGGTCCACGACGAGGGAGATCACGGTTTCATCCCGGTACTGATCGGCATCGCCCGCGAAAAGGGCGTCTCCGGGTACATCGGCGACGGCTCCAACCGCTGGTGCACCGTCCACCGACGCGACGCCGCGCGGCTGTTCCGCCTGGCGGTGGAACAGGCGCCGGCGGGGTCGGTGCTGCACGGGGTCGCGGAGGAAGGCGTGCCGGTCCGCACGGTCGCCGAGGTCATCGGGCGGCATCTCGGCGTGCCGACGGCCTCCGTGAGCCCCGACGACGCGGAGCGGCACTTCGGCTGGTTGGGGAGGTTCCTCACGGCCGACGTTCCGACGTCGAGCGACAAGACCCGCGCACTCCTGGGGTGGCAGCCGACCCACCCCGAGCTGATAGCCGACCTAGAGCAGGGCCACTACTTCCGCACCGATCGCCGCTCTCCGCAGTAGCGGTAGGGGTAGAGGTAGCGAGCGCCTCGGCGGTCGGACAGCGCATCGCCTCCCACGCGACCCGAGCCCCTTGGGGCGCGTGGGAGGCGGATCATGGCGCGGTGCGTCAGTTGGTGCAGCTGTCGAGCATGGAGGACAGGGCCTTCTTCTCGGCGTCGGTCGTGGTGAGCTTCCAGATCGACTTGATGTGGGTGTAGTCCTTGGCGTAGGTGCACCAGAAGCCGTGATTGGTCGGCTTCCAGTCCGCCGGACCGCTGTCACTCTTGGAGCTGTTGGAGGACTCCGAGGCGATCAGCAGCTGGGGGTCCTTCAAGTCGTTGCCGAACGCCTTGCGTTGGTCGGCGGTCCAGCCGTCGGCGCCGGAGCGCCAGGCTTCGGCGAGCGGGACCATGTGGTCGATGGTGGCCTGGGCGACGTCGGTGACAGTGGCGTCGTCGTACGCGGAGTACCACGAGCCACTCGAAGGCTGGCAGCTACCGGGCTTGTCCTGGACGTCCTTGCCGTCGCGGGCGAGGACCTCTTGGCGAGTGGTGCAGCCGTCGGGCTGCTTGGCCCATATGGAGAACTTGTCGCGGGCGTAGCCGTCCATGGAGTGCGGGGCGGCCACCTTCAGGGCGGCCAGTTCGGCGCGGATCGTCGACGTCGACGGCGGGGCCGGCGGATCGGCCAGCGCAGGGGCGGCGGTCACACCGACAACGATCACGGCAGCGGCCGACAGGCCCAGAACGGCGCGGGGCATCAACGTCTCCTGGAATGTGGGGGGGTTGGAGAGACACCCTTCGAGGAAAGCGCAGCGCCGGCGCCGAGCGCTACGCGCGTTGAATGGACATGACAATACCTTTCCCTTCCCATTACCATCCCTTGAACAACCGGGCCGGCATCACGCGTGAGCCTCGATCACCCCAACTCGCTGCATACCGATGGCCGTTGGGAGACACGAAGACCCTTGCAACGGTTCCGTTCGGCGAGCGGTCACACGCCCGGACAACTGACACAGCGAGGGGGGCGATCAGATCGGCGTCCTGGTGCGGGTGAGTTGACCTGCTCGCCCAGGAGCGTCGACGCCCAACCACGGCCCCAAGCCCCACCGCCCCCCGTTACCTTTTTCGTGGCTCCGCAATGGGGCGTCCGGACTTCGGGTTCTCGATCCGCGGCGAACAGCCCTCCCGGAAAGGAAACAAGCAGCTCAAGCGAGCTTTCCTCCCCTTCGTGATGCGCCGCGACGGCACCTTCTACGAACCCCAACCCACAGCGCCCGGGTGGGAGTTCAGACCACCGATCGGTCAGCTCGCTGGTCGAAGCCGCCGACGAGCGCCGCAAGCCGCTGGTCATAGTCAGGCGCGAACAGCTCAGGAAGCGCTTTGTCCAACGTTCCGGCAATCCGATGGATCGTCGCCCGGACCGCCGCATCATCGACAACCCGACTGAGCTCCGTCATCTGGAGCTTCTCCAGCCAGTGCGACAGCACCAGCGCCTCGTCACTCGTCACTCGTCACTCGTCAGCTTGATCGTGACCTGGCTATCACCCATGCACACCACTACGACTCGGCCCCCACCCTCGACCACACGAACCTACTGGCTTCGACCTTGGCCAAACGCATAGAGGCATCCCCCGAGCCTCAAGGGCCCTGAGCGCGGCCGATGCGTTCGCGGCACTTTCCTCGCCAAGCCTCAGCAGTCGTCACCAGGCCAGCATCCGAACACGTTCAAGTTCCGTGGTGGCACGGGAGGCCCGCGCCGCGGTCGGGCCGAAGTCCGGGCGAGGTCGGAGCGAGGTCGGGCCGGTCTATGGCGGGTGGGATCGTTCGCAGGCCCCGTCTGCTTCTTGCCCACTGATTTCTTGCCCACTGATCGCGCGGGACTCGCGGTGGTGCGCGGGTGACCGCAACGGTCAATTCGCGTGCCAACGACACGAACCGCCCGTCAGGCGGCACTTCGGCGCGCGGTCACCTCGATCTCGATCTTCATCCGGGGGTCGGCGAGGCCGCACACCTGCATCGTGGCGGCCGGCCGCACCGGGCCGAAGTGGCGGCGGAGCACCGGCCAGCAGGGCTCGAAGTCCTCGCGTTCGGGGAGCAGGTAGCGCACCCGCACCACGTCGGCGAGGGTGCCGCCGGCCTCCGTCAGTGCGGCCTCGATGTTGCGCAGGCACTGCTCGGCCTGCGTCACCATGTCGTCGGAGATGGTCATCGTGGTGTAGTCGAAGCCGGTCGTGCCGGACACATGAATCCACTCTCCGTCAACCACGGCGCGGGCGTAGCCGATCTGCTCTTCGAAGGTCGAGCCGCTGAGGATCGCACGTCGTCGCTCTGTCATGTGCCAAACCGTAATGGGGCCCGCCGACGGTGCCGCGGGTGCCCTCGCCCGTGCTGGTTGAGCCTGCTGAACGAGATGCGGAGATACGGGGATTCAGCGATTCAGGGATGCGGGGACTCGGAAGTAGCGCTGGCCCTGGGTCACGGCGGCGCGATGGAGGGATATGCCAAACCCCCCGCCGGAAAACGGATCCGGCAGGGGGTTAGGGGGTTGGGAGTTGTTCCAGCGGTGCGATCAGGGGCGCTTTGTGGGTGTGCGGACGGCGCCCTCGCCGCCGGCGAGTTTCCATTCGTGGTTGAGCGGGCCGAGCGGGATGCTTCGTTCGAAGAGTGGGGTGCCGAAGATGTTCAGGTGGGCCCAGAGGTCGCCGGAGAGGTCAACGCCGCCGTAGGCCGCCCACTTTCCGACGAGGGAGCCGGTGCCGTTGGAGGTTCCGGTGGCGGTGCCGGTGACTTCGGCGCGCAGGTAGGGGGCGAGTCTGCCGGTGACGCCGACGGTGCCGTAGAGGCCGACGCTGGCTTCCGCGCCGAGGGCGGCCTTGACCTTTCCGGCGGCCGTCGCGGTGGCCGTCAGCGGGGTGCCGTGCATGTCGGCCTGGGCAACGGGGGCCCAGCCCTTGGCGCGGCTGTAGGAGCCGCCGACCTGGAAGTGGCCCTTGATGTCCTGTTTGACGTCGACGCTTGCCTTGCCGTCGGCATCGATGTGGAGGTAGCAGGTGAGGTCGAGGTTGACCACGACCGGCACCACGCCGCCGATCCATACGACGGGGTCGGAGTGCAGCTTGGCGAACGGCAAGCGCAGCGATTTGCCGCCGGCCGCCTGCCCCTTGAGTTCCCACTGTGAGGCCCAGTTGCCGGTCAGGCCGACCGAGGCGGTGCCCGGGGTGCCGGTGGTGGTGCCCTTGCCGTCGTAGGAGAAGTCGACCTCGGGCTTGAGTTGGACGAAGCCGGAGGCCGAGGCGGCGGCGGTGCCCGCGGGCGTCTGGGCCGTGGGGAGCGCGGCCCGTACGTCGAGGCGCAGGTTGCCGAGCGGCAGGTGTGCGCCCTGGGGCCCGAAGCGGACCGTGCCGGTCTTCGCCCAGGAGACCTGGACGTTGGGGGCGATGGGCTCGACCTTCATGGTCGAGGGGTCGACGGGTATCCGGCCCTTGGCGGTGGAACCGCCGAGCAGGGCGCCGAGCGTGGCCGGGGTGGTCTTGACCTCGGTGCCCTGCTCGGTCTTGCCGACGACCTCGGTGACCTTGGCCAACGCACCGCGCGGCGCACCGGCAACGGGAGCACTGGCGAAGACGTCCCCGACCGCGACCGGCGCCGGCGGCTTGGACGTTGCGGGCTGGGAAGTCGAAGGCTTGGGGGTCGGGGTCTTCCCCTGGCCCTCCTCCGGCCCCTCCCCTTGGTCCTTCCCCTTCCCTTGCCCCTCCCCCTGCTCCTTGCCGTGGCCGTCGTCCCGGTTTCCACGTTCCGCATCCCGGTTCCCGTGCCCGCCACCGGTTTCGCCGGTGCCCTTCGACGGGGTGCTGCCAGCCGGCCCGGCGATGACGGCCCGCCCGCTCTTCGCGTCGAAGGTGACGATCTTCAGCGACGACTTGGCCGCCGGCCGGCCACCCGTGCCCGGCTTCGCCACGGCGCTGGGTGCGCCCGAACCAGTGGGCGACGCGGCGTCGGTGGGCGCCGCGGCCACCGCGAGCGGCGCGTCGGCGTCCGCGCTCTCGGCGGTGATCGACGAGTCCTTGCCGTCGCCCTTCCCGTCCGTGGGGGTGTCGGACGAGCCCTGCGAACAGCCGGTGATGACGAGTAAGGACGTGGCGGCGAGGGCCGGCAAAACGGCACGTCTGATGGTCTTGAGCACAGTTGGCCCCTCGGGAGCATGGTGTGGGGGAGGCCGGAGGAAGGCGACACTCCGGCCACGCGATCACTCGCGGGATAGTTGGCATGATCGTGGCACAACTCGTATGCACACAAGATCAATTAGCCGGCCATATCGCGATGATCTTGGTCACATCGGCGATGAGGGGAAGCGCCCCGATGAGGGGCAACGCCTCGACGAGCCCCAGACGGCACCACAGCCGAGGTTCCGAGGTTCCGCGCGATGCCCGGCACAAGCAAGTTCCCTCGCCCGCGCCGGGCACCCGCAGCACGGCGCATCACGTCGCACTACGTCGCGTCAGGTCGTGCCATCAGGTCGCGTCAGGTCACGCCATCAGCTCGCGCCAGCTCGCGTCACAGCACGAGAAGCACCGTCAACCGCCGTGGCCCGTGGACGCCTTGGACCCGGATCATCTCGATGTCGGCGGTGGCGGAGGGGCCGCTGATCCAGGTCAGCGGGCGGGACGGGGCAAGGCGGCCGATGGCCTCGGGCATCGCGGAGTGCGCCTGGGACTCGCGGACGACGCAGACGTGGAGGTCGGGCAGCAGGGTGGGGGCGCGCCGGCCCTGGCCGGGGCCGCCGTCCAGGACGAGGGTGCCGGACTCGGCGATGGCGGCCGCGCAGGTGGTCACCACCGCGTCGGTGGCGTCGAGTTCGGCGTGCGTGAGCGGTGGGGCGTCGCGGCGGACGAGGCCGTACCACTGGGCGAGCCAGGCGTCGGGCAGCCCGTCGGGGGCGACGACGGAGCGCGCCGCCGCCAGGGCGTGGGCCACGGCCGCCGGCAGGTCCGCATCGGCGACGCGGCGCACTTCGGCCCCGTATTCCGTCAGCCGCTCGATCAGCAGGGCGAGGACGCCTTCCTGGTCTCCGGGCGCCACCGCGGGGGCGTGGCCCAGGTAGGAGCGAGGGATGTGAGTGGGGTCCCGGGGCAGGTCGGCGGTGGCCTGACGGATCCGGCGCAACACGGTCTCGCGCGAGCTCACTTGGTGCCTCCTTCGGTCCGCTTCCACCAACTGCGGAAGGACTCCTTGGGGATGTCGGGCAGGGCGCGACTGTCGGTCCAACCGCGCAGCGGGCCGGGCAGGTTCATGTCCTTGGGTATGAGGCGACCCGCGGTGCCCGCGGCCTTGACGGCGGCGTTCCACAGCGGGCCGTGGTCCATCACGCCCTCGACGGCCTTCAGGGCGACCTTCTCCGCGCGGTGCTTGACCTTGGCATCGCCCTCGGCGACATCGTGGCGCAGCTTGAGGAGGACGTCGGTGAAGCGGATCTTGACCGGGCAGACCTCGTTGCAGGCGCCGCACAGCGAGGAGGCGTACGGCAGGGAGGCGGTCTGCGGGTCGTCCGCGCCCTTGAGCAGCGGGTTGAGGATCGCACCGATCGGGCCCGGGTAGACCGAGCCGTAGGTTTGGCCGCCGGTGCGCTCGTAGACGGGGCAGATGTTCATGCAGGCGCCGCACCGGATGCAGCGCAGCGCCTGGCGGCCGACCGGGTCGGCGAGCGCGCGGGTGCGACCGTTGTCGACGAGCACCAGGTGGAAGGCGCGCGGGCCGTCGCCGTCGGTGACGCCGGTCCAGGTGCTGGTGTAGGGGGCCATCCGCTCGCCGGTGGCGCTGCGGGCCAGGAGTTGGAGGTAGACCTCCAGGTCCTGCCAGGTGGGGACCACCTTCTCGATGCCGACGACGGAAATCAGGGTGTCGGCGAGGGTGAGGCACATCCGGCCGTTGCCCTCGGATTCGACGATGCACAGGGTTCCGGTCTCGGCGACCATGAAGTTGGCGCCGGAGATGGCGACCTTGGCCTTGAGGAACTTCTCGCGCATGTGCAGCCGGGCGGCTTCGGCGAGTTCCTCGGGGTCGTCGGTGAGGTCCTCGGGGGCGGGGCGGCCGTGCCTGCCCATCTCGCGCGCGAAGATGTCGCGGATCTCCCTGCGGTTGCGGTGCAGCGCCGGGACCACGACGTGGGAAGGCAGGTCGTCGCCGAGTTGCACGATGGTCGCGGCGAGGTCGGTCTCGCGGGCGCTGATGCCGGCCGCCTCCAACGCGCCGTCCAGCCCGATCTCCTCGGTCAGCATCGACTTGACCTTGACGATCTCGGTCTCGCCGGTGTCCTGGACGAGGCCGGTGACGATGCGGTTGGCCTCCTCGGCGTCGGCGGCCCAGTGAACGGTCCCGCCGGCCGCGGTGACCTTCTCCTCGATCTGCTCCAGGTACGTGTCGAGGTGGGCGAGCACGTCGTCCTTGAGCGCGGCCGCGGTGTCCCGCAAGTCCTGCCAGTCCGGGCGCTCTTCGACCAGTGCGGCACGTTTGGTGCGGATGGTGTGGGTGGCGCGGCGCACGTTCGCGCGCAGTTGTTCGTCGGCGGTGGCGGTCTCGGCGGCCTTGGGGAAGGTGGGCCAACCCATGAACGTCTTGCTCATCGCAGTGCTCCGTTCTGCGCCACCGGCACGCCCGCGAGCGGGCCGTCGGCCTCGGTGCGGGCCAGGATCTCGACCAGGTGCATGGTGCGGACGGCGTGGCCGTCCTTGGTGAGCCGGCCGCCGATGTTCATCAGGCACGAGTTGTCGACGGCGGCCAGGACGTGGGCCCCGGTCTCCAGCACGTGCCGGGCCTTGTCGCCGTTCATCGCCCCGGAGACGGCCCCGTTCTTGACCGAGAAGGTGCCGCCGAACCCGCAGCACTCCTCCTGCGCGGGCAGTTCGACGAAGTCGATGCCCCCGACCGCGCGCAGCAGGCGGTACGGGCGGTCGCCCAGCCCCATCGCCCGCAGGCTGTGGCAGGTGGGGTGGTAGGTGACGCGGTGCGGGAAGTGCGCGCCCACGTCCTCCACGCCGAGGGTGTCGGTGAGGTACTGCGTCAACTCATGGACGCGCGGGGCGATTTCGCGCACGTCGCGGAGGAGTCCGGCGTCGCCGGCGGCCTCGGCCGCGCTCTCGTACGCCTCGGAGGGGAGCCCTCCGCAGGAGGCGGAGGGCACGACGATCTCGTCGTACTCGCCGAAGACCTCCACGAAGTGGCGGGCCAGCTTCGCGGTCTCCTTGCGGTAGCCGGTGTTGTAGTGCATCTGCCCGCAGCAGCTCTGCTGTTGGGGGAAGTCCACCGCGACGCCGAGCCGCCGCAGGAGCGTCACCGCCGCCTGGCCGGTACCCGGGTAGAGCGTGTCGTTGAGGCAGGTCACGAAGAGGGCGGTGGGCATCGCGTCTCCTTGTTCGGCGAGGGCGGGAAGTCGGGCATGTGGGGCGGCTTTCGTGAGGTGCGGTGACTGCGTGCGGTGGCTGCGGGGGACCTCCGGAGGTCAAGGCGATCGCGCCGCGGTGCCGGCGTTCTCGGGCCGGCCAGCGGCTACGCCCCGGCCATGCCCACCGAGCGCCGCGCCCGCCGCCCCACTCGCCGACCAGCGGCCCGGCGAGGGAGCGGAGGGGGCGCACATCACCATGATGGACGTAAGCATAGACGGAAGATTAGGTGGATGCGTGCGGCGAGGGGGCACAATGGGTGCCATGACACCGTCGAAGCCGACCGCCGACCGCGCATACGCCCACGTCAGGGAGGGTCTCCTGGACGGCCGCTATCCGGGCGGCGAGCTGCTCTCCGAACGCGGCGTCGCCACCGAGCTGGGCCTGTCCAACACCCCCGTGCGCGAGGCGTTCCTGCGCCTGCAGGCCGAGGGGTTCCTGCGCCTCTACCCCAAGCGCGGCGCGCTGGTCGTCCCCGTGACGCCCAGCGAGGCGCACGCCGTCCTCCAAGCGCGGCTGCTGATGGAGCTCTTCGCGCTGGACGCGCTGGCGGCGCGCGGGCCGGAGGCGATGCGCGCGGCCGCCGAGGCGCTGCCGCAGGCCGAGGGCGACGCCTCGGACGACACCTCGCCCAAGCGGGCACTGGACGTCGCCCGCGCCTTCCACACCCAGCTCGTGCAGGCCGGCGGCAACCCCGTCCTGGCCCGGCTCTACGAGAACCTCTGGGACCAGCAGATCCGCATCGCGGCAGCCTCGACCGCGGGCCCCGGCCACGCCGCCGACGACCTCGACGAGCACGCCGTCATCACCGAGGCCCTCCGCCGCGGCGACGGCCCCACCGCCCGCGAGCTGCTCACCCGCCACGTCTCGGCGGTCCTCCAACGCATCGGCCTCGCGGGCGGTTCGACCCTGCTGCCCCCTGTGGCGTGACCTGTTGCCCGGCGCGGCGCCGGCATCAGCACCACCTTCG
Organism: Streptomyces sp. NPDC057743; assembly: GCF_042798755.1. Classification (NCBI taxonomy): domain Bacteria; kingdom Bacillati; phylum Actinomycetota; class Actinomycetes; order Kitasatosporales; family Streptomycetaceae; genus Streptomyces; species Streptomyces sp. NPDC057743. Next base: position 201,874 of record NZ_JBHVJX010000010.1, read on the forward strand.
TGATCAAGCTCACCACACTCGTCGAGGCACGGCCCCTGTGGCAGCGCGGTCCGCGGGTAGCCTCCACAGCAACGCGTACCGGGCGGGCGCCCGCCGCCCGTAGGAAGGAGCACCAGCGTGCGTATCGCGGTTCTCGGCGCCGGCGGCGTCGGCGGCTACTTCGGCGCCCGTCTCGCGGCGGCGGGCGCCGACGTCACCCTCGTCGCGCGTGGCCGGCACCTCGAAGCCATCCGGCGCGAAGGGCTGTTGGTCCGCAGTGCGTTGGGGGACGTCCGCACCGCGCCGGACCGGGTGGTGGGCAGCGTCGACGAACTCGGGCCCACGGATCTGGTCCTGGTCGCCGTCAAGCTGTGGGACACCGAGGAGGTGGCCAAGCAGCTCGCGCCCCTGGTCGCCCGGGGGACCGCCGTGCTGTCCCTACAGAACGGGGTGCAGAAGGACACCGTGCTGCGGCGTCACCTCCCCGAGCGGGACATCGTCGGCGGCGCCTGTTTCATCGCCGCCCACATCGAGGAGCCCGGCGTCGTCGCGCACACCGGCACGCTCCAGAAGATGGCGTTCGGCCCCTACCAAGCCGACCGGCGGCCCCTGGCGGAGGAGTTGCTCGTCGCCTGTCGTGCCGCCGGTATCGAGGCCGAGATCAGCGACGACATCGCCCGGGTGATCTGGCAGAAGTTCGTCTTCCTCATCGGCCTCTCGGCCACCACCGCGGCCGTGCGCCGGCCGATCGGCGTCATCCGTGAGGACCCGCGCACCCGGGCCCTGCTCCGTGACGTGATGGCCGAGACGGTGGCGGTGGCCCGGGCGTCCGGTGTGGCACTGGACGAGGCGTTCGTCGACGACCGGTTGGCCTTCGTCGACACCCTGCCCGCGGCCATGACCGCCTCCATGCACCACGACCTGGAGAACGGCAACCGCCTGGAACTTCCCTGGCTCAGCGGTGGAGTTGCTGACATGGCCGCCGAACTGGGCATCGCGGCGCCCCGCAACCAGACCATCGCCGATGTGCTCGCGCCCTACACGCTCGGGACGCCGCGGGGCTGACGGCCACGGCCCGGTGCCGCATGCGGTATCAACCGTGCGGCGACGTAGGCGGCGAGCGCGGTGGAGGCGAGTTCCCGGGGCCCAGGCCGCCGTCGAGGTAGGCGGTGGCCGTCGCTCAGGTGGCGTGCCAGCCGGACCAGTTGGTCACCGTCACCTCCACCACGGGGCCCTCCGGCGGGCGTTCCGCGTACTGCGTGCGGTACTTCGCCGTCAGGAGTCGTACATGGCCCGCGGAGGTCTCCGCGTCGGCGGCCGGTGGCAGCACGGTGGCCGTGCCGTCGGCCCGTGCCCACCACAGGCGGTCCCAGTCCTCGGCGTAGGCGTCGACGAGGAGGGAGACCGCGGGGTTGGCGAGGATGTTGGCCAGGCGCTTGAGCGCGGTGGTGCGCTTGGGCTTGTGGTCGACGGCGAAGGTCAGGGTGTCGCCGGTGAGGACGAACACCACCGGCACCAGGTGGGGGCGGCCCCCGGCGTCGACGGTGGCGAGGCGGGCGACGCGGGAGTGCGCGAAGCACTCCCGGGCCCGCTCGGGTGTCATCGTCGGCACGACCGCCCCGTCCGCTCCGCCAGCCACTCCCCCGGCCTTCTCACTGGAAGCGTCCGGCGACCTCGGCGAACCGGTCGAGGTGTCCCAGCGTCTCGGGCTCCGGGACCGTCGGCAGGTAGAACAGCAGGCGTTCCACGTCGAGTTGTGCGTAGCGCTCGATGACGTCGGGGTCCGAGGGGACCGCGTAGACGGTCACCGGCACGTCCCGGCCCGCGGTGCTGCGCAACCGCTCGATCTGTGGCCCGAGTTGGTCGGGTGAGGCGCTGTTGGCCAGCCAGGCGTCGCCGAGGGCGGCCACCCGGGGGAAGGCGCCCTCGGCGCCGCCCACGTAGAGGGGCGGGTGCGGCCGTTGGACCGGTTTCGGCCAGGAGTAGACGGGGTCGAAGTCGACGAACTCCCCGTGGAATTCGGCCTTCTCCTGGGTCCACAGCTCCCGGATGGCCCGCAGTCGTTCGTCGACCAGGCGGCCGCGGGTGCGAGGGTCGGTGCCGTGGTTAGCCATCTCCTCGCGGTTCCAGCCGATACCGATGCCGAAGATCGCCCGCCCGCCGGAGAGCAGGTCCAGCGAGGCCACTTCCTTGGCGGTGGTGATCGGGTCCCGCTCGACCACCAGCGCGACGCCGGTGCCCAACAGGAGCCGCTCGGTGACCGCGGCGACCGCGGCGAGCGCCACGAACGGGTCGAGGGTGCGGTAGTAGATCTCGGGGAGTTCGCCGCCCCCGGGGTACGGGGTGCGGCGGTCCACCGGGATGTGGGTGTGCTCGGCGATGAACAGGGAATCCAGTCCCCGCTCTTCCAGGGCGGGTCCGAGCGCGGTCGGCGCGATGCCCTGGTCGGTGAGGAAGGTCGAGACACCGAACTTCACAGCGGCTCCTTCGGTTTGCGGTTCCTCGGGGTGCGGTGCGCGGCCCTTGGCGAGGTACCCCGCCCGCCCCCCGGGCCAACAGTCCGCCCCGCCAACCGGGCGATCGGCGTCGAGGGGCGGGGAGCGGTGCGGCGCCCGTTGATGAGGCCGTGCGGTCAGTCCGTGAGGTAGTCGTGGATGGGGTGTACGGGGGCGAGGGTGAGGTCGGTGAGGAGGTGGCTGGCCGAGACGACCTCCAGGACGGGCAGGTCGGCCAGCGGCGCCATGACGTGGGCGTCGAGTTGGAGGCGGGCGGGGCCGGTCCAGGCGCCCTTGACGGTGAGGTCGGTGATCTCGGTGCGGACCAGGTCGCAGACCCGCGGCTCACCGCTGTAGTTGGGGACGATCTTGACGGCGTAGGTGGGCACGGTGATCTGCGCGCGGGCCGCTGCCGGGTCGAGGGGCTGCCACTTGTAGGGCATGGTCGCGGTGGCCACGCGCTGGCTGCCGTAGTCCAGCGTGCCGACGAGGGCGCCGTGTTCGACGAAGAGGGCGGGGCTGCCGGTGGTCTTGGGGTAGGCGCTGAGCTCCCGCCCGGCGGCGGTGGCGCCGAAGTTGTCCAGGTGCATGGCGTGCAGGTATTCGCCGTGTTCGGCGCCGTGGCGGACCGGGATGACCTGTCCGCACTCCAGGTAGGGGCCGAAGCCCTCGACGTCGCCCATCTTCATGATCTCGAAGCGGACCAGTGGTTCGTCGATCTCCAGCGGTTCGGGCACCACGGCGCGGAGCGCGTCGGGGTCGGTGCGGTAGACGACGTTGAGGTATTCGCGGTCGGTGAAGCGGGTGGCGCGGGGCGGGTAAACGGGCGTGGTCAGCGGGGTGCCGAGGTGGCGGCGGACGTCTGCGGGGTGCATCGGGGTTCTCCTGGGGTCGGTGGCGGGGTGGCCCGCGCATTTACATACACCATGTATCGGATACATTCTGTATCTGATGGCTGGTTGCCGCAAACCCCGTGGCGGCCCGCCCGGCAACAGCGCCGTCGGCGCCACCACACAGGAGGAAATGCCATGTCGTTCACGCTTCCCACGGACATCCACCGCCGGCCGGTCGCCGTCATAGGGGCGGGCACCTTGGGCCGACGGATCGCCTTGATGTTCGCCACCCGCGGCGGTCAGGTCCGCGTCTACGACCCGTCGGCGGAGGCCGGGCAGGCGGCCCGGGCGTATGTCGCGCAGCACGTGGTCACGACCGCCGCCGGCGTCGAGGGCGGCGAGCCGGGCGCGGCGAGCGCCACCACGGATCTGGCCGTGGCCCTGGCCGGTGCCTGGCTGGTGGTCGAGGCGGTGCCCGAGCGCCTGGAGCTGAAGAAGCAGATCTTCGCGGAGCTGGACGCGCTCGCGGACGCCGATGCGATCCTGGCGAGCAACTCCTCGTCGTACCCGACCAGTCAGTTCGTGGACCGGGTGGCCCGCCCCGAGCGCGTGCTCAACATGCACTTCTACATGCCGCCCCGACAGTCGGCGGTGGACCTGATGTCCAGCGGCCACACGGACCGGGCGGTGATGGACCTGCTCCTGGCGGAACTGCCGCACTACGGCGTCTTCCCCTTCGAGGCGCACCGCGAGAGCACCGGCTTCATCTTCAACCGCATCTGGGCGGCCATCAAGCGCGAGTCGCTGTCCGTCGTCGCCGAGGGGGTGTCCACGCCCCAGGACGTGGACGCGATGTGGCGGGTCAACACCGGCCTGTCCGCAGGCCCGTTCCGGGCGATGGATCAGGTCGGCCTGGACGTCGTCCTGGACATCGAGGACCACTACGCGGCGGAGAACCCCGCCCTGCCCACCGGGCCGCGCGAGGTGCTCCGGCGGTACGTGGACGCCGGCCACCTGGGCGTGAAGACCGGGCGCGGCTTCTACGACGACTACGCTCGGCAGGACTGACCGCGATCGACCGCCGCCCCGAGGGCGGCACCGAAGGACCCCGCCGTGCCCAAGTCACCCACCAAGCGCCGCCCCCTGACGCGCGCCGCCCTCACCGAGAGCGCCTGGGCGCTGTTCACCGAGAAGGGGTTCCACGCCACGTCGATCAGCGACATCGTGGAGCGCGCGGGACTGACCCGGGGTGCCTTCTACTCCAACTACCGCGACAAGGAAGAGCTCTTCCTCACCCTCTACGACACCCACACCGACCGGCTGCTGGCGGAACTGAAGGACGCCGCGGAGCATCCGGAAGCGGGCAAGCACCCGTTGGTCCAGCTCCAGGAACGGATCGCGGGGCGAACCCGGCAGGAACGGCAGTGGTTCCTGGTCTCCATGGAGTTCACCCTGCACGCGGCGCGCAACCCGGCGGTCGCCGAACAGCTCGCGGTCCATGAGGAGCGACTCACCGCGGGCCTGACGGAGGTGCTGTCCGCGGCGCTGGCCCGGACCGGTGCCCTGCCGGCCGTTCCCGCCGAGGAGTTGACCCGTCTGCTCGTCGCCCTCTTCGAGGGCCTGACCGCCCAACGGCTCATCCACGGCACCGCACATCGCACCGACGACCTCGTCCCGCGCGTCATCCATGCGCTCACCAGCCCCGCGCAGCCGGCCGGGGACGGCAACGAGGGCGCCGGGGCGTAACGGACCGGGCGGGGCCCAACGGCCCCTGGGTGACGGCGTGGACGCCAAGTCACCGCCTCCGCACCAGGATTGCGGCGGTCGCGCGCCGTCGAGGCCGCCGACCGGCGCATTTTCGTGCGAACACGCCGGGGCGCAGGACGGGTTCACAAGCGCACAACCTCGTAAGCTCTTAGGTAACGCAAGAGAGCGGCTCCCCAGTGGAACCGCCAGTTCTCCGCGTTTCACGAGAGGGGCTCCAGATGCAGACCATGGAGGAGCGTCCGTCAACCACCCGCCGATTCCCCAACCCGTGGCGCCGTTACGGCCGGCTCGTCGCCACCAACTTCCTGCGCGGCGCGTCCTACACGTTGGGCACCGCGGTCATCGGCCTCGTGACGTGGTGGGCACAGAACCGCTAGTGCGGTAGGGCCGGCCCACTTGGTCAGCTCACCCGCCGGTCCTCCAACGGGGCCGCGCGCAGCGCCGTTTCGGTGGTCTGGGGCAGGTGCGGGGTGTGGTTGACCAGTCGGGCGGAGTTGCCGACCACCGCGATGCTGCTGGTGTTGTGGAGCAGGGCGGCGAGCACCGGGTTCATGGTGCCGCCGGCGCCGGCGATCAGGCCGAGGAGGTTGACGCCGATGGCGAGACCGTAGTTCTGGCGGACCACCCGCAGGGTGTGGCGGCTGAGTTCGACGACCGCGGCGACCTGCCGCAAGTCGTCACCGGGCAGGGCGATGTCGGCGGTCTCCAGCGCCACATGGGACGAGTGTGCACCCATCGCGATGCCGACGTCGGCGAGGGCCAGTGCGGGGGCGTCGTTGGTGCCGTCGCCGACCATCGCGACGGTGTGGCCCTCTGCCTGGAGGTCGCGGATCAGTTGGAGCTTGCCCTCGGGCAGGGCGTGCGCGTGCACCTCGGTGATGCCGAGGGTGTCGGCGACGACCCGGGCGGTCTCGGGCGCGTCACCGGTGAGCAGGACGAGCCGGGCGACGCCGAGTTCGGTGAGCTGCCGGACCACGGTGGCGGCGCCGGACCGCACCGCGTCGGAGACGCCGAGCAGGCCGATCAACTCCTCGTCGTGGGCGATGCAGATGACCGTCTCGCCGCCGGCGCGCAGCTGTTCCGTCCAGCCCTGGGCCTCCTCGGTGAGCTCGACGCCGTGCCGGCGCAACAGGGCCGGGCTGCCCACCAGCAGCCGGGTGCCGTCGAGTTCGGCGCGCATGCCCATGCCGAGGACTACCTCGCACGCCTGGTGGATCGGGGCGCGCAGGTGCTGCTGCTCGGTGTGCGCGACGATCGCCTGGGCCAGTGGGTGGCGGGCGTGCAACTCGCCGGAGGCGGCCAGGCTCAGGACCTGGTCGGCGGTGTAGCCGGCGCTGAGGGTGACCACGCTCGTGACCAGAGGGCGGCCGAAGGTGAGGGTGCCGGTCTTGTCGAAGACGACGGCGGTGACCCGGCCGACGCCCTCCAGGTGCGTGCCGCCCTTGATCAGGGTGCCGCGCCGGGCACCGTTGCCGATGGCGGCGCTGATCGCGGTGGGGGTGGCCAGCCCGGCGGCGCACGGGCAGGCGACCAGCAGCATGGTCATGGCGCGGCGGGCGTCGCGGCTGACGGCATAAGTCAGCGCAGCCAGTGCGAAGGAGACCGGGACGAAGCGGCGGGCGAAGCGGGTCGCGACGGTCTGGATCGGCGCCCGGTCGGACTGGGCCTCCTCGACCCGGCTGATGATCCGGCCGACGGTGGTGTCCGCACCCACCGAAGTGGCGCGCACCGTCAGGGAGCCGGACGTGACGATCGTCCCCGCGTACACCTCGGCGCCCGCGCGGGCGTAGACGGGCAGTGCCTCGCCCGTGATCGCGGCCTGGTCCACGAGGGCGTCGCCGCCGGTGACTTGGCCATCGACCGGGATGCGGTGGTGCTCGTAGACGGCGACGACATCGCCGGGCGCGACCTCCTCCAACGCCACCTCGACCTCGACGCCCGCCTCCCGCACCAGCCAGACCCGCTCCTCGCCCACGGTGAGCAGTTCCGCGATGGCGCGCCGGGTGCGGCGCAGGGTCAGGGTCTGGAGGAACTCGCCGATGTTGAGGAGCCAGAGGACGGTCAGGGCGACCACGTTCTCGCGCAGCACCAGCGAGATCACGGTGGCCGCGGTGACGAGGGTGTCCGTCCCCGGGTGGCCGCGGCCGCGCAGGGTCCGCAGCGCGCCGCGGAAGAACGGGACACCGGTGAACAGGGTGATCGCGCCGAGGAGTCCGGAGGATCCGACGGCGAGGCGGGGGCGGCGCAGCAGTCTCCGCAACGCCACGACGGCGAGGACCGCGCCGCCGACCGCGAGCCGGGCCAGTTCGCCGGTGGAGGAGTCGGGGGTGGAGCGGGTGGCCCTGGCGGGTGCGGCGGCGGGCGGGGCGTCTTGCAGGGCGGCGACCAGACGGTCGATGTCCAGCAGATCCGGGGTCATCCAGATCACCACGCTGCCGGTGCGCGGAAAGATCCGCAGGGCCCGGAAGCCGCGCAGGCCGGTCAGCCGCTCGTCCACCAGGCCGGCGCTGCCCGGACGGGCCCGCACCCATGGCACGGTCAGTCGCGCCCGGCCCGCGGCGACGGAGCAGACCTCCACCCCGGCCATGGTCAGTGCTCGTGCCCGTGGTCGGAGTCGGGGCTCTCGGTGGCGACCGCGGACGGGGGCGGGACTTCCTCGCCCAGTGACGTGCGGGCCTCGGCCAGCACGTCACCGGCCTTGAGCCGGGCCTCCTCGGCGGCCGCCGCCAACCACCGCCCCGCGACGATCCCGCCGGCCACGGAACCCACAACTGCCTTGCGGACGGCGGGCTTCGCCTCGGGCAGGCGCTTGGCGGCACCCTTGACGATCAGGGCACCCACCACACCGGAGACGGCGTGGTGCGCGAGGCGTCCGGCGACGGTACCGGCGAGCGCGACGGGGTGCATCGGGGACTCCTTCCGTCCGAACCGGTCCTTCAAGTGTGCGGCCGAACGGCCTCGCGCGGCGAGCCGGGCGCCCGCGCCCTCGTTGTGCGCGCGGTGCGCCGAGCCGCCACCACTCGACAGCCGAGGTAGAGGGCGAAGGCAATGGTGGTGACGTAGGGGCTGACGGGGACGATGCCGCCGAGCGAGAGCAGGATGCCGCCCTCCATCGCGCACAGCGCGAAGACCACGCTCAACACGGGCAGCAGCAGCGGTGAGACGGTGATCCGGGCCGCCGCGGCCGCCGGGGTCACCAGGAGGGACAGCACCAGCAAGGCCCCCACGATCTGTACGCACAGCGCCACGGCCAGTCCCAACACCAGCATGAACCCCAGGGACAGCGCACGGACCGGAACGCCCCGCGCCGCGGCCACTTCGGGATCCACGCTGGCGAAGGTCAGCGGCCGCCAGACGACCGCCAGTGCGAGCAGCACCACCAGCGAGGTGCCGAGCAGCCAGGCGGTCTCCGGTGTGCTGACGGCGATGATCTGGCCGGTCAGGATGCCGAACTTGTTGGCCGCGCGGCCCTTGTAGAGCGACAGGAACAGCACGCCGAGGCCGAGCCCGAACGGCATGATGATGCCGATCACGGCGTTCCGGTCGCGGGCCCGGACGCCCAACAGGCCGATCGCCCCGGCCGCGATCAGGGAGCCGGCGATCGATCCGGCGACGACGTTCACCCCGGCCAGCAGCGCCGCCGAGGCACCGGCGAACGACAGCTCGCTGATGCCGTGGACCGCGAACGGCAGGTCCCGCATCACGACGAAGACGCCGGCGAGCCCGCCGACCAGCCCGAGCAACACCCCGGCGAACAGGGAGTTCTGGACCAGACCGAGCAGTTCGCCGTAGTGGTCGAAGTTGATGATCCCCGACCAGATCCCGGTGCCGCCCGCGCCGTCGGCGAGCAGCGCGCATCCGGCCGACGGCCCACTCACGAGCCCGCTCCCCCGTCCGCCTCGGCCGGCCCGTCGGAGTGCGCGTGCCCCGCAGCGCCCTCGGGCGCCCCGACCACCACGATCCGGTCCCCGGCCCGGACCACGTCGATCCGGGCGCCGTAGAGCTCCGTCAGCGCGCGGGAGGTCATCACCTCGTCCGGCGGCCCGATCCGGTGCCCACCGCGGGTCAGGTACAGGACCCGATCCACCAGCCGCAGCACGGAGTTGATCTCGTGCGTCACGAAGACCACGGCGGTGCCGGCGGAGCGACGCCGTTCACCGACCAGGTCGGTGACGGTGCGCTGGGACCTGAGGTCCAGGGAGTGCAACGGCTCGTCGCACAGCAGAATGCGCGGGTCGGTGGCAAGCGCCTGCGCCATCCGGACGCGCTGCTGCTCGCCCCCGGACAGCTGCCCGATCGGGCGGTCCGCGAACGCACCCGCCCCGACGGCGTCCAGCAGTTCGTCCACGCGGCGGTGGAGCCCGCGCCGGGCCAACGGTGGCCCCCAGCGGTGTCCGTCCAGCCCCAGGCGCACCAGGTCGCGGGCGCGCAGCGGGGTGTGCGCGGGCTGGAGGGTGTGCTGGGGCACATAGCCGAGTCGCGCATCGCCGCTATGGGGCGGCTGGCCGAGGACGGCGAGGGAGCCGCCGGTCAGCCGCTGCCGGCCGAGCAGCACCCGCAACAGGCTGGTCTTGCCCGCGCCGTTGGGGCCCAGGACGGCGAGGAACTCCCCGGGGCCGACGTCCAGATCGAGTTCGTGCCACAGCACGCGATCGCCGTACGCCAGACTCGCCTGCCGCAGGCTCATCACCGGCGCCCCGGGAGCATCGCCCGGGCCGGCCCGCCGGCCCGTCGCTCCCGGGAGCGGTGAGCGGAACTCCGCGCGTCTCATCGCCGCTCCAACGCGTCCGCGATCGCCGCGATGTTGGCCGACATCCAGCCGGGGTAGTGCTGCCCCCGGGGCAGGGTTTCGTTCACCGGGACCTCCGGGACGCCATGCTCCTTGGCCGCCGCCTCGACCTTCTCCGACGGCGGCCCGGACGTCTGCGCGTTGTAGACCAGCGCCTTGACGCGCTTGCCGGTGAACAGCGCGAGCGTCCGTTCCAGGGTGCGCGCGGAGACGTCATTGCCGTCCTCCACGGCCCGGCTGAAGTCGCCGGGCGTGACGTTCCGCAGCCCCATGGCCCCGGTCATGTAGAGCGGCAACGGCTCGGTGACCGCCACCGCCGCACCGCCGTGCTCCGCCTTGACCCGCGCCTCGCGCCGCTCCAACGCCGTCAACTCACCCTGCAACGCCGCCGCGTTGCGCCGGAAACGTGGCGCGTCCGCCGGATCGGCCTTCCCGAGGACACCGGCGATCCGCTCCACCAGTCTCCCCATCGACGGCAGGTCGTACCACACGTGCTCGTTGAGCTCCCGGCCCGCCTTCGGCATCCTGCCCGACACCCGCACCGCGTCGATGACCGTGGGCGAAGGGTTGACCGCGCCCTGCAAGAGCCTGCCGACGAAGTCGTCGTAGCCGCCGCCGTTCTCGACGACGAGCCGTGCCTTGGCCAACTCCAGGCGGTCGTAGGCGCTGGCCTGGTACGAGTGCGGGTCCTGCGCCGGGTCGCTGATGATCGAGTAGACCGTGACCCGGTCGCCGCCGATGGTGCGCACCAGGTCCCCATAGACGTTGGTCGAGGCGACGACGCGGACGGGTGCGCCCGAAGAGCCGCCACCACCTCCCGCACCGGAACCGGACGAGGCGGCGCACCCACCGGCCAACACCAGGACCATGGCCAAGGGGGCAACCGGCCCCATGGGGCCAACTCGGCCACGGACCAGGCGCATTCGCGCCACGCACATCCGCATCGCGGCCTCCCGTCGTACGGAGAGCCGAAACGGGTTTCGGTTCATTATCGGCCCGTCCCGGTCGCCCCTCCACCGCAGACCGGGCGCTTATCCACAGTGCTGGTTGCGGGGCTGCCGCATGCGACACAATCGCCGCATGCTGACAGTGGGTTCCGTGGTACTGGGTGTATCGGACGTACGACGCGCGGCCGCGTTCTGGACCGCGGCGCTGGGATATGCCCCGCGCGAGGAGATAGCCGACGACTGGGTGGTCCTGGTGCCGGTAGACGGGCCCGGCGTCCAACTCTCGCTCGGGCTCAGCGAGACGCCCGTGCAGGAGCTTCCGCGGGTCCATCTCGATCTCTACGCCAAAGACGCCGCGGATCAGGCCGCCGAGGTCGAGCGCCTGCTGTCCCTGGGTGCCGAGCGCGTCGACTGGGCGCACTACCCGGACGACGCCGATTTCGTGGTCCTGGCCGACACCGAGGGCAACCGCTTCTGCGTCATCGACACGGGGCATCCCTAGTCAGCGGGTAGCGAAGCCCCGTCGCGCACCATGGGAGAGCGCACGCACGGGGCAGTTCCCACGTTTCGCCACTCGATGCCCTGGGAGCATCCGGTGATCTTGCGCTCCGGTTCGCTCGTGTCGCCCCCGCAGACTCAGCCACGGCACCTCGCCCTGAGCTGGTGTCGCCACATCTCCTCGCTGGCAACAGCAGCCGCCGCGTAGTCGCCGTGAGCGCGCGCCTGCTTGCGCTTCTCGTCCCAGGACCGGCACTTATTGCAATCCGGGGTGGGGTTCGGGTCCAGCCCGGGGAGTTCGCGCAGCGTTACGGGCTCTTCCTGGGCACGGAATTCGTCAGGGATGTAGGTCACGGCCACCACTTCCGGCCGGTGTTCTTGCCGCTGTCGCTGCCTTCGCTCCGCTTGTTGACCTCTTTGGTCTTCCTGCTCACGTCGTCAGTCGTTCCGCTCACCGTCGCGCCGCCTCCAGAATCCGGCACAGGCGCTCGGTGTCCGTGTCGGAGAGGGGCGGGGGAACGACGTTGTCCACGCGGGTGCCGTCGCCCCTCTTCATGGTGGCGACGACCGGTTCAGCAGCGAGGAAACCGGCCGCTTGCAGCGCATCATGCAGGCGCTTGCACAACTCTTCGACCGTCAGTCGGGCCGGGACAGGGGTAGCACGCATACTCGCCTCCTTGGCTCTCAGTAGCCATTCCGCTACCGGGTTGCCTCAGCGTGGACTACAGTCGTCATGTCCTCAACTTGCGGCTTTTGATTGGGGAGTTGGCTGCCCAGATAGTGAACCGCAAAGAACTCGATCCCGACCAGTCGCCCAACGCGCGCTTCGGGAAGCTCTTACGCAGGCTGCGGGATGAGCACGGCTGGACGCAGGAAGAGCTAGCGAAGCGCATGGGGTGTTCCGACACGCACATTTCGGCCGTAGAAACTGGCCGTCGTTCGCCAACTCCCCGCTTCGCGGCAAGTGCTGACAAGGCGCTCGGTACGGGCGATCAGCTACAACGGCAGTGCCGTGTGACTCGGGGAAGTGCGCTGCTGGAGGGCTTCCCCGAGTTCGTAGATCACGAAGGCCGCGCAGTAGAGATCCGCCTGTACGAGGTAGGCGTCATACCTGGGCTACTTCAGACCCCGGAGTATGCAGCCGCACTTGCCCAGAGCGCTGTCATGCGTGGGGCGATCACGCAGAACGAGGCCGATGAACGGGTCTCGCTCGTCGCCAAGCGGCAAGCGGCAGTCACCCGCCCACGGCCGCCCATGGTCTTAGCCGTGCTCGATGAAAGCTGCCTCCGCCGACCCGTTGGCGGAACTGCCGTAATGAACGCTCAGCTTGACAGGTTGCTTGAGTTCGCCAGGATGCCGAACACCACGCTTCAGGTAGCCCAGTTCGAGATGGGCGAGCATCGCCCTTTCGATCTGCCGGTCACCGTGTTGACTCTTCCGAACCGGCAGCTCATGACCTATGCCGAGTCCGCACAGCGCGGCCACCTGGACAGGGAAAGCGACGCCGCAGCAGTGATACTTACCGCCTACCATCAGATGCAGGCTGAAGCGCTCAGCCAGACAGCATCTGTCGCCATGATCCACCGGCTAAGAAGGGGCACCCCGTGACAACCGACTCCCTCCACTGGGTCAGGTCTACCTACAGCAACAACGGCGGCCAGTGTGTCGAATGGGCGCCGGAGCACGCAGCGGCCACGGGCGAGGTTCTGGTCCGCGACAGCAAGGACCCGAACGGCCCGCAACTCACGCTGACCCCTTCGGCGTTCGCCGGGCTCGTCGCCTTCGCCAAGTCGCACGGCTGACCAGTCACCACGCGTCCGGACCGGCCCCCGTCATGTCCACCAACGGACACTGCGGGGGCCAACTGGCCGGCGTTCGGCTCGTAGCACTGCCCCTCCCTGGCTGGACGTCATCCATGACCGGTGCCACAGCGCACAGAAGCGGGCCAGAGCCGCCTGACAGGCCGCCAGTCCACCTCGGCCCTCATCCCGACGGCGGTGTGGTGATCCGCTTCTCGAACCAATGGTGGGCATACGGCTCGTCGTTGAAGGCAGCGACCTCCCGGAAGCCGCTGGAGCGGTAGAGACCGATCGCCGCGGTGAGCGCCTTGTTGGTGTCCAGGCGGAGTACGCCGCAGCCCTGCTGGGCGGCTCGGGTCTCCAACTCGGCCAGGAACCGGCGGCCGAGACCGAGCCCCCGGGTGCTGGGCGCAACCCACATGCGTTTGACCTCGGCCGGGGCGTCGGGGGGGCAGCTTCAGGCCAGCACAGCCGACGGGCTCGCCGTGCAGCCGGGCAACCAGGAACAGGCCGTGTGGTGGCCGGAGTTCGCCCGCGTCGGGCAGCAGGCTCCGCGCGGGATCGAAGCCGGCCTCAAAGCGTTCCTGCACCTCGTCGAAGTAGGACCGCAGGCAGTGCTGGGCGTCGGGGTGGTCTGGATCAACCGTGTCCAGTGTGACCGTCGCGGCGGTCAGCAAGCGTTCGACCTCGGCCATGGCGGCGGTCAGCCGGGCGCGCTGGGCCATGTTGAGCGGCTCCAGGAGAGAGCTGGCCAGCTCGTCGCTGCGGCCATCGAGCACAGCGCGCTCGGCGCGGCCTGCGTCGGTGAGCCGGACGGTGCGCACCCGCCTGTCCCGGGGCTGTGGCTCCACGGTCACCAGGCCGTCGGACTCCAGGGAGCGCAGCAGCCGGCTGACGTACCCGGAGTCGAGCGCGAGGTGCTCGCGCAGTTGCCGCACGTCCTGGCCCTTCTCGCCGATCTCCCAGAGCAGCCGGGCCTCACCGATGGGCCGGTCGCGGCCCAGGTAGTGGTCATGGAGCACGCCCACACGTTCGGCGACGGTGCGGTTGAACTTCCGCACCTGGTCGATCTGCACCATATCCATTCCCTGACCTTGGTCAGAGAATCGTGTGCCTGGCCAGAGGAGTCAGCCTTCAGCGGGACGTAGACCGGCGTTCGCGACGTTCGAGAAGACCCCTGCAGCGTTCCCCGGCCCCGGCTCAACCGTGCAACTTTTTGGCCAGGTCACCCCACCCATAGGATGGGGACATGACCGATACCGCGAGTGAGCGCGCACCGCTGGGGCGCCGCGAGCGCAAGAAGGCCGCCACCCGCCAGGCGCTTGCCGATGCCGCCCTGCGGCTCTTCGCGGAGCGGGGCTACGACCACGTCGGCATCCGGGACATCGCGGAGGCCGCCGATGTCTCGACCACCACGCTGTTCAAGCACTTCCCGAGCAAGGAAGCGCTGGTCTTCGACGAGGGCGACGAGATCAAGGCCGCGCTGCTCGCCGCCGTGCGCGAGCGGCCGGCCGGGCAGTCCATCCCCCGCGCGCTGCGCGACCACGTCCTGCGCGCCCGGCTCCCCAAGGGGGCGGACGCCGATCCGCGCTTCGTCCAACTCCTCGAACTCGTCGACGCCACCCCCGCGTTGCGCGCCTACGCCCGGCGCATGTGGATGCAGCACGAGATCGATCTGGCCGCGGTGATCGCCGAGGAGAGCGGCGTGCCCGCCGACGACCCGATGTGCCGCGCACTCGCCCACTTCGCCCTGGAGGCGCGCGACCTGGGCCACGACAGCCCGGACCCCGAGGCCGTCGTCAACGGCGCCTTCGCCCTGCTCGAACGGGGCTGGTCGGCAGGGCAACGGAAGGCGGCGAACTAGCCAGCGACGGCTGGCCGCGCAAGGGGGGAAGCAGGGAAACCGCACGGCCCGTGATCGGGCGGGTGGCTGGCACAGCCCGGCGCAGCTCGTGCTGTACGGGAGCGCGTCGGGTCAGACGTCGTCATCCGGTCGAAGCGCTCCTGCGCCTCCTCGCCGCCGCGCGGTTCACCCCTCAGTCCGCTCTTCGGCCCGTCGGCGCCGGTACTCCGCCGCCCTGGCCTGGTAGTTGCGGTACTCCTGGGCGTGGTCCGGCGGGAGGTGCGGGGCGTCCGGCGGGGTCGTGGCGAAGAACCGTTCCAGCCCGGTATTGGCGCCCGCGGCGAGTTCTCCGGAGCGGGGGAACATCGTCGCCTCGTAGCGGGCGAGCGCGTCCTCGACGGTGGCCTCCTCGTGCAGGGCGTGCGCGAGTTCCGCGCCGTCGAGCAGGGCGAGGTTGGCGCCGTGGCCGCCGAAGGGGGCCATGAGGTGGGCGGCATCACCGATCAGGGTGACGCCGGGGACGCGGTCCCAGGTCAGCGGGGCGGGCAGGGCCCAGAAGGAACGGGCAACGTAGTCGCCGTCGTTGTCCGTGAGCAGCGGGCGCAGGTCGGCGGACCAGCCGCCGAACTCCCGTAGCAGAAAGGGCCGGACGGCCGCGGGGTCGGCGAGATCCAGGCCGGCCCGGACGTGCCAGTCGGGCCGGGCGCGGAACGCCACATAGCCGCGGACCACGCCGTTGCTGTTGCGTTGGACGATCACCGCGCGGCCGTCCCCGTCGGTGGTGAACAGATGCCCGTCGCCGACGAGTGCGGCAACCTCGGGATGCCGGGCGTCGACGTCGTCGAACCGGACATCGAGGAAGGCGACCCCCAGGTAGCGCGGCGCCGCATCGGTCACCAGGGGCCGCACCTTCGACCAGGCGCCGTCGGCCCCGATGACGAGATCCGCCTCGGCTGCCGCCCCGTTGGCGAACTCCAGCCGGTGCACCCCGCCGCCGACCGGCATCGCCCGGACCAGCTTGTGTCCCCAACGGACCGTCCCCGGCCGCACGTTGGCGTGGAGCATGGCCCGCAGCTGCCCGCGGTCGATCTCGGGCGCGGCCGCGTCCCCCTCCTCGGGGACGAACGCGACGAGCACGGTGCCGTGGTGGTCGCGGCGGCTCTTGGCCTGCCCTTCGAGGCGCGCCAACGCCCGGAAGGAGTCCATCAGTCCGGCGTCCTCCAGGGCGATCTGGCCGGAGTCGGCGTGCAGGTCGAGCGTCCCGCCGGGGTCGCGGGAGTCCACGGCGTCGTCCGCGTCGTAGACGGTCGGTTCGATGCCGTGGTTCTGGAGGATGCGCGCACAGAGCAACCCGGCGGGGCCGCCGCCGATGATCGCGATGCGTGGATTGTTCGTCGTCATGGGGTCCTTTCCGTAGGCGCAGGCGTAGCGCCCGTTGGTCGGCGCCGGCGTAGCGCCTCCTCCCTGAACCGTAGACTCAACGAGTACAAAAGTGCAACAGTTCAATTTTTCCACTTGGTCAACCTAAAGCTTGACCTGCAGCGCCCGAGCACCACCTCCCCTCAACTCCATCTGATCAGCCAACATTGACAACCCAGCTTGAACATATTTAGCGTGCAGAGCATGAGCGAAAGCCGCGACGGCCTCCAGTCAGGGCCGCAACTCCGCATGTTCATCGAGGCGATGACGCTGCCGGACCAGGCGGCCCGGGCATGACGAGGCCCGCCATACGCCTCCACGCATCGCGGCACACCGCGGGCCGCGACGGATCCGGCTTCGATCGGAAGTTGATCGCGCCGATGGTCCTGGGCACGGTCCTGAACCCGGTCAACTCCTCGATGCTCGCCGTGGCCCTGATCCCCATCGGGCAGTCCTTCGGCGCCCCGCCCGCGCAGACCGCCTGGCTGGTCTCCGCGCTCTACCTCGCCACCGCCGTCGGCCAACCGGTCCTCGGACGCCTGGTGGACTCCTACGGGCCCCGCCTGCTGTACCTGATCGGCACCGCACTGGTGGGCATCGCCGGCCTGTTGGGAGCGTTCGCGCCGAACCTGGGGGTGCTGATCCTCTCCCGGGTGCTGCTCGGATTCGGTACGTCGGCGGCCTACCCGGCATCGATGTTCCTCTTGCGCGCCGAGTCGGACCGTACGGGCCTGAAGAGCCCCGGCGGCATCCTCGCCGCGCTGTCCGTCTGCGGCCAGGTCATCGCCGTCATCGGCCCGACCGTCGGCGGGCTGCTGATCTCGGCGGGCGGCTGGCATCTGATCTTCGGCATCAACGTGCCGCTGTCCGCCGCCTGTTTGGTGCTGGGCGCGCTGCACCTGCCGCGGCTGGCCACCCTCAAGGAGGTCAGTGGCGTCCGTCCCGCGCGACGGACGGACGTCGCCGGGATGGCGCTGTTCGCGGTCACGCTCACCGCCTTCATGCTGTTCCTGATGGACCCGCGGGTCGGCACCTGGTACCTGCCGGCGCTCGGCGCGGTGGCGGGCGCCGCGTTCGCCGCGCGGGAACTGCGCACGTCCGAGCCGTTCGTCGACCTCCGGGTCCTGCGCGGCAACGCCCCGCTGCTGGCCACCTACGGCCGTCAACTGCTCGCCTACACCACGGCCTACGCCTTCCTGTACGGCTTCACGCAGTGGCTGGAAGAAGGGCGCTCGCTCAGCGCCAAGGCGGCCGGGTTGCTCCTGCTGCCGATGTCGGCGGTGGCCGTGGTGGTCACCGCGATCACCGGCCGGCGCGCCGCGGTCCGCGGCAAGCTGATCGTCGGGGCCGTGGTCCAACTCGTCGGCTGTGCGGCCCTGTTGTTCGCCGACGCGGCAAGCCCCCTGTGGCTGCTGGCGCTCATCGCCGCCGTAGTCGGCATCCCGCAGGGGCTCAACGGCCTGGCCAACCAGAACGCCCTGTACGCCCAGGCCGATCCGGCCCGGATGGGGTCCTCCGCCGGGCTGCTGCGCACCTTCACCTACCTCGGCGCGCTCGCGGCCTCGGCCGCCAACGCCGCCTTCTTCCGGCACGGCGCCACCACCGACGGCCTGCGCCACCTGGGCTGGCTCCTGCTCGTCGCCGCCGCACTGTTCCTGGTGGCGAGCGTCGCCGACCGCTCGCTGCACCGCATCGGTCGGGCCGGGGATACGGATGCTGACCCCAATGCCGATGCCGACAACGTCGGCTCGTCTCCCGGGAGTCGGGCGACCGGCCGTTGATCGCCACGCCGGCCTACCTCAGGCCCGTGCCGCCGCACCACACCACACGAGATGCCCAAGTACCGGCAATCAGCAGGCAATTCGCGCACTTCACACAGTTGGAGAGACCCCACCATGACCGTCAGCGCCCTGGACCCCAAGACCGCCCTGGTCGTCATCGACCTTCAGAACGGCCTGCGGGGCGTGCCGGGCGCGCCGCACACCCTGAGCGAGGTGATCGAGCGGAACGTCCAGCTCGCCGACGCCTTTCGTGCCCGGGAGTTGCCCGTCGTCCTGGTCCGCGTCAGCTTCGCGCCCGACGGCGCCGATGTCGTTCCGGGCCGGACCGAGGAGCCGCGCCGCGCCCAGACCCCGCCCGCCGGCTGGGACGAGATCGTGCCCGAACTCGCCGGCCACGCGGGGGACATCACCGTCACCAAGCGCAACTGGTCGGCCTTCTACGGCACCGACCTCGACCTTCACCTGCGACGTCGAGGTGTCACCCAGATCGTGCTGACGGGGGTGGCCACCAGCATCGGTGTGGAGTCCACCGCCCGTACCGCGCACGAGCACGGCTACCACCTCACGCTGGCCACCGACGCCATGACCGACCTGGACGCGGACGCTCACCAGCACAGCATCGGCAAGATCTTCCCCCGGCTCGGCGAGCGCGGTACCACCGAGGAGATCCTGGAACTGCTCGCCAAGACCCACGGCTGACCCGGGCGTTGGGCGGCTGCCCTGCCCTTCCATGACGTCCGGGAGGGCAGGGCAGCCGCCGCTACGCCCGTTCGTCGAGGAGGCCGGCCACCAGGTCGTGGGCGTAGTCGGCGTCGAGAGGGCCGGGGCGGAACAGGATGCGGTACATCATCGGGGCGACGACGTGGTCGAGGACCACGTCGACGTCGGGCGCCTGCTCGCCCCGGTCGGTGGCGCGGGCGAGGATGATGTCGATCTGGTCGGCAGCGTAGGCGGAGCACTGGCCGGCGTTGCTGCCGTCCGGGTCGCCGAGCAGTGCGTCGCGGATGTAGGCGCGGCCGGGTGGCGACGCCATCTCGTCGAGGAAATGCTCGGCCCATGTCCGCAGGTCGGAGACGAGGTTGCCGCGGTCCTCGGGCGGTGACTCCGGACGCAGGCGCTCCACGGCCACGTCGGAGAGCAGCTCCCGCAGGTCGCCCCAGCGCCGGTAGATCGTCGACGGGGTGACACCGGCCCGTGCGGCGACCAGCGGGACGGTCAACGCGTCGCGGCCCAGCTCGGTTTCGAGTTCGCGCACGGCGGTGTGGACCGCTTCCTGAACGCGGGCACTACGACCACCGGGGCGCACCATCGGTCGGGGACTCATACCCTCACTCTAAGCCCTTAACGCAAAACACTTGCGTCTAGGCCCTGTCGTCAAACTCCCGTCGCCCGGAGGGCGGGCGACGGGAGTTTGACGACAGGGCCTAGCGGGCGCGGGACACGGACGCCTCGCCCACCCGGCCGCACCCCGCCACCGGGGTGAGCGCACGGGCCGGCGCGGACTGCTCG
The DNA here is from genome assembly GCF_042798755.1 of Streptomyces sp. NPDC057743. NCBI lineage: Bacteria > Bacillati > Actinomycetota > Actinomycetes > Kitasatosporales > Streptomycetaceae > Streptomyces > Streptomyces sp. NPDC057743. Next base: position 221,533 of record NZ_JBHVJX010000010.1, read on the forward strand.
TAGGCGTGGCCCGCCCGCAGCAGTAGGGGCTCCCCGAGTGGCCGCGCGAGCAGCTGCATGCCGATCGGCATGCCCGCCCGATCGTGGCCCACCGGTATCGAAAGCGACGGCAGGCCGGTGACGTTGGCCGGCGCGCAGAGCCGCACATAGGCGTCCGAGACGCCCTCGACCGTGCCGTCGGGCCAGGCAACCGTCTCCTGGCCGGCCGGCACCGCGGTCATCGGGACGGTCGGGGCGGCGATCACATCGACCTCTGCCAGCAGCCGCCCCCACTCCTGCCGCATCAGGGTGCGGGCGCGCTGGGCGCGTAGGTAGTCCCCGGCGGGCATCAGCGCGCCGGCTTCGAGGAGGATGCGGACGTCGTCGCCGTAGTGGTCGGGAACGGTCCGGAGGGTCTGCTCGTGGTAGGCGGTGGCCTCGGGGACCATCAACCCCCAGTGGGTCGCCTGGATGTACCGCGCCATCGGGATCTCGACCTCGACGAGCCGCGCGCCGAGCGCCTCCAACTGGTCGACGGCGCTCCGGACTGCGGCCTCGACGTCCGGATCGATCCGGTCGAAGAAGTAGTTCCGGGGGACGCCGACGCGCAGTCCCGTCAGGTCGGTACCGCTGGGCGGCAGGTGTTCGGCGAGGGGCGTGGCCAGGGAAGCGGGGTCGCGCGGATCGGGCCCGGCCAGCGTGGGCAGGACCAGGGCAGCGTCCTCGACGGTGCGGGTGAGCGGGCCGACGTGGTCCAACGACCAGGAGAGCGCGGTGACTCCGTGCCGCGGGACCAGGCCGTACGTCGGCTTCAGGCCGACGATCCCGTTCAGCGCGGCGGGGACCCGGATCGATCCCCCGGTGTCCGTCCCCAGGGCGAAGCCGGCGGCTCCCGCGGCCACCGCGACGGCCGAACCGCCGCTGGAGCCGCCCGCGGTCCGGCTCCGGTCCCGGGCGTTGTGGGTCTGAGGGGTGGTCAGTCCATAGGCGAACTCATGGGTGTGCGTCTTGCCGACGAGCACCGCCCCGGCCGCCGCCAGGCGCGCGGCGACCGTGCTGTCCTCGTCCGCGTGGTGGCCGCTGCGGACCCGGGAACTGGCCGTGGTCGCCAGGCCGGCGACATCGATCAGGTCCTTCATCCCCATGGGGATTCCGTGCAACGGGCCGCGGAACTGGCCGGCCACGGCCTCCCGTTCCGCCGCGCGCGCCGAGCGTCGGGCCCGCTCCGTGGTGACGGTCACGTAGGCGCCTAGCTGTGGCTCGACCTGCTCGATGCGGTCGAGCACGGAGTCCACCAACTCGACGGGCGACAGCCGCCGGGCGCGGATCGCGTCCGCCGCGGCGGCGAGGGAGAGCTCATGCGGCTGCATCGGGCTTCTCCTCTCCCGCGCGGTAGGAGGCGGCGGGCGGCACGTCCGCGAAGTCCAGCTCCCGCAGGGTCGAGACGACGGAATCGATGTGGGCGGCGACGGCCGCCACTGCCTCGTGGCGATCGTCGGGCAGCGGAAGCCCGGAGCGCGCGGCCCAGCGGGCGACCTCCGGAGGCGTGAGTGCGGCGGTGGGCAGAGGCATGTGTGTCGTCTCCTGATCGGTCCGTTGATCCGTTGCTCCGCTGCATCGCGTGCGGACACACTCACAACTAAAAGCCAACTGTTTGCTTTAGCCGACGATAGCCTCTACTCTCGACTTAACGCAAACAGATTGCTTTTAGCTTCCCGTCCGCGCCGCGCCGCCCCCGCACGACGCCCCGACCAAGCAGGAGCGAGGAAGGGCAAGGAGAGGAACGGCAAGGAAGAGCGAGCTGGAGCGAGGAAGACCCAGGAAGACCGAGAAGGAAAGGACGCATGATGCACACCCCGCCCACCGACGAAACCGCCGGCCGCGCCGGCCACGTCACCCCCTCCTGGACGGTCGGCGACCTCACCGTCCACCGCATCGACGAGTCCCGCCTGCCGCAGGCGACCGGCCCCTGGCTGCTGCCGAGCGCGACACCCGAGGTGATCGACGAACACGACTGGCTACGCCCCGACTTCGCGGACGAGGACGGCTTCCTCCGCCTCTCCACCCACAGCTTCGCCCTCACCGTCGGCGGCCTGCGCGTGCTCATCGACACCGGAATCGGCAACGGCAAGACCCGCGCCAACCCCGCCTGGCACGACCTCCACACCGACTATCCAGAGCACCTCACCGCAGCCGGCTTCGCCCCCGAGAGCGTCGACCTGGTGATCCTGACCCACCTGCACGCCGACCACGTCGGCTGGAACACCCGGGCACACGGCGGCACTTGGGTCCCCACCTTCCCCAACGCCCGCTATGTCGTCTCCCGAGCCGAGCGGGAGTTCTGGGCCGGGTACGCGATGGACGAACCGCGCCGGCAGATGTTCCGCGATTCGGTGCTCCCGGTCGAGGACGCCGGCTTGCTCGATCTTGTCGACGTCCCGCCCGAGGGCGTCGAAGTCACCACCGGACTGCGCCTGCTGCCCACTCCCGGGCACACCCCGGGCCATGTCGCGGTGGAGATCAGCAGCCGGGGCGCCACCGCGCTGGTCACCGGCGACTGCACCCACCACCCCGTCCAGTTCGCCGACCCGGCCATCGGCAGCTGCGTCGACATCGACCCCGCACAGGCCCTGGCCACCCGTCGCGCACTCTTCAGGACTCTCGCCGACAACGAAACCCTCGTCCTGGGCACCCACTTCCCCCCACCCACCGCCGGCCGCGTGGTCCCCACGGGCACCACCTACCGCCTCGCCCCCATCCCGCCGACCAACAGAGCCCACGGGTGACACCCGCTCCTTGGCCCAAAGGCCGGGGACGCTCACCACACAGCCCTCGCCCGCCAAGAAGCGGAAAATTTCCCACGGTTCGGGAATCGTGAGAAGCGAACCACCCGCCGGGTGGATGGCCTTGCCGGCCGTCTCCCTGACTGCTCGCCACCTGAGGGCAACTGGGCCAGCTACCGGAGCGGCCGCATTCCCAAACCGGCGTTGTTGCTCCGGCACCAATCCGGCACTAATCCGGTACGAACCAGCCGTCGACCGGGCCTGTGCGCACTTGGACTTGCCGGCGAGGGGATGGGATTCGAGGGGCAGCCGCCTACGCTGTGCGGCTCACGCTGTCCGGCCGCTCCCCTCTCTCTGCTCGCTCCCCGCGCGTTCGGCTCCCCCTCTCCCTGCTCTCCCCCGCCCCCCCCCGCATTCGGCTCCGTTCCCAAGCACACGTGTGGTGCGGCTATCCGGCCTGCCCGCGCCCCCATGCACCGTTCTCAACTTCGCGCCCTGTTGCGGGGTTTGCCCCCCAACGGCCGGTGCCCGCCGGAGTGTGCCGGCGAGCGGCCGGGGCCGCGCGTCATTGCGCGCGCGGCGGTTACAGACGATCGACCAGGTACTGGGTGGCCAGGCTGGTGGCGGACACCACCAGCCACAGGCAGCCCCCAAGGAGGAGTGGTGCGGCGCCGGCTCGGCGGAGCTTGGCGGGTTGGGTGGATAGGCCGATCGCGGAGAGGGCGACGGTGATCAGGAAGACCGCGAGGGTGCTGAGCGGGCCGTGGGCCGTGGAGGGGATGAGGCCGGCGGTGTTCACGGCCGCCAGGACGAGGAAGCCGGCGAGGAACCACGGCACCAGCTTCCTGACCCGCACCGGGCCGGGAAGCTCCTGTCCCGAACCGGCTGCGTCGGAGTCAGCCATCCGCGCACGGCGGCGGGCGAGGGCAGCGAGGCCGAGGCAGATCGGAATGATCAGCAGGGTGCGGGCGAGCTTGACCACCACCGCGTAGTCGGCTGCCCCACTGCCGTAGGTGGTGGCTGCGGCGACGACCGACGACATGTCGTTGACCGCGGTGCCGGCGAACAGGCCGAAGGCGTGTTGGCTCATGTCCAGCAGATGTCCGAGGACGGGGAAGGCCAGCACCGCGGCGACGTTGAAGACGAAGATCGTGGAGATGGCGTAGGCCACCTCCGCCTCGGCCGCGCCGATGATCGGCGTGACCGCGGCGATCGCGGAGGCACCGCAGATGCCGGTACCCACGCCGATCAGGGTCCGCAGATCGCGCACGACGCCAAGGCGGCGTCCGATGAAGTACGCCGCCACCAGGCAGGCCGCGAGGGACACGATCATCACCGGCAGCGAGCCGACACCGACCCGCAGCACCTGGCCCAGGGACAGTTGCGCGCCCAGCACCACCACCGCGGCCTGGAGCACTCCGCGTCCGGCGAAGGCGATGCCCGGCCGCATCCGCTCGCCGGGCCGCGCCACGACCGCCACCAGCACCCCCAGCACGATTCCGGTCACCGGTCCGCCGATCACGGGCGCCAGTCGACCCAGCACCGTCGCAACCAGGGCGACGGCGACGGCGAGGGCGAGCCCGGGCAACCGGCCGGCGAGGGCGGCGCGGCGACTTCGGGTGGCGGCGGGGCGAGAGAGGGGGATGGTCCCCGACCGGGTGGGGCTGGCGTCCTTCATGATCACCACTGTGGGTCGCCCCGCGCTCGGCCTGTAGCCCTTGATCGAGCAGGAGGTCATAGCTGGGGCGTATGACCGACCCATACGCTACGGCTGTGACAGCTTCCTCCACGCCAGACCCCACCGCTCACCTCCCCACCGCTCACCTCCCTTTGCGCACGCCCGACCTGGAGTCGCTACGGCTCCTCGTGCTCGTGGCCGACCTCGGAAGCCTGGGCCGTGCGGCCGAGCAGCTGCGGATATCCCAACCGTCCGCCAGCCGCCGGCTGTCCACGCTGGAACGCGGCCTGGGACTCGTGCTGGTCGACCGGACGCGGCGCGGCTCCCGGCTGACACTGGCCGGGCAGGTCGTCACCGGGCACGCACGCAGCGTCCTGGACGAGTTGGACGGGTTGCTCGCCGGGGCCGGCAAGCTGCGCGACAGGCGGGAGGCCGAACTGCGCGTCGCGGCGAGCCTGACCATCGCCGAGTACCTGCTGCCGGTCTGGATCAGCGAGCTGCGCGGGCGCCGGCCGGAGTTGTACATCGGGCTGCAAGTGATCAACAGCGAGCACGTGCCCGAGCTGGTCGAATCGGGCGAGGCCGACATCGGGTTCATCGAGGGGCCGTATCTGTCCCGCGTGATGTCCACACGGCAGGTGGCCGAGGACCGGCTCGTCGTCGTGGTCGACCCCGGTCATCCGTGGGCGCGACGCCGCGAGCCGCTCTCGGCGCGCGAACTGTCCCGAACGCGGCTGGTGTTGCGGGAGAGCGGCTCCGGCACGCGCCAGACCCTGGACCGCGCCCTGCACCTGGCCGGCCATGACCGTGCCCGGCCATTGGTGGAACTCGGTTCGACGGCCGCCGTGCGCGGCGCGGTGATCGCCGGCACCGGGCCATCCGTCCTGAGCGAGCTGGCCGTCCGCGGGGACATCGCCGAGGGCCGCCTCACCGGCGTCGACGTGGCGGGCGTCGACCTCACCCGCGAACTGCGCGCGGTATGGCCCACCGGACGGCGCCTGGTGGGACCGGCGGCAGAACTGGTCACAGTGGCCCGGGACGTGAACGCCCGCTAGTTATGTTGCCCCTGCCCCCTGCGCCACCCCCACGGCTCTGACCTGCTATGCGGACGTGGTGGACGCGTTCCACCTACCCCGGCTTCGCCGGCGCCGCAGGACGGGAGTACGCGGTTGTCGTCAGCGCGGATGGCCTCGGAGGTTCAATCTTCGCGGCGCCGACGGCGGTTCATGGTTGGGCCGGGTGGTCAGAACGGCAGTAGGCGGTCTGCGTAGGCGTGCATCGGTTCGCTCTTTCCCGGCTCCGGCCGCAGGCCGTAGTCGTGGAGTCCGAGCCGCTCGGCAACCGCGCGGGAGCCGGTGTTGTGCGCGAGGATCCAGGCGACCACGGGCAGTTCGGGGTCATGCTGCCCCGCGACGCGGACGGCGGCGCGGCTGATCTCCGTGGCATAGCCCTTGCCCCAATGGGCGTGGGCCAGGCGGTAGTAGAGGTTCCAGAAGCCCGGTTCGTGACGCTGGGCGCCGCCGACGCCGATCAGTTCGCCGGTGTTCCGGTGCCGGGCCATCCAGTAGCTCAGGCCGTCCGACTCCCAGTGGTCGGTGCACCGTTCGATCCAGGCTTTGGTGATGACGGGGCTGGTGTGGCGGCCCGCGGGATCGTGGCGCCAGACCTCGGGGTCGGAATTGAGGGTGTAGAGGGCGTCCAGGTCCTCCGGGCCGACGACACGCAGTTCCAGGCGCTCGGTCAACACCAGGTACGGTTCACGGTCGTTGCTCATCCAGTGATCATATCGAGCGCCCCGGCCAGCCCGCCTTTGCATTCCGCGGCTCTCCGAGCCGGCGAGCCGGCCCCTGCTCGGCATGCCCTTAAGCTCACGCTCCATGGTCCTGCTGAGCGATCCGCGCGTACGCAACATCCCTGTGCTGGAGTGCGGCGAGCCTCTTGTGGAGATCGGCGTCGATGCGGGCATCACGCTGGACCCGCGGGAACGAGACGAGGCCGGGGAGTACGGGCGGGTCAGGGCCGGCGTGCTCGAACGCCTCCGCGCAGCCTCCGAGAGGCTCCCCGCGGGCGTCGGTTTCCTCGTCATCGAAGGGCATCGCAGCCCGGAGGAACAGGCACGCCGGTTCGCGCGGTATGCGGATCGTCTGCGACGTTCGGGGATCACGGATCCGGTCGAACGTCGGCGTCGAGCCAGCGCGTTCGTCTCTCCGGTCGAGGTTGCCCCGCACTGTGCCGGTGCCGCCCTCGACCTGACGCACATTGATGCGGACGGCGTCGAGCTGGACATGGGCAGGCCGGTGAACGGACACCGCACCGGCGACGAGAGAGCGTGCCCACTCGACGCTCCGGGGTTGTCGGCGGCCGCGCGGAAGAACCGTGACCTCCTGGCCGAACGCCTGGGAGCGGAGGGCTTCGTGAACTACCCCAGCGAGTGGTGGCATTGGTCTTACGGTGACCGCTACTGGGCTCTCATGAGGGGCGTCAGCGCTGCCGTCTACGGGCCGGTCTGACCCTACGGCCGACAGCGCCGTGCGCATGGCGGGGCTCCGCCGACCGACGATCGGCGACTTTCGGACATGCCGTTGCATCGGCGATCTGCCACGCGCGACACCCGCTTACAGTTCCCCGCATGGTTCTTGCACACGGCGTTCCGCGGCTGTTTCGGGGCGGCACACCGCGGAAAGGCTCGCTGCGGAAAAGCTCAACACCGCGGTGGGCAACGCCGATTGGCGCTCCGCTCGGCACCCTGTGGCGTGTTGGGCAAGGGGAGCCGGAGAGGCGGGGGTGGCGGACGGTGCGTGGTATCGCCGCGGCTGGTCGTCGGCCGGTGGGTTGTTGCCCTTCGGGGCCTGACCCGCGCCCTCTGGTGCGGGTCGAGGCGGACGGGAGGTGCCGGTGACGGCGCCCCCGAGACCGGAGCCGACGCCCACAGGGCCGCAGTTGGCCCGACAAGGGCCGGAGTCGGCGTCGTCCCCACGGCCGGGCGCCTCGGTGCTCGTCGTCGGTGCCTACTCCGTGGACCTGGTGTTCCGGGAGTTGGCCGGGCCGGTGGCGTTCGGCTCCGAGGTGTGGGCCGGCGGGTTGGGCATGGTGCCGGGCGGGGCCTTCACGCTCGCGATGGGGCTGCGACGGCTGGGGCATGACGTGGTGTGGGCGGCCGACTTCGGTTCCGATCTCTTCAGTCGGGAGGTTCTCGCCGCGGCCCGCGCCGAGGGCCTGGACGAGCGGGGTTTTAGGCAGCACGCGCGGCCGTTGCGGAATGTGACGGTTGCGCTGTCCGGAGCCGAGGACCGGGCGATGATCGCCTATGAAGACCCGGTCGCCGTGCGCCCGTTGGCGGAGCTGATCGCCACCCATCGGCCCACCGTCGTGATGTTGCCGTACCTCCAGTACGGGGCGGAGGTCTCGGCCGCGCTCGATGTGGCCGCCGAGCACGGTGCCCAGGTGTTCATGGACTGCCAGGACTATCCCGGCGACATCGGGATGCCGGACGTGGCCAAGGCGCTCTCCCAGGTGCAGGTGTTCGCGCCCAACGAGGCCGAGGCGCTGCGGATCACCGGGGCGGACAGCGCGGCGGAGGCGTTGGAGATCCTGGCCGATCTGGTGCCGGTGGCGGTCGTCAAGCGGGGCGGCGCGGGCGCGATCGCCGCCGAGGCCGGCCGTCGGGTCGTCCATGCGGCCCCCGCCGTGCGGGTGGTGGACACCACGGGGGCCGGTGACTGTTTCAACGTGGGTTTTCTGCACCAGCGCCTGGCGGGCGGATCGCTCGACGAGTGTCTGGCCGCGGGCGTGGCCTGCGGCGCGGCCGCGGTCACCGGCCCCGGGTCCAGCGCCGCGCCGGACAGCGCCGGGCTGCGTGCCTGGCTCGGGCGCCTCCCGGCATGAGCCGGCAGCACACCAGACAGCTCGACAGCCAGTCACCGGTACGAAGGAGCAGTATGTCCGAACAGGCGTGGGACGACGCGGTGGTGGCCCGGCCCCCGGATCAGGACGTCCGGGTCCTGGTGGCCGATCTGGACGGCACGTTGCTCGGCGGCGACGAGAGCGCGCGGCGACGGCTGCGCCAGGCACTGGACCGGCATCCGGACATCACCGTGGTCTTCGCCACCGGTCGCGGACTGCCCTCGATCCGGGCACGCCTGGCCCGTGATCCGCTGCTGCCCGTCCCCCGCTGGATCATCGCGGACGTCGGCGCCAGCATCGTGGACGCCTCGGGGATGGCTCATCTCGACGCGTTGGAGGGGGAGTTACGCGCCGGCTGGCCCGGGTCGGAGCGGATCCGGGCGGCCCTGCGCCGCTTCCCCGACCTCGTCTACCAGGAGGGCGTGGCACAGGACGGCCGCTGCTCCTTCTTCCTCTCCCCCGAGCACCTGTCCCCCGAGCTCACCGCGGCGGTGCAGCAACTCGGCTGTTCCTGGACCTATTCCGACGACCGCTTCTTCGACGTCCTGCCCCCGCACGCCGGCAAGGGCCAGGCGGTGCAGCGGCTGGCCGACAAGTTGCAGTGGCCGCGGGGCGGTGTGCTCGTGGCCGGCGACTCGCTCAATGACCTGTCGCTCTTCCAACTCGGCAGCCACGGCGTGATCATGGGCAATGCCGAACCCGCGCTCCCCGCGCAGGTCCCCGACAGTCCGCTGGTCCACCGCCCGCCGTTGGAGGGCGCCGCCGCGATCCTGGACGCCCTGGAACGGCTCGGCTGGGTGCAGCGCACCGCGCCGGTCGTCATCGGCTATCACCGTCCGCCGATGTGCTGGTCACGGGGCCGTTGGCGCCGGCCCGCAAGCCCGAACGGGATACTGCCGACGCTGACGTCCGTGCTGGGCGACGGCGCCCCGGACTTGGCCGCGGTATGGGCCGCTGCCCTGGTGGACGAGGAGCCCGGCACTCCCCGCCCGCCCGTCCCCGCCACTTCGTCCCTCCCCCTCGCGCTGCTCGACGTGACGCCCCAGCAGTGGTCCGGCTACTTCCACGGCGCCTGCAAGGAAACGCTCTGGCCTGCGCTGATGTCCCAACCACGGCTCATCCGGCGCGACCCATCACACTGGTCCACCTACGAGGCCGTCAACGCGGCCTTCGCCCAACACATCGGCGCGCACGCCGAGCACGGCGCCACGGTCTGGCTGCACGACTACAACCTCTGGCTCGTTCCAGGCATCCTCAAGTCCCAACGACCGGACCTGACCATCGGCCTGTTCCACCACACCCCCTTCCCCGCCCCGGACGTGTTCCGACAACTCCCCAACGCCGCGCAACTGTGCCGCTCCCTCGTCCGGCTCGACTGGGCGGGCTTCCACACCAGGGCCTTCGCCCACAACTTCCGCCAGCTGCTGGCCGGTACGGGCCGCGTTCCGCGTACCGGCGTCCATCCCCTGGGCATCGACCACGGGGCCGTCTCCGCACTGGCCCGGGCGCGGGCCGCCGCCCGTACAGCGCACTCCCCCACCGACGACGCGTCCCTCCACGTCCTGTCCGTGGAGCGCCTGGACTACGCCAAGGCCCCCGTCCACAAGGTCCGCGCCATCGACGCCCTCCTGGAGCGGGAACCCCAACTAAGGCAGCGACTGCGCTTCCGCCTGGTATGCCCGCCTGCCGAACCAGGCATCCGCGCCTACGACGCCACCCGCACCGAACTCGAAGCGACCATCGCCGCCGTCAACGGACGTTGGGGTGGCGGAAGTTGGCGCCCCATCGACTACCTACCGCACCCCCTCCCCTTCCCCGCCGTGGTCGATCAGTACCTCGAAGCCGGGGTGTTCTGGGTGACTTCCCTGGCCGACGGGATGAATCTGGCCGCGAAGGAGTACGTCACCGTTCGCTCCGCCACCGACCGCCCGGGCGTCCTCGTTCTCTCCCGGCACGCCGGCGCCGCCGAACAACTCGCCCCTGCCGCCCTGCTCACCGACCCCAACTCGCCCCAGGACCTGGTCGACACCCTGCATCGGGCGCTGTCCCTCTCCCCCGCCCAACGCGCCACCCACACCGCCGACTTGGCCGCCCTCCTCGGCGACCCGTCCCCCACTGCCTGGGCCCGCAACATCCTCCGGGACATCGGCGGCGACCAGGCACCACCGACCGCATTGTAGGGTTTCCTCATGTCTGCATCGGGGGTGGGATTTCTTGTCTGGTTCGGGCTCGGTTGGTGGTTGTTGGGCACCAGCGCGTTCGACGGGGCCACGCGGCCGATCCTCATCGTGATGGGTTGTGCGGCGGCGTTGGGGCTGCAGTTCACGGCTCGGCGCTTCCTGCCGAGGCAGGAGGCCGACGCCCTCCCGCCGGATCGGCGACGGCGGTTCCGGCTGGTCAACGTGGTCCAGTGGCTGCTGATCGCCGCCGTGGTCGTGGGGTGCGTGAGCGCGGGGGTTCCGGTGCTGGTACCGCCGCTGGTCGCGGTGGTCGTGGGCCTGCATTTCCTGCCGTTGGTCACGGTCTTCGAGCAGCCGCGCTTCCGGGTGCCCGCCGCCCTGCTGGTCGCGGCCGGGGCGGCCGGCGGGGCCGTGTGGCTGGCCAACGGCCCGGATGCGGCCGTGCGTCTGGTGGTGGGCCTGCTGAGCGCGCTGTCGCTGTGGGGCGTGGGGACCTGGGCGGCCGCCAGGGCGGCCGCAACCGCCGGGCGAACGGCAAGCGGCCCTCCGTTCGAGGGGTAAGAGGAGTAAGCGGCAACCAGTCAGCGGTGGTTGATGGCTGGCGTGCGTCGCTACGCCCCACGGCCGGTGCGCGCGTAACGCCCCGGCGTGACGCCAACCATGCGCTTGAAGTGGCGCGTCAGGTGTGACTGGTCGTAGAAGCCGGCGTCGGCCGCCACGGTGGTCGGCGGCCGGCCGTCGAGCAGCAGTCGGCGGGCCCGCTCGACCCTACGGGCCATCAGGTACTGGTGCGGGGCGATGCCGAAGGCCGCGCTGAACGCCCGTACGAGGTGAGTGGGGTGGGCGTGCAGCAGCTGCGCGGCCTCGTCGAGGGTCACGCCCTGGTGGAGGCGGTCGTCGAGGAGTTCGCGCAGGGTAGCGGCCACACCGGGGGCGGCCTGGCGGGGGCGGGCGACGAGCCGGGGGCGTAGGTGGCTTCGCAGCTGTTCGCCGATCAGAGCCAGTCGGCTCTCGGCCTCCAACTCGTCGCCGGGGTGGGCCAGTGCCGCGTGCAGTTGTCCGACGCGTCGGCGCAGCAGCGGGTCGGCGAGGTCGGGGCCGTCCACCGCCGGGCCGATGTAGCTCTCGTCCAACTGGGACAGGTCCAGGTAGAGCACGCGCTTGCGGAATCCCCGTGCGGTGGTGGGCGAGCCGTTGTGCGGTACCTGGGGCGGGAGGAGGGACACCGTGTCGTTCGGGGTGCCGCGTGCCTGGCGTCCGAGGTCGTACTGGACGGCGCCGTCGTCCACGATCAGCAGCGTCCATACGTCGTGGACGTGCATCGGGTAGGCGTGCTCGGTGAAATGGGCGTGGAAGACCTCCACGACGCCCGGGACCTGCGGGCGCCATGCGGACACTTCCTGCCGTGCGGCCATGCAAAGAACGTACAAGACGGCGCGGCGGGCCGGTCGGCAGCCTGGGGGCATGACAGCAGCCGTTGACGCCCCCGTGCGTTTCGAGACCAAGATTGCCGTGCTTCTGCGGGAGGACCTGGAGCCCCGGCAGCGCCTGAACGTGACCGCCTTCCTGGTCAGCGGGTTGGGTACGGAACTCCCCGAGGTGATCGGCGCACCGTACGCGGACGCCGACGACACCCCGTATCTGCCGATGTTCCGGCAGCCGGTGCTCGTCTTCGAGGGCGCCAAGGAGACGCTGGTCGCGGCGCATGGCCGGGCGCTGGCCCGGGCCCTCCCCCGGTCGGTGTTCACCTCCGACCTGTTCGCCACCGGGAACGACCGGGACAACCGCGCCGCGGTGCGGGCCGTCCCGAGGGAGGAGCTGGACCTGGTGGGCCTGGCCGTGTACGGCCCGCGCAACGCGGTCGACAAGGTGATCAAGGGGGCTCGGATGCATCCGTGATCGGGTTCCGGTTCGGGTCCGCTCGCAGGTGGCGTGCCGGCCGAACGGCTGCCGGGGGCGGCCCAGTTGCGTCCCGAACACGGCCCGCCGCCCCTCCCGCACCCACCCGCCACTTCCTCACCCCCTCCTCCCCAATCCCCCCGATCCGCGCTCCCCGGGCGCACCATGGAAGGACGAACGCCCGTCGGCGAACGGCCGTGAGAAGCACACGGCGGGAGGCGGCGGGCAGGGGGAGAAGAGAACGTCAGGGGGCTGAGTGGTAGGAGCCCGCCGGTGGCACATGGACGGTTGCGGATCTTTCTCGGGGCCGCTCCCGGGGTTGGTAAGACGTACGCGATGCTCGCGGAGGGGCAGCGGTTGCGGGCGTTGGGCACCGACGTGGTGGTGGGCTTCGTTGAGCCGCACGGGCGGCGGCCGACGGCCGCGATGGCCGAGGGGCTGGAGACGGTGGAGCGGCGCACGCTGTGGCACCGCGGGGTGCGGTTCACCGAGATGGATCTGGACGCGGTGTTGGCGCGCCATCCGCAGGTGGCGCTGGTCGACGAGCTGGCCCACTCCAACGTTCCCGGGGCGCGCAACGCCAAGCGGTGGCAGGACGTGAGGGAGCTGTTGGACGCCGGCATCGACGTCGTCACCACGCTCAATGTGCAGCACCTGGAGTCGTTGAACGACGTGGTCCGGCAGATCACCGGGGTGCGGCAGCAGGAGACCCTGCCCGACGAGGTGGCACGCGGGGCAGACCAGATCGAGCTGGTGGATTTGCCGCCGGAGGTGTTGCGGCGGCGGATGGTGCATGGCGACATCTATCCGCCGGACCGCATCGAGTCCGCGCTCACCCACTATTTCCGGGTCGGCAATCTCACGGCGTTGCGGGAGATCGCGCTGCTGTGGTTGGCCGACCGGGTGGAGGAGGGGTTGCAGCGCTATCGGGCCGAGCACGGGATCGTCGCGCCGTGGGAGACGCGAGAGCGCATTCTGGTCGGTCTGAGTGGTGGTCCGGAAGGCGAGACGCTGATCCGGCGGGCCGCGCGGATCAGTGCGCGCACGCCGGGGACGGAGCTGTTGGCGCTGCATGTGGTGCCCGAGGACGGGTTGGCCCGGGTTGCCCCGGCGGCGTTGGACGAGCAGCGCGCGCTGTTGGAGTCGCTCGGCGGGGGTTTCCATCAGATCACCGGCGAGGACGTGGTGGCGGCGCTGTTGCGGTTTGCGGAGGCGGAGAACGTCACTCAGATCGTGTTGGGCGCGAGTCGGTACGGTCGGGTGCGTTCGTTGCTGAGGGCGGGGGTGGGTGAGCGGACGATCAAGGGGTCCGGGCCGATCGATGTGCACATCGTGACGCATGAGGAGGCGGCCGGGTCCGCTGCGTTGAGGTTGCCGCGGCCGGGTCGGGGGTTGGGGGTGCGGCGGTTCGTTGCCGCGTTGGGTGGGGCGGCGGTGCTGCTGCCGGTGTTGACGACCTTGCTGGTCGTGGAGCGGGGCTCGGTGGGGCTGGCCGGGGCGTTGGCGATCTATCTGCTGGTGGTCGTGGTGGTGGCGCTGGTCGGCGGGGCCTCTCCGGCACTGTTGGCGGCGGTGGCCGCGGCGTTGTTGGCGGACTACTACTTCTCCGTGCCGCTGCACTCGCTGGTCATCAACCGCCCCGAGGAGATCATCGCGTTGGTCGTGTTCGTCGCCACGGCCGTGTTGGTCGGCACCGCGGCGGGGACGGCGACGCGGGACACCCTGCGCGCGGCGCGGGCCACGTCGGAGGCGCGGACGTTGAGTCGGCTGGCGGCGGGGGTGCTGCGCGGTCAGGATCTGCCGGCGCTGGTGGAGCTCGTCCGGGAGAACTTCGGGCTGCGCGCGGTGAGTCTGCTCGAACGTGATCCGCAGGCGTCGCCGGTGCCGCACTGATACGTGGTGGCGAGCGCCGGCGACCATCCGCCGGAGCGGCCGTACGAGGCGGACGTGGAGAGTCCGGTCGATGACTGTCTGACGTTGGCGGCGCGGGGGCCGGGGCTCAGTGTGGAGGATCGGCGGCTGTTGGATGCGTGCGCGGCCGAGTTGGGGTTGGCGCACGCCCGGGGTCGGATCGCGGGGCCCGGTGGGCCTGGGGACCCGTTTGCGGATGCCGAACGCACCCGGGCCGCGCTGCTGCTGGCCGCCGGGCGCGATCTGCGGGCCCCGTTGCGCACGGCGGAGGACGCGTTGGTGCGGCTGCGGCGGCGTCCCGCGCCGGAGCGGGATCCGGACGAGCGCCGGCTGTTGGACAGTGCGCGCTCGGCCGTGCACCGCGCGGCGCAACTCGTCGCCGATCTGGACGACTTGAGTCGGCTACATGCCGGGGCCCTGGACCTCTACCTCCGCCCGGTGGATCTCGACGAGGCGCTGGGTGCGGCGTTGGACGACCTCGGTCCGGGTGGCCATTCGATCGTGCTGCGGCTTCCGGAGTATCTGCCGGACGTGATCGCGGATGCGGCGTTGCTGACCCGGGTGTTGACGGCGTTGGGGGCGGAGGCATTGCGGCACAGTCCGCCGGACCGGCCGCCGGTGGTGACGGCGGAGACGCGGAACGGTCGGGTGGCGATCCGGGTTGCGGACGGGCCCGTTGGCGAGGGGGCCACGCCGACGCGGACGCCTGGTTCGCGTTCCGACAGCCTGGCGTTGCGGTTGTCGCGGGATCTGGCCGAGGCGATGGATGGCTCGCTGCGGACGTCCAGGAAGGGGGGCACGTTCGCGGTGACGTTGACCCTGCCCAGTTCGGCGCCCGGTGGCCCCCGGCGCGGCAGGCGGCCCGCATCGCCGGCCTGATATAGCGTCAGAAACATCAAGAAGCTCGCATTTACCCGAATTCGGGGCGGATGGGTTCCGCCCCTTGAGGACCTGCGGGGAGCCGCACGCATGTCGGACGTCGTCTACGTTGCCCTGACGCTCGTGGTGTTCGCCCTCATCGGCCTGGCCGCCAAGGGGGTCGGGCGCCTGTGAGTCTGGAGAACATCGTCGGCCTGGTCGTCGCCGGCGCGCTGGTGGTCTATCTGATCCTGTGCCTGATCTTTCCGGAGAAGTTCTAGGGAGGGTACGCATGGGCGAGACCGCGGCTGGTTGGCTCCAAGTGGCCGCTCTGGTGGCGGCGTTGGCGCTCTCGTACCGCCCGTTGGGCGACTATCTGGCGCACGCCCTGACCTCCGAGCGGCATGCGCGGGCGGAACGGCTGGTCTACCGGTTGGGCGGGGTGCGTCCGGACGCCGACCAGCGGTGGCCGGTCTATCTGCGCAGCGTGCTGGCGTTTTCCCTGGTTTCGACGCTGTTCCTGTACGCGTTCCTGCGCCTCCAGGACCGTCTGTTGCTCTCGTTGGGGCGCAAGGCGGTGCCGGCGGACCTGGCGTTCAACACCGCGGCGTCGTTCGTCACCAACACCAACTGGCAGGCGTACTCCGGTGAGTCGGCGATGGGTCATCTGGTGCAGATGGCGGGGTTGGCGGTGCAGAACTTCGTCTCCGCGGCGGTGGGCATCGCGGTGGTGGCCGCGTTGATCCGTGGTTTCGTCCGGAGGAAGACGGACCGGGTGGGGAACTTCTGGGTGGACCTGACCCGGCTGGTGCTGCGGGTGTTGCTTCCGGTCTCGTTCGTCTTCGCGATCGTTCTGGTGGCCGCCGGGGTGATCCAGAACCTGCACGGTCCGCAGGAGCTCACCGCGCTCGCGGGCGGTCACCAGAGCCTGCCGGGCGGGCCGGTCGCCTCGCAGGAGGCGATCAAGGAGTTGGGGACCAACGGCGGCGGCTTCTTCAGCGCCAACTCCGCACACCCCTTTGAGAATCCCAACGGGTTGACCAATCTGATCGAGATCTATCTGATGCTGGTGATCCCGTTCGCCCTGCCGCGGGCGTTCGGCGCGATGGTCGGCGACCAGCGCCAGGGCTATGCGATCGCCGCCGTGATGGTGCTGCTGTGGGCCGCGTCGGTCGCGCTGATCACCGCCAACGAGCTGTACCGGGTCAGCAGTCCGGCCGGGCATGCGGCCGGGGCGATGCTGGAGGGCAAGGAGACCCGGTTCGGCGTCTGGGCCTCGACGCTGTTCGCCGCCGCCACCACCCTCACCTCCTGCGGGGCGACCAACTCCGCCCACGACTCGTACTCTCCGGGCGGCGGCGGGATGACGGTCTTCAACATGATGCTGGGCGAGATCGCGCCCGGCGGCACCGGGTCCGGGCTCTACGGGATCCTGATCCTGGCGGTGGTCGCGGTCTTCGTCGCCGGGCTGATGGTGGGCCGCACCCCGGAGTACCTGGGCAAGAAGCTGCGCGGTCAGGAGATGCGGTTCGCCTCGCTCTACATCCTGACCACGCCGGCGTTGGTGCTGGTCGGCGCGGGGCTGGCGATGGCGTTTCCCGGCGAACGGGCCGCGATGCTCAATCCGGGGGCGCACGGCTTCACCGAGGTGCTGTACGCGCTGACGTCGTCGGCCAACAACAACGGGTCGGCGTTCGCCGGGTTGAGCGCGAACACCGTCTGGTACAACACGGCGTTGGGCGTGGTGATGTTGTTGGGGCGGTTCCTGCCGATGGTGTTCGTGCTGGCGCTGGCCGGCTCGCTCGCCCGGCAGCAGCCGGTGCCGGTCACCGCGGGCACCCTGCCTACCCACCGGCCGCAGTTCGTCGGCCTGTTGACGGGCGTGATCCTGATCGTCGTCGGTCTGACGTACTTCCCGGCGCTGGCGCTGGGTCCCCTCGCGGAGGGTCTGCGCTGATGTCCTCGACCGCCGTTCCCCCCGCCGTCCCGCCGGGCGGTGCCGGTCGTCGTCCGCAGCGGGTCTCGGGCGGGCTGTTGGATCCCCGGCAGCTGGTGCGGTCGCTGCCGGACGCGCTGCGCAAGCTGAATCCGCGGGTGATGGTCCACCATCCGGTGATGTTCGTGGTGGAGGTCGGGGCGGCTCTGACCACGCTGTCGGCGCTGCGGACGCCCAGCGTCTTCGCGTGGGTGATCACGGCCTGGCTGTGGCTGACCGCGCTCTTCGCCAACCTCGCCGAGGCGGTGGCGGAGGGCCGCGGCAAGGCGCAGGCGGCGGCGCTGCGGCGCACCAAGACGACCACGACGGCGCGGCGGCTGGTCGACTGGCGGGCCGGCGCGGCGGAGCCCGTCGAGGAGGAAGTGCCGGGCACCGAGCTGCGCTTGGGCGATCATGTGGTGGTCGAGGCGGGGCAGCTCATCCCGGGCGACGGCGATGTGGTCGAGGGCATCGCGAGCGTCGACGAGTCGGCGATCACCGGTGAGTCGGCGCCGGTGATCCGGGAGTCGGGCGGCGACCGGTCGGCGGTCACCGGGGGCACGAAGGTGTTGTCGGACCGGATCGTGGTGCGGATCACCGCCAAGCCCGGTGAGACGTTCATCGACCGGATGATCGCGCTGGTCGAGGGGGCGGCCCGGCAGAAGACCCCCAACGAGATCGCGCTGAACGTGCTGTTGGCGTCGCTGACCATCATCTTCCTGGTGGCGGTGGTGACCCTCCAGCCGTTCGCCGTCTTCGCCGGCGGCGAGCAGCCCCTGGTCATCCTGGTCGCCCTGGTCGTGGCGCTGATCCCGACCACGATCGGCGCGCTGCTGCCGGCGATCGGCATCGCGGGCATGGACCGGCTGGTGCAGCGCAACGTGCTAGCGATGTCGGGGCGCGCGGTCGAGGCGGCCGGCGACGTCAACACCCTGCTGTTGGACAAGACCGGCACCATCACCCTCGGCAACCGGCAGGCCGCGGCGTTCCTGCCGGTGCCCGGGGTCAGCGTCGCGGAACTCGCCGATGCCGCGCAGCTCTCCTCGATCGCGGACGAGACCCCCGAGGGCCGTTCGATCGTGGTGCTCGCCAAGGAGCAGTACGCGCTGCGCGGCCGGGAGGAGGGCGAGTTGGAGGGGGCGGAGTTCGTGCCGTTCACCGCGCAGAGCCGGATGAGCGGCGTTGACCTCAACGATCCGCAAGAGGGCCGCTCGTTGCGCAAGGGGGCGGCGACCGCGGTGATGCGCTGGGTGCGCGACAACGGCGGGCATCCGACCGCGGACGTCGGTCAGCTCGTCGACGCCATCTCGGCCAGCGGCGGGACCCCGCTGGTCGTCGGGCAGGTGGTCCGGCACGGTGCGGCGCCGGACGCCCGGGTGTTGGGCGTGATCCACCTCAAGGACGTCATCAAGGTGGGCATGCGGGACCGGTTCGACCAGTTGCGCCGGATGGGCATCAGGACCGTGATGATCACCGGTGACAATCCGCTCACCGCCCGGGCCATCGCCCAGGAGGCGGGCGTGGACGACTTCCTGGCCGAGGCGGCGCCCGAGGACAAGATGGCGCTGATCCGGCGCGAGCAGGAGGGCGGGAAGCTGGTCGCGATGACGGGTGACGGGACGAACGACGCCCCGGCGCTGGCGCAGGCGGATGTCGGTGTGGCGATGAACACCGGTACCTCCGCGGCGAAGGAGGCCGGCAACATGGTCGACCTCGACTCCAACCCGACCAAGCTGATCGAGATCGTCGAGATCGGCAAGCAACTCCTGATCACCCGGGGCGCGTTGACGACCTTCTCGATCGCCAACGACGTCGCCAAGTACTTCGCGATCATCCCCGCGATGTTCGCGGTGGCCTATCCCGGCCTGGACCGGCTCAACATCATGCGGCTGCACAGCCCGGCGTCGGCGATCAGCTCCGCGATCGTCTTCAACGCGCTGATCATCGTCGCGCTGATCCCGCTGGCGCTGCGCGGGGTGCGCTACCGGCCGTCGTCCGCCGCCGAGCTGCTCGGTCGCAACATCTGGCTCTACGGGCTGGGTGGCCTCGTCCTGCCGTTCCTGGGCATCAAACTGCTCGACCTCGTCATCCAGTTCATCCCCGGCCTGCGCTGACGGCCGGCGACGGGAGGAGAACGACCTTGGCGCGCACCGCCGTTCCCGCCGTACTGCGCCACCATCTGGCGGCGCTGCGGATGCTGCTCGTGCTGACCGTGGTGACCGGCGTCGGCTATCCGCTCCTCGTCACCGGCATCGCCCAGGTCGCGTTCGCCGGCCGGGCCAACGGCTCGCTGCTCACCGCGCACGGCCGGCCGGTGGCCTCGCGGCTGATCGGCCAGCGCTTCGCACTGCCCACGGGCGCTTCCGGCCGGGCCGCGGGCCCGGATCCCGCCTGGTTCCAACCACGCCCCTCCGCCGCTGGCTACGACCCCGGCGCCTCCGGGGCCGGCAACCTCGGTCCGACCAACCCCAAGCTGACCGCGCTGATCCTGGCCCGCCGCGGCGCGGTGGCCGCCTTCGACGGGGTGCCGGCGGTCGCGGTCCCGGCGGACGCGGTCACCGGCAGCGGCTCCGGCCTGGACCCGGCGATCTCCCCGGAATACGCCTACCAGCAGGTCCGCCGGGTCGCCCGGGCCCGCCGGCTCGCCCCCGCCCGGGTCCGCCTGCTGGTCGAACGACGGCTGCACGGGCGCACGTTGGGTTTCCTGGGGCAGCCCTACGTCAATGTCGTCGAGCTGAACCGGGACCTGGCCGCCGCGGTGCCCGTCGGCGGTGCGGACCTCAACGGGCGGTCGGGCTGACCGCCTCGAAGGCCGCCCCCACCTGGTCGGCCAGCGTCACCGCGACCAGCCGGGCGCCGAGCGGCGGTGCGGAGCCCGGGGCTCCTTGCAGCATGAACCGGCCGTGGAAGTGCCCGCCGTGGCTCACCCGCAGCTCGACCGGCTCGCCCTCGGGCAGCCCGTCCCGGTCGGCGTCCCAATGGCGGCGTCCCCAGGCGATGGAGCCGTCCTCCAGCAGCCGCGGCGGGTGTCCGATGAGCGTGCCGTACTCGAAGCGGCAGCCGCTCAGCCCCAGTAGCCCCACCAGTTGCCGTCGCACGTGGTCGACCACCATGTCCGGTCCGGCGGCGGTCTCGACGAGCCGGGCGGTGTGGTGGATCTGCGCCAGGTAGTCGTCGTCGGTGATGGCGATGACCTTCAGCTCCCGGGTGTGGGCGGCGAGTTGGGAGACGGCGACGCCGACGGCGAGCAGCAGCGCGGCGGTGACGATGTCGGCGGACTTGGTGATGGCGAACTGCTCGTAGGGCCGGGTGAGGAAGAAGTCGAACCACACCGCGGCCGAGAGCGCCGCCAGCGCACCGGCGATCCGGTGGCCGAGGACGGCGACGGCCACCACGACGACGACCAGTACCAGGGCCGCGTTGGTGTTGGACATCCAGTCGCGGAACGGCAGCAGTACCGCGCTGACTGCCGGCGGGAGCAGTAGCGCCGCGGCCAGGGCCGTCTGGGCGCGGGTGAGATAGCGCACCATGGAAGTCACCTCCCTCTCCGGTGTAGCGCAGGCCGTCGCGTTCGGGCCGGAAGCGGTCCGGCTTTGACGCGGCCTTGACGGGGCGCGGGGCTGGCGGGACGGGCGGTGGGCTCGCCACGCGGGGTGCGGCGGGCCGCTGTCGGGCGGGGCCGGTGTTCCGGCATTCTGGGCGGGCGGTGCGGTGTTGTGGTGGGAGGAGGCGCCTTCGATGGGCGCGACATACGGTCTGGTGGCGGCGGTCTTCCTGGCCTCGGTGGTCGAGGTGGTGGAGGCGTTGACCATCGTGATGGCGATGGGGATGACCCGCGGTTGGCGGTCCGCCTGGGCCGGTGCCGCGGCGGCCGCCGTGGTGCTCGCGGCCTTCACCGCCGCGGCCGGCTACGCGCTGGCCACCTGGCTGCCTCAGGCGGCGCTCCAACTGACCGTCGGCACCCTGCTGTTGGTCTTCGGGCTCCAGTGGTTGCGCAAGGCGGTGCTCCGCGGTGCCGGCCTCCGGGCCCGACACGACGAGGAGGCAGCCTTCGCCACGCAGACCTCCGCGGCCCGCGCGGCGGAGCGGACCACCCGCCTCGGACTGGACTGGTTCGGCTTCACGGTCTCCCTCAAGGGCGTCTTCCTGGAGGGCGTGGAGATCGTCTTCATCGTGATCACGTTCGGCACCAGCGCCCACAACGTGCCGGTCGCGGCCGGCACCGCGGTCATCGCCGCGCTCTGCGTCGCCCTCGCCGGCTTCGTCGCCCACCGACCGCTCTCCCGGGTGCCGGAGAACACCCTCAAGTACGGCGTCGGGCTGCTGTTGACCAGCTTCGGCACCTACTGGGCGGTGGCCGGGCTCGGCGTCTTCGCCCCCGACGGACAGAGCCTCACCTGGTGGGGCCACGACTGGGCGATCCCCGTCCTGATCGCGGCCTGGTTCGGCGTCAGCCGGCTGCTGATCCGTGTCGCCCCCGCCCTCGCCGCACGCCCCGGTCCGCCCGTCACCGGCCGGGACTGAGAGGAACCGTCATGCGCGTCGCCCTCTCCCCCCTCAAGGGATTCCTCTCCCTCGTCAAGGGGTTCGCCCGGTTCTGGTACGCGTTCCTGGTCGGCGACGACTGGAAGATCGCCGGGACCGTGATGGTGGTCCTGCTGCTCGGCCTGACCGCGCTGCTCGCCGGCGCCGCATCCGGCGGGCTGCTGGCCGCGGCCCTGGCCCTGCTGCTGATGGCCGGCTTCGCGGGCGTGATCCTGGCCGACGCGCTTCGCCACAAAGGAAGTTGACCACCAGACCTGATCGTTACGGCACGAGACCGGCGACCCATCGACCCATCCCGCACCGGCTCCCCCAAGGACACCGACAAGCCCATGCCTCCTTCATCGCACCTGCGGTGAAGGAGGCATGGGCACAAACGGCTCATCCGGGAGAGCGCCGGCTCTCGCTGCGGCGCCCTGGACGTCAATCGCCGAGGTCGTCCTGGATGTCGTCCAGTGACTGCTGGCGGCCCTGCTGCTCACGCTCTTGCTGCTGCTGGCGCATCGTGTCCTGCGTCTGCTGACCGCGCTGTTGGGCCTGCCGCTTGGCCTGCTCGGCCTTCTGCCTGGCCTGCTGGGCCTTCTTCTGCATGTCGTCCTTCATGCCCATGGGGGTTCGCTCCTTGAGTGGGGGTGAGCCCAGGCTTACACCCGGCTGTCACCGCCGCATCCGGAAGCCTCACGCTCCGTGATGGCATCGTGAACGCCCATCGCCGCTGGCCCCACCGGCCGGGGCCAGGTCACCAAGGCACTTCCCCGTCATCGTCGAAGAACCGGCCGGTGGGGCCGTCGTTGGGCAAGGTGGCCAGGTGGATTGCGATCGCCGCGCCTTGTTCGGGGGTGCGGACGCCGGTGAAGCCGTTGAGGTCGGTCGCGCAGTAGCCGGGGCACCCGGCGTTGATCAGGATGTTCGTGTCGCGCAGTTCCTTGGCGTACTGGACGGTGACGGCGTTGAGGAACGTCTTCGACGGCGCGTACGCGACGGCAATGGGGCCCGTCTCGGCGCCGGGAGTGGTCTGGCGGGTCAGCGATCCGACGCCGCTGGACACGTTCACGATCCGCGGCGACGCCGAGCGGCGCAGCAACGGCAGCATCGCGTTGGTGACGCGGATGACTCCGATGACGTTCGTTTCCACGACCGCCCGCACTGTCGCGGGGTCCACCACGGTCGGCTGCTGCGGTACGCCTCCCGTGATCGCCGCGTTGTTGACGAGCACATCGAGGCGTCCGGCGCGTTCCTCGATCAGGCGGGCGGCGCCGGCCGCGCTCGCGCCGTCGGTCACGTCGAGCGGCACCCCGAAGGCGTCGACACCGGCCGCGCGCAGCTTCGCCACGGCCGCCTCGCGACGCTGGTCATCGCGGGCGCCGACGCCGATGCTCCAGCCGCGGGCGCCAAGGCCGGCCGCGATCTCGAATCCGATGCCCTTGTTCGCGCCGGTGACCAGCGCGGTCGTCTGTTCGTTCATACGGGCAATCCTGTTCGCGGACCCCGGAGACACTCCAACACCGTTTGGGTAGGCGGTGATACCGCGTGGGTATCGATCCTGGTCGGCGCCTGAGTAGGGTGACGGCATGGAGACCCGGGAGCTTCGGTACTTCGTCGCCGTCGCCGAGGAACTGCACTTCGGACGGGCCGCGCAGCGGCTGGGGATCGCCCAGCCCCCGCTGTCGCGGGCGATCGGCCAGCTCGAACGGCGCCTCGGGGCGACGCTGTTGGATCGCACCGGCCGCGGCGTGACCCTCACCGACGCCGGGTCGGTGCTCCTGCGGGAGGGCCGGGCGGCGCTGGATGCGGTCGCGGCCGCCGAACGCCGCACCCGCCGCGCCGCCCTCGCCGCCACCGGTCAGCCCGCACTGGTCCTCGCCACGAAGGCCGGTGCCTCCAACGAACTGCTGGCGAAGCTCCTCGACGCCCACGCCGCCGAGCCGGGTGCGGTCACCGTCGAGGTGCTCTTGTGCGGACCCGGCGAGCAGGAACGGCTGTTGCGCGACGGGCGGGCGGATGTGGCGCTGCTACACCGGCCGTTCGACTCGACGGCCGGGCTCGACACCGAGGACCTCATCACGGAAGGACAGGTCGTGGTGGTGCCTGCCGGACACCCGCTCACCGGCCGGCCTCACGTGCGGTTGGCGGAGGTCAGCGCGCTGCCGGACCTCCCCCTGCCGCGCTGGCCCGGCCCCGACGGCAGCTACCCGGACGGCCCCGGCCCGCGGGTCCGGGACCACACGCAGCTGCTCCAACTCATCGCCCTCGGCCGGGCTTGCGCGATCCTGCCGGAGTCCTGCCGAGCCCATCTCCGCGACGACCACGCCACCGTGCCGGTGCTCGACGCACCGCTGGTCACCACGGTCATCGCCTGGCCACCCCACAGCCGCTCCCGAGCCGTCGCCGCCCTCGTCCGGACCGCGACGGGACTCTGATCAGTGGTCACTGATCACTGATCGCCGGCAGCTGGTCACCGGCCGCTGATCGCTGACCGATGCCTCACACGGCAGGCGCGGCGGGCGACGCGCCGCATCCATACACCGCCGACTCCCCCAACTCCTCCTCAATTCGGATGAGTTGGTTGTACTTGGCGGTGCGGTCCGAGCGGGACAGGGACCCGGTCTTGATCTGGCCGCACCCGGTGGCGACAGCCAGGTCCGCGATGGTGGTGTCCTCCGTCTCGCCGGAACGGTGCGAGATGACCGCCGCCCATCCGGCCCGCCGCGCGGCGCCCACCGTTCCGAGCGCCTCGGTCAGCGTGCCGATCTGGTTGACCTTGACCAGGACCGCGTTCCCCACCCCCGTGCGAATGCCCTCCCGTACCAGTGCCTCGTTGGTGCAGAACACGTCGTCCCCGGTGAGTTGGCACCTGTCCCCGACCCGCGCCGTCAGCTCGCGCCACCCGTCAAGGTCGTCCTCGGCCATCGGATCCTCCACCGAGACGATCGGGTACCCGTCGATCAACTTGGCGAGGTAGTCGACCTGTTCGGCGGACGTGCGCCGGACGCCCTCCCCCGCGTACGCGTACACGCCGCCCCGGTAGAACTCCGACGACGCCGGGTCCATGACGAGGCCGATGTCCCGGCCGGGCCGGTACCCGGCGCGCTCGATCGCGGCCGTGACGAAGTCGAGTGCCTCCTCGGCCGTTCGCAGTGCGGGCGCGAAGCCGCCCTCGTCGCCGACGCCCGTGGAGTGGCCGGCGGCCAGCAGGTCGCGGCGGAGCGTGTGGAAGACCTCGGAGCCCATCCGGACGGCCTCCGCGAAGGAACCCGCGCCCACCGGCGCGATCATGAACTCCTGGAAGTCCAGCGGATTGTCGGCGTGGGCGCCGCCGTTGACGATGTTCATCATCGGCACCGGAAGCACGCGGGCGTCGGCGCCGCCGAGGTAGCGGTACAGCGGCTGCCGGTGCGAGACGGCGGCGGCTTTCGCGGTGGCGAGGGAGACCCCGAGCAGGGCGTTGGCGCCGAGCCGGGCCTTGGTGGGCGTGCCGTCGAGCGCGATGAGCACGGTGTCGAGGCCGGCCTGGTCGTCCGCGTCGCGCCCGGTGACGGCATCGGCGATCTCGCCCTTCACGTGGGCCACGGCCCGGTCGACGCCCTTGCCGTGCCAACGCTGGGGGTCGCCGTCGCGCAACTCCACTGCTTCCCGGGCGCCGGTGGAGGCGCCGGAGGGGACGGCGGCGCGGCCCAGGGATCCGTCGGCGAGGACGACGTCGACCTCGACGGTGGGGTTGCCGCGGCTGTCGAGGACGGCGCGGGCGGTGACGCTGCGGACGGTGGTCGGCTCAACTGTGCGTGCGGGCATGGGAGTTCCTTCCCGTTGTCGCCTGCCGGGCCCCGGCTGCGACGACGCTGGCGCTCGGCCCGACGCGACGAAACTGTACAGCATTGCTGTTCAGTTCTGCTGTTCAGTTCTGCTACACAACGGCGTTTGCGGGTTAAAGTGCCCTATGCCCACCCCGGAATCCGCCACCGTCGCCGCCGAACTGCGTATCGCCATGGGCAAGCTCACCCGTCGCGTGAAGCGCGAGGACCGGATCCCGCACGGACAGGTCGCCGTGCTCGGCGTTCTGGACCGCGACGGCGCCATGACCACCAGCGACCTCGCGACCGATCAGCGCGTGCGCCCGCAGTCGATGGCCCGCGCGGTCGGCCTCCTCCTCGAACAGGGCCTGGTCACCCGCAGGGCCCACCCCACCGACGGCCGCAAGTCCCTGGTCGAGCTGTCGGACGCCGGCCGGGCCGCGCTGGAAGCGGAGCGCGGCCGCCGGGCCGGATGGCTGGCACTGGCCATCGAGGCCGAACTCACGGACGACGAGCGGGAGATGCTCGCGCACAGCGCGGCCCTGATGGAACGCCTGGCCGCACGCCAGGGCCGGTACGAGCACTCGTGAGCGCAACCGGGCGACCGGGGCGGCGACGGGGAAGCCTTAGCCGCACGCGCCGAACCGGGCAGCAACCACCCGTTGGGCCGTTGCGTACCGCGTCAGCCCGCCTCCCCCGCTTCCCCCGCCTCCAACTCCGCCAGCACCGTGCGCAGGTCGGCGTTGACCCGGCGTCGACGGTCGGGGGGAAGCGCGGAGAGCATCCGTAGTTCGGTCCCGGTCTTGGTGGCGAAGACGCGCGCGGCTCGGCCGCGCCCCTCCTCGGTCAGGGTGACGGTCACCGAGCGCCGGTCGTGGGCGGCGAAGTCGCGCACCACCCATCCCTTCGCCTCCAGCCTGCGCACCCGGTTGCTGACGGCGCCGGAGGTGAGCTGCATCTGGCGGGCCAGTTCGCCGGCGGTGAGCCGCCAGTGTGGGGCGCGACTCAGACAGGCCAGCAGTTCCAGCTCCCACAACTCGATGTCGTGCGGGGCGAGTTCGCGCTTTATCTCGGTCTCCAGCCAGTGGCTGATCCGCCGTAGCCGGTAGGCGAGCGCCTTGGCCTCCAACAGGTCGGGCTCGAAGGTGTCGGCGAGAACCTCCACCATGCCGTCGACATAGTCCGTGTGTGGCGTCTGCCGCATCTTCCCTCTCCCGATCCGTGGCCGATATCCCGTACCCGTTGCGATGGAACAAGGGTCATTATATGAACGTTCTCGTAACCTAGGAGCTCGCATCCGGTTCCAGGAGCTCGTATCCAGGAAGGGTCAGAAAGCTGATGAGTTCGTTACGGCAGAAGGTCGGGACCGCGGTCACGCTGGCGGGGGTCGCCGCCCTGGTGCCCTCGGTGTGGCAGACGGCCACCCACATCACCGATGAGACGTACCGTGCCCCGGAAGCGCGCCACGGAGAGGGGCACGTCCAATACCACATGGCGCGTGAGGTGTTGATCTGCACAGGTTCGATGGGCGTGCTGGTGATGGGCGCCCTGGCCGGTCAGAACAGGAGCCGTGCCGTGTGGCGGGGCATGGCCGCCTCGGCTGCCGGGATCGGCGCCGCGCTGTGGTCCGGTGGGCCGACCACGGGCGTGTGGGCCCCCAACCGCAAGGCGTTGCTGATCCACCTCGCCTCCACCACGGGACTCGGCGTGGGTGTGGCGCTCCTGCGCCCGAAGGCGGGGAACCGATGAGCGCCCAGCCGTGAGCCATGGCGGCCCGGGCCCACCGGGCCGCCGCTGCTCAGGAGCCGGATCAGGAAAACGTCAACATCGCGCCGTTTCACCGTGTTTCGGCCGGCCCGGTGTGACGATGACAGACAACCCATGTCCGCTCGGCCGCCCGAGGTCCCCTCGCCGAACCAGGCGTCGTGGGGCCGTGCAGGAATGGCGAGGGAGGGACGTTCGGTGGCGCCGAGAGTGGACGCGGCCGAGGTGCCGGGCGAGCGGCCGGGGAAGCTGAAGGTCTTCCTCGGTGCCGCGCCGGGGGTCGGCAAGACGTACCGGATGTTGGACGAGGGGCGCCGCCGCCTACGGCGCGGCACCGATGTGGTGGTGGCCTACGCCGAGTGCCACGGCCGGCGGCACACCGAGGAGATGCTGCACGGGCTGGAGTTGGTGCCGCGGCTACAGCGCACCTACCGCGGTTCGACCTTCAGCGAGTTGGACCTCGATGCCGTGCTGGCGCGGCGGCCGGCGGTCGCGCTGGTCGACGAGTTGCCGCACACCAATGTGCCCGGCGGTCGGAACGCCAAGCGCTGGCAGGACATCGACGAGCTGTTGGCCGCCGGGATCGACGTGGTGACCACCGTCAACGTCCAGCATCTGGAGTCGTTGAACGACGTGGTCGAGAAGATCACCGGGGTGCCGCAGCGGGAGACCGTGCCCGACGAGGTGGTGCGCCGCGCCGATCAGATCGAGCTGGTGGACATGCCGGCGGAGGCGCTGCGGAGGCGCATGGCGCACGGCAACGTCTACCAGCCGGAGAAGGTCGATGCCGCGCTCGCCCACTACTTCCGCATCGGAAACCTGACGGCCCTACGGGAGTTGGCGCTGCTGTGGGTCGCGGGGCGGGTGGACGAGACGTTGCAGAAGTACCGCTCCGAGCACGGCATCGGCACGGTCTGGGAGACCCGGGAGCGGGTGGTGGTGGCGCTCACCGGCGGTCCGGAGGGCGAGACGCTGATCCGTCGCGCGGAGCGGATCGCGGACCGCTCGTCCGGCGGTGACCTGTTGGCCGTCCATGTCGCCCGCAGCGACGGGCTGGCCTATGCCTCCCCCGCGGCGCTCGCCAAGCAGCGGGCGCTGGTCGAGAAGCTGGGCGGCAGCTACCACTCGGTGGTCGGTGACCATGTCCCCACCGCACTGCTGGACTTCGCGCGCGCGGAGAACGCCACCCAGCTCGTGTTGGGCACCAGTCGCCGCAGTTGGTTCTCACGTCTGGTGGCGCCGCGCGGCATCGGTGAGGCCACCGTCGAGCTCTCCGGCGACATCGACGTCCACATGGTCACCCACGAACGGGCCGGCCGCGGCCGCTGGTTGAAGATCCCCGGCCGGCAGATTCCGCCCGTCCGCCGGATCGCCGGGCCGGTCGCCGGCCTGGTCCTCCCCATGCTGCTGACCGTCGTGCTCACCCACATCCGCGGCTCCCTCAACCTCACCAGCGAGGCGCTGCTCTTCCAGATCACCGTCGTCGGCGTGGCCTGTCTCGGCGGGGTGGTCTCCGCGCTGTTGGCCTCGCTGACCGCCTCCCTGCTGCTGAACTACTACTTCATCCCGCCGACGGACGAGTTCACCATCACCGAGCCCAACAACGCGCTGGCACTGGTGGTGTTCGCGCTGGTCGCCGTCACGGTGGCGGCGCTGGTGGACCGTTCGTTGCGGCTGTCGCGGCGCGCCGCCAGTGCCACCGCGGAGGCGGAGACCCTCTCCTCGATGGCCGGCAACATCCTGCGCGGCGACCAGGGGGT
This sequence comes from Streptomyces sp. NPDC057743, assembly GCF_042798755.1. Taxonomy (NCBI): domain Bacteria; kingdom Bacillati; phylum Actinomycetota; class Actinomycetes; order Kitasatosporales; family Streptomycetaceae; genus Streptomyces; species Streptomyces sp. NPDC057743. The sequence goes on from NZ_JBHVJX010000010.1 coordinate 250,556, forward strand.
GTCGGTGCTGCTGGACCGCACCCGGGAGGCGTTCGGGATGGAGTCGGCCGAGCTCGTGCCGCGTACCGATCCGGAGGCCGAGGTGGACGCGGAGGACGCCGACCTGGTGAAGGTGCCGGCCGGGCCGGACCGGTCCCTGATCCTCCGCGGTCGCCGGCTGCCGGCCTCCGAGCACCGGGTGTTGACCGCCTTCGCCGCCCATCTCGCGGCCGCGCTCGACCACGCCCGTCTGATGGAGGCCGCCGCCGAGGTCGAACCGGTCAAGGCGGCCGACCGGTTGCGCACCGCGCTGCTGGCCGCGGTCAGTCACGACCTGCGGACCCCGCTGGCCAGTGGGCGGGCCGCGATCAGCTCGTTGCGCAGCGCGGACGTGGACTTCTCCGATGCGGAGCGGAACGAACTGCTGGCCACCGCCGAGGAGTCGCTCATCGAGCTCAACCGCCTGGTCGACAACCTCCTGGACATGAGCCGGCTCCGGGCCGGCGCGCTGACGCTGCATCTGCAACCGACCGCGTTCGCCGATGTGTTGCCGCTGGCGCTGTCGACGCTGGCCGCGGCGCCGGTGCGGGTCGAGTCCCGGGGGTTGGACGAGGTCCGCGATGTGCTGGCCGACCCGCCGCTGTTGGAGCGGGTCCTGGCCAACCTCGTCACCAACGCGGTGCGGCACTCCGGCTCGGCGGAGCGGGTGTTGATCACCGCCAGTGCGTTGGGTCCGCGGGTCGAGTTGCGGGTCATCGACCAGGGTCCTGGGCTGCGCCCGGAGGACCGGGACCGGATCTTCGTGCCGTTCCAGCGGCTGGGCGATCGCGACAACACCAGTGGCCTGGGGCTGGGGTTGGCGCTCTCCCGCGGTCTGGCCGAGGCGATGGGGGGCACGCTCGATCCCGAGGACACTCCCGGCGGCGGGCTCACCATGGTCCTCTCGCTGCGGGCCGCGGCCGTCGAGGAGGCGAAGGAGCGGGCGCCGGAGGGGGCCTAGGTGTGCTGTCCCGGCACGTTGGTGACAGGTGACATGCACCGTCGGGGTGCTTGAACGGGTGAGGGCCTTCCGGGTTCGGTGTGGATTGCGACATCTACCACCGACCGCAGGAGGCCCTCATGTCCCACCGTAATGCCCCGCTGAC
>NZ_JBHVJX010000011.1:0-251039 GCF_042798755.1 Streptomyces sp. NPDC057743
CCGTTGGGAGGGCGACCGGACGCCCCCGGCCACCACCGGGCGCTGGGAGGCACTGGGTGACGGCGCTCCCCACTCGGCGCCGCGCATCCGCGCCGGCGCTCCGGCGCGGATGCGCGGCGTGAATCAGCCGCCCCGGGTCATCGTCAGTGCCCCCGGGCCTTCGTCTTGTACGGGGCCGCCGCGTGCTGGGCGGCGTAGAGGAGCGCGGGCTTCATCTTCGGCCAGAAGTAGCTGTCCTGGCAGGCGTACTTCGGGGTGAAGCCGTCGCAGCCGCGCCCGTCGCTGTCGCCGATCTCGATGGTGAAGCTGGCCAGCCCCAGCTTGTCGTAGGTCCAGTCGTCGGAGCCGCCGGAGGCGTCGTAGAGGATCTCGCCGGCCTGGCCGGACTTGTAGCCGGTGATCTTGCCCATCTGGCCGGCGAGCGCGCGCAGGGCCGCGTCGTTGCCGGTGTGGATGGTGTGGTCGGACTCCCAGGGCATCAGGACCATGCTCGCGTCGCTGTGGAGGCTGATCATCATGCCCTTGGCGGTGGCCGGCGCCGGATCGGTGTCGCCGGTGCCGGTGCGCACGGCCGGGTACAGCTTGCGGAACAGGCCCTCCAAGGCGGTGTTCTCCGGCTCGGAGTCGGCCCCCGAGCCGAGGTAGATCTCGCTGCACGGCTCGGTGGAGGTGCCCTGGCCGCCCCAGTGGGTGCCCGCGTTGCGGTTGAGGTCCACGCCGATCTGGCCGTCCCCGCTGCACTTGCCCTTCGCGTCGTCGGCGTTCTTGCGCTGGAGGACGGGGTGGTCGCCGCCCTGGGCGACGATGTCCACGCCGTCCGGGTTGGTGATCGGGACGACCCACATCTCGGTGGAGTCCATCAGGGCCTTGATCTTGGGGTCCTTGGCGTAGTCCTTGGTCAGGGTGTCGATCCAGCGCCAGGACGTCTCGCCGGTGGTGAGCTCGCGCGCGTGGATCTGGCTCATCAGGAAGAACCGCGGCTTGGCGGACTTCGGGTCGAGCGCGCAGTCGCCCTTCTGCATCTTGGTGAGGCAGATGGCCTTGAGGTCGCGGCCGCCGCGGCCCTTCTCCTTCAGCCAGCTCTTGCCGTAGGTGACGACCTTGGCCATGTCCGGGTGCTCGGAGGCCACTTGGTCGAGGTGGGCGTAGTGCGCGTCGACGGTGTGGTAGCCGCCGTCGTAGGTGTCGTCCACGCCGCCCTTGGCGTGGGTGCGGCGCGGCTCGTGGGCCACCGGCTGCCGGGTGGTCTCGACGGCCGTGGGGGCGAAGCCGAGCCGGCGCAGCCCGTTGGCGGTGGCCGGATCGCCCATGACGAACAGGTCGTTGCCCTGGCGGCGCTCGATCAGGTCGAAGCCGGCGGAGATCAACTTCTGGGCGTCGCCGCGGTCGTGGGTGGGAACGCGGTAGACGACCATGGTGCGCTCGCCGGACGCCGCGGTGTGTCTCGGCGCGTGGGCGAGGGCAGACGGGGTGAGCGGGGAGAGGGCCGTGAGTGCCACGACCACCGCTGCCGCGGCCGTGGTCACCAGGGTTTTCCCGGGCATGGCATGGCCTTCCGTGGGGGGTGTGGGGCACCTGCCCGCGGGCGGGGCGCGGCGTTGTGCGCCCCGCCCGGGACGGCTCCCGGAGGCCGGACCGGTCGGCGCTCCGGGAGCGTTGCGCGGTGCCGTCGAATCGATGGGCCGATGGATCCATGGATCGATGAGGCATGGTGCCATGGCCATGCCAGGTTGGATAGGGGGCGTTCCGGGCGATCGGAAGGTCGAAGCGCCCGCCAGCGGCGGGGAGTTGGGGTGTCGGGCCGGACCTCGTCAGGGGCGCTCGGCGCGTCCCCCGGCCGCCTGCCGGCACATCGCCTCGATGCCCGCGACCTGGAGATCCAGGGCGAAGGCGAAGTCGCGGTCGAGCATCTCCACGGCGCTGTCGTCGGCCATGGCGTAGCCGGCGCGGGTGGAGAGCGCCCGCGTCTCGGCGAACTCGGGGCGGTCCGAGATCGCGTCGACGACCTGGGCGAAGTGCTCGTCCAGATCGATGCCGGCGGCCCGGCAGCGGGCCTCGTGCAGGGACCGGATGGTCGCGAAGCCGTAGACGAACTGGAAGAGCGAGGCCAGCGCCCCCGAGGTCTGGTCCGGGCCCAGGCCGCTGCGGGCCATCACGCGCAGGGTGGCGTTGGAGAACGCCGTGGCGTGCGGGCCGATGTTGAGCACCTCGCCGAGCAGCCGGGGCGCCCAGGGGTGGCGCAGCAGCACATCGCGGTAGGAGGTGGCCAGGAGCCGGAGTTGGTCGCGCCAGTCGGCGCCGTCCGACTCGTCGGGCAGCGCCAGCTCGCCGGCGACCGCGTCCACGGCGAGTTCGAGCAGGTCGTCCTTGGTGTCTACGTACCAGTAGAGGGACATCGCGGTGACGCCGAGCTCGGCGGCGAGGCGGCGCATGGAGAACTTGGCCAGACCCTCGTCGTCGAGCAGCCGGACGGTGGCCTCGACGATCCGGTCGAGGTCCAGCCCGGCCGGCTGCTCCGCCTTCCGCCGCAGCGGGGGGCGTTGGGTCAGCCAGACGCTGTGCGGCCGCTGCTTGGCGCGCCCGTTCGTCGCTGCCATGGCGCCCCTCCTTGGGTCGTGCGGGTGGTGCGGGTCGTGCGGGTGGTGCAGGTCCTACGGGTCCCGGGCGGGGCCGGTGCGGTGACCGGCGTGCCGCCCGGGACCGATGCTATTCCGCCACCGCGGGGGCCGGGTTGGGGCCGGCGCCCGGCCCGACGGCCTCGCCGTCCGCCCCGGGGGCGCTCTCGTCCCCATCGGCCGCGCCGCCGGCGCGCTCGGCCCGGCGCAGCAGCACGGCGGCGATCAGTCCGCCGAGGAAGACCGCGGCCGCGCCGACGAGTTGACTGGTGCCGATGCCGGCGGCGAAGGCGTCGTGCACGGCGCTGCGCTCCTGCGCCGTGTGCGTTTGGGCCAGCGCCGCCGGCAGCGAGCCGGCGCCGGCGGCGACCACCGGGAGCAGCGCGGCGAAGCGGGAGTTGAGCACCGCGCCGAGCACCGCGACGCCCAGCCCCTGGCCGAACTCCATCAGGGTGCCGTTGACACCGGCGCCGACGCCCGCCTTGGCGGGCGGGATCGCGGACATGATGGCGTTGGCCATCGTCGGCATCGCGATGGACACCCCGACGCCCATGACGACCAGGCCGAACAGCATGCCGCCGTAACTGCGGCCGCCCAGCAGCGAGATCGCCGCCAGCCCGCCGGCCAGCAGGGACATCCCGGTGACGATCATCCCGGGGGTGCCGAAGCGCGGCATCAGCCGGGCGCCCAGGCCGGTGAAGTTGATCAGCACGACGGTGAGGGCGAGCGGCGCCATCCGCAAGCCGGCGTCCAACGGGCCGAAGCCGAGCACCAGTTGGATGTGCTGGGTGAGCAGGAACATCGAGCCGCCCATCCCGAAGGCCACCAGGATGCCGCCGGAGACCGCGCCGATGAACGGGCGGTTGCTGAAGAAGTGCATGTCCAGCATGGGGTGCGGGTGGCGCAGCTCCCAGAGCGCGAACAGCCCCAGGCCGACCACGCCGACGGCGACCGCGGCCAGCACCCGGCCGGACAGCCAGCCGTCCGACGGCCCGGAGATGATCGCGTAGACCACCCCGACCATGCCGACCATCGACAGCAACGCGCCGAGCACGTCCGGCCGTTCGCCGCCGCGGGTCCTGGACTCCGGGACCAGGGCGACGACGGCCACCACGGCTATCGCCGCGACCGGGAGATTGACCAGGAACAGCGACCCCCACCAGAAGTGGTCCAGCAGCGCGCCGCCGATCAGCGGCCCGGCGGCGAAGCCGAGGGAGTTCACCGAGCTCCAGATGCCGATGGCCTTGGGTCGGTCGGTGTCGTCGAAGACCTGCATCACCACGGCGAGGGTGGTGGTCACCAGCAGCGCGCCGCCGACGCCCATCGCGGCGCGGGCGGCGATCAGTTGGCCGGGGGCCTGGGCGAGGCTGGCGGCGAGCGAGGCGAGGCCGAACAGCACCAGGCCGGTGACCAGCATCTTCTTGCGGCCGTAGCGGTCGGCGGAGTTGCCGGCGATCAGCAGCAGCCCGGAGAGCACCAGCGAATAGGCGTTGAGCATCCACTGGACGTCGGCGGTGGACGCGCCCAGCCCGCCGGTGAGGGACGGGACGGCGACGTTCAGCACGGTGTTGTCGAGGACGACGGTGAGCTGGGCGACGCAGATGACGGCCAGGATCAGCCAGCGGGTGGCCGGCCGGCCCGGTGGCTTGAGGGGGGTGGCGGTGGCGTCCGGGGCCACGGCGGACATACGAGCTCCCTGTACGGTGCGAGCGGGTGACTTACACCGTACAGGGACTCTTATACGCCGTACATCTCGATGGTGGGGAGGGCGGGCAGAGAGGACGCAAGACACCGTCCCCTCCGCCCCGTTGGGGCTACGCCTTCCGCTGCGTCAGGTCGTAGAAGGTGGCGCCGCCGGCGGTGACCTTCGTAAAGGTCCGCTCCACCCAGGCACTGATCTGCGACGCGGGGCCCTGCTCCGCGAACCCGCCGGGCGCCTTCGGGCCGCCGGCCCGCTTGTCGCCGGCCCGGCCCGCGCCCTGCGCACCACCGAAGCCGCCGAAGCCCCGCTCGCTGACGAGGAAGTAGTGGATCTTCCCCTCGGCCACGTACCGCTGGAACTGGGCGAGGGTCGGCGACGGGTCGCTCCCCATGAAGCCGCCGATCGGCATCACCGGCTTCTGGGTGGCCAGTTGGTAGCCGGCAGCGCTCTGCGAGCCGATGGCGGCCGCGACCCAGGTGTAGCGATCGGCGTCCTGCTCCACCAGGCGCCGGGCCGCCGCGCTCACCGTGACGCCCTCGCCCCTGCCGCCCTTGTGCGTCCCACCGTGCCCGGCGCCGGCCCTCGCACCGGGGAAGCCGCCCGGGAAGCCCTGCCCGCCGGCTCCACCCGCACCGCCCGCGCGCCGGCCCGCGGCGCCGCCCGGCATCCCGCCCTCGGCGCCGCCCTGCCCGCGCAGCCACGCCTGGCCGCCGGGGAAGTCCCGCGCGCCCTGGACCGCGGGACCGGCGACGACCATCCCGCCGCCCTTGGCCGTGTTGACGGTGTTCAGGGTGTACGCGAGGGGGCCGGCCAGCGCCGCCGCCAGCCCGAGTCCGGCCGCGACCGCCCGCACCGTGCCGGCCGGACGCCGCCGCTCCGGCGCGCCCTCCCGTACGCCGCCGCCGGCCAACAGGAGCCCCAGCGCCGCCACCAGGCCGACCGCCAGCACCACCCACTTCAGCCACGGCAGCCAGTGCGGCGACCGCGCCAGCAGGACGTACGACCAGACCGCCGTCGTCCCGACGACCGCCGCCGGCACGCCCCGCGCCAGCCAGCCGCCGCGCCGCCACACCAGCACCGTCCCCATCCCGACCAGCGCCGCGATGTACGGGGCGAGCGCGATGTTGTAGTACTGGTGGAAGATCCCGGACATGAAGCTGAAGATCGTGAAGGTCATCAGCAGCGCGCCGCCCCACACCAGGAACTCCGCCCGCTGGGCGGCCTGTTCGGCGGCCACCGCGCGCCGCGCCCGCCACAGCAGGCACACCGCCACCACCAACAGAATCAGCGCGGCCGGCAGCAGCCAGGAGATCTGGCCGCCCATGTCGGAGGAGAACAGCCGGGTGAGCCCGGTCTGGCCGTGGCCGCCGAAGCCGCCCGACCCGTGATGGCCACCGCCGCCGGCGGCGCCGGCCCGCTCGTTCCCGGAGAGCCGCCCCAGCCCGTTGTAGCCGAACGTCAGGTCCAGGAAGCTGTTCGTCTGCGAACTGCCCACATAGGGGCGCGCGGACGCCGGCAACAACTCGACGATCGCCACCCACCAGCCGCCGGAGACCACCAACACCAGCCCGGCCAGCAGCAGTTGGCCCAGCCGCCTGCGCAGCGCGACCGGCGCGCAGCACGCGTAGACCACGGCCACCGCCGGCAGGATCAGCCACGCCTGGAGGGTCTTGGTGAGGAAGCCCAGCCCGAAGCAGAGCCCGGCCAGCAGCAGCCACGTGGTCCGTCCCGCCTCCAGGGCGCGCAGCACGCAGGCGACCGCGCAGACCATCAGCAGGCACAGCAGCGCGTCGGGGTTGTTGTAGCGGAACATCAGCGCCGCGACCGGGGTGAGCGCCAGCGCCCCGGCCGACAGCAGGCCCGCCGCCGCCCCGAACCGCCGCCGCACGGTCGCGTACAGCACCCCGACCGCGGCGACGCCCATCAGCGCCTGCGGCACCAGCACCGCCCACGGGTTCAGCCCGAAGAGCCGCACCGAGAGCGCCATCGGCCACAGCGAGAGCGGCGGCTTGTCCACGGTGATGGAGTTCGCCGCGTCCGAGGAGCCGAAGAAGAACGCCTTCCAACTGACGCTGCCCGCCTGGACGGCGGCCGAGTAGAACTGGTTGGCGTACTGGGACGCCGACAGGTCCCACACGTACAGCACCGCGGTGACCGCCAGCAGCACGAGCAGCGCCGGCCGGGCCCACCCCGGGTCCTCGGGCCTGCCCCGCACGATCCGCAGCGCGAGGCCGCGCGGCGGGGTGCGGTCGGGGGCCTCGGGCGGACCGGTGCGCGGCCCACCCTCCGGCGCGGCGTGCGATACGGGGTCCGGCGCGTCGTGCGCGGCCGTCCTCGGGGCCATCGTTCTCTCCTGGTGCGTCGTGCGGGGGCGGGCGCTCATCGCGCGCTCCTGCTGAGGTCGTTCCGGTCGTGCGCGGCGGCGCCGGTCGGGCCGGCGGCCGGGTCCACACCCGCGCCGTCGGTCGGGCGGTCCGCCGCCTCCCGCCGCTCCCGCTCCGGGAACACCCAGGCGCGGAGGAGCAGGAAGCGCAGCACCGTGGCCGCGAGGTTGGCGGCCACCAGCACCGTCAGTTCGCTGGCGTGCGAGGGGTGGCGGGTGGCGGCGCCCAGGGCCGCCAGCGACCCGCTGGTCAGCGCCAGCCCGATGGCGAAGACCACCAGGCCCTGCGCCTGGTGGCGGAGGGCCCGCTCCCGGCCCCGCACCCCGAACGTCAGCCGCCGGTTGGCGGACGTGTTGACCAGCGCGGAGACCAACAGGGCGGCGGCGTTGGCCAGTTGGGGGCCCACCCCGAGCCGGAAGAGGGAGTAGAGGCCGAGGTAGAGCAGGGTGCTCAGCGCCCCCACGACGCCGAACCCGAGGACCTGCCGGGCCAGCCCGCGCGGCACTCCGGACAGCTCCCGGTCCCTGGGGTCGTCGCCGAACGGCCGGGCGAGCCGGTCCAGCGGCAGCGCCCCGGTGGCCAGCGCCCGCCCCACCCGCCAGACGCCCTTGAGGTCGTCGGTCGCGGTGCGGACCAGGTGGACGGTGCTGTCGGGGTCGTCCACCCAGTCCACCGGGACCTCGTGGATCCGCAGCCCGGCCCGCTCGGCCAGCACCAGCATCTCGGTGTCGAAGAACCACCCGGTGTCCTCGACCATCGGCAGCAACCGGGCCGCCACATCGCCCCGGATGGCCTTGAAGCCGCACTGCGCGTCGGAGAACCGCGCCGCCAACGACCCGCGCAGGATGAGGTTGTAGGTGCGCGAGATGAACTCCCGCTTCGGCCCGCGCACCACCCGCGCGCTCCGGCTGAGCCGGGAGCCGATCGCCAGGTCCGAGTGCCCGGATATCAGCGGCGCGACCAGCGGCAGCAGCGCATTGAGGTCGGTGGACAGATCGACGTCCATATAGGCCAGCACCGGCGCCCCGGAGTGCGACCACACCGTGCGCAGCGCCCGGCCGCGCCCCTTCTGCTCCAGCCGCACGGCGGTGACGCGGTCCAACTCGTCGTCCAACCGGGCCGCGATCCGGGGCGTTTCGTCGGTGCTCGCGTTGTCCGCGATGGTGATCCGGAACCCGTACGGGAAGGTGCGGACCAGATGGTCGTGCAGCCGGCGCACACAGGGTTCGAGGTCTCTCTCCTCGTTGTAGACCGGGATCACGACATCGAGGACGGTCTCGATCTGGCCCGGACGCAGATGCTCACGTGGTGGCAGAGAACCCAGCGGCGTCGGGGTCTGCGGTGGCGTCGTCATGCCCACGACGCTCGCCAATCGGCCTGTCACCGCCGTGTGGTGAGGCTGTGTGCCGGCTGTGAGACGGCGGCGGACCGGGCGCCCGGGCACCGTCCCCGCCGCCCCGCGCGCCGCCGCCGACGCCCTGCCCGGCGGCCGGCAGCGTCACCGTGAACACCGTCCGGCCCGGCACGCTCGCCACCTCGACCGTCCCGTCGTGCGCGGCCACCACCGCCTGCACGATGGCCAGGCCCAGCCCGGTGCTACCGCCGCCGCGCCCACCGCCCACGCTCCGCGAACGGGACGCGTCGCCCCGCGCGAACCGCTCGAAGACGTGCGGCAGCAGCGCACCCGGGATACCGGGCCCGTCGTCCTGAACCTCCAACTGGACGGCACCCCCGTCCCGTTGGACGGCACCCCCGTCCCGTTGGGATGCCCGAGCCCGCACCCGGGCCGTCACCGTCGTCCCCTCCGGCGTGTGCGTCCGGGCGTTGGCCAGCAGGTTGACCAGGATCTGGTGGAGCCGGTCGGCGTCGCCGCGCACCAGCGCGGGGGCGTCCGCGTCCGGCAGTTCGAGCCGCCAGCGGTGCCCGGGACCGGCCGCCCGCGCATCGCTGAGCGCGTCCACCACCAGCGGCGCGAGGTCCACGGTGGCGTACGACAGCGGGCGCCCGGAGTCGAGCCGGGCGAGCAGCAACAGGTCCTCCACCAGGCCGGTCATCCGCTCCGCCTCGGACTCGATCCGGCCCAGCGCGCGGCGGGTCTCCGGCCCGGGCCGCTCCTGCCCACGCCGGGTCAGCTCGGCATAGCCCCGTATCGACGCCAGCGGCGTCCGCAGCTCATGACTGGCGTCGGCGACAAACCGCCGCACCCGCGTCTCGCTCTCCTGCCGCGCCGAGAGCGCCGAACCGACGTGCCCCAGCATCCGGTTGAGCGCCGCGCCGACCTGCCCCACCTCCGTACGGGCGTCCGCCTCGGCCAACGGGACGCGCACGTGCAGCGCCACCTCGCCCTGGTGCAGCGGGAGTTCGGAGACCCGGGTCGCGGTCGCGGCGACCCGGCGCAGCGGACGCAGCGCGATCCCGACCATCGCCGAGCCCGCGATCCCGGCCGCCACCAGCCCGGAACCCGTCACACAGCACTCGATGAGCACCAACCGCCCCACGGTGTCGTTCACTTCGTTGAGCGGCATGCCGAAGACCAGCGCGCCGTCCTTGGCGTACTGCAGCCGGTACGAGCCGAGCCGGGGCAGGTGCCGGGTGTGCGGCTTGGCGTCCCGGGGCACCGAGGCCAGCGCCGCGAGCTGCTCCCCGCTCAGCGAGGTCAGCCGCTCCGACGGCGTCCGGCTCTGCGAACGGTTCACCCGCGCACCGGAGCCCAACGAGCCGTCCGGCGCCACCCGCGCCCCCACCGACCCGAACGGCTGGCCGGGCATGGCGACGAACTCCAGGCCCTCGTTCCGCTGCGGATCGTGCGGCCGCGGCAGCTCCGCCCGGACGATGGCGTCGAAGAGCTGGTCGTCCAACTTCCCCTGGAGATAGGAGTGCAGCGCGATCGCGGTGACCGTGCTGATCACCGCCCCCACGACGGCGATCAGCGCCACGGCCGACACCACGAGCCGGGTGCGCAGCGTCCAGCGCCGCCGCCCCCGACGCCCCGGACGCCCCGGACGCCCCGAGGGACCCGAACGCCCCGGCCGCCCCGGTCGCCCCGAACGCCCCGGCCGCCCCACGGAACCGGACGGCCCCACGACCGCTACCCGGCCGGCTTGATCAGATAGCCCGCACCCCGCCGGGTGTGGATCATCGGCTCCCGACCGGCGTCGATCTTCCGCCGCAGATACGAGATATACAGTTCGACCACATTGGCCTGCCCCCCGAAGTCATAGCTCCACACCCGATCCAGGATCTGCGTCTTGCTGAGCACCCGCCGCGGGTTCCGCATCAGATAGCGCAGCAACTCGAACTCGGTGGCGGTCAGATGGATGTCCTGGCCGTCCCGCCACACCTCATGGCTGTCCTCGTCCAGCACCAGGTCGCCCACGGTCAGCAGCGACTCGCTCCGCATCGCCGCCGCGCCCGCCCGGCGCAGCAACCCGCGCAGCCGGGCCACCACCTCTTCCAGGCTGAACGGCTTGGTGACGTAGTCGTCGCCGCCCGCCGTCAGCCCGGCGATCCGGTCCTCGACCGCGTCCTTGGCCGTCAGGAACAGCACCGGTACGTCCGGCAGTTCGTTCCGCAACCGGCCGAGGACGGTCAGCCCGTCCATGTCCGGCAGCATCACGTCCAGCACCACCGCGTCCGGCCGCCAACTCCTGGCGCACCGCAGCGCACCCGCGCCGTCGCCCTCCGCCTTTATGTCCCACCCCTCGTAGCGCAGCGCCAGCGACAGCAGATCCGCGAGCGAGGACTCGTCGTCCACGACCAGCACCCGCACCGGACTGCCGTCGGCCCGCAACAGCTCCGGCTGCTTGCCGGGTGCCTGACCGGACGCCTTGCCGGGCGCCCTCCTGGAGGACGAACCCGAGACCGGCGCACGGTACGAAGCTGCACTGTACGAAGCTGAGGACGTCGACGAAGTCAGGGTCATGACGGGAGCCTGACCAGCCCCTCTGAAAGCTCCCTTGCCGGTTCCTGTGAATCTCCTGAGAATCTCCCCTTCCCTCGGTCAAGCCCCCGTAAGCCGTCGCCCACGCCGCCGGGCACCCCACGACGAGGGCCCCACGGCCACGGCTTCCCAACACCCCGCCCCGGACGCCCCGAAGGGCGCACCCCGAGCCGACGAACCAGCCCGGACCGCCCCCCGCGCGGCCCGGACCGATCACCTGCATTCAGCATCCCACCCCCCACTGACAATCGCCCTGACCTGCGGTTTTACTACCATTCGGAGTTCCTCCCACCGACCCCACCCACCGACCCCACCCGCCGAACCCGACGGCGACGCCGCCCCAGGAGCCCCCCCCCCCCGCGCTCCCTCTCCGCCCCCTCCCCGCCCGCTCCACCCCGTCCCGTACCGTCGCCCCATGCCCCGACTCCTGGCCCTCTCCGGCAGCCTCCGCGCCCGCTCGTCCAACGGCGCCGTGCTGCGCTCCGCCCTGGACCTCTTCGACGGCCCCACCGCCACCGCGGACATCGGCGCGCTCCCCCACTTCAACCCCGACCTGGACGGCGAGGACGCCACCCCACCCGCCCCCGTCGCGGCCCTGCGCACCGCCGTGGCCGCCGCCGACGCGCTGCTCATCGTCAGCCCCGAGTACGCGCACGGCGTCCCCGGCGTCCTCAAGAACGCCCTCGACTGGCTGGTCAGCAGCGGCGAATGCGTCGACAAGCCGGTCGCGGTGCTCACCGCCTCCCCGTTCCCCACCGGCGGCGACCACGCCAACGCCCAACTCCGCGAAATCCTGCGGATGATGACCGGCAACGTCATCGCCGACGCCTGCCGGGAGATCCCCGCCATCGGCCCGAAGATCGACCCCGCCACCGAACGCGTCACCGACGCCCCGACCCTCGCCGACCTCCGCACGGCCATGTCCCACTTGGCCACCGCGACGACCGAGGCCATGCCGACGACCGAAGCGCAGTCGACGGCCGAGGCTCAGTCGACAGCTGGACCCTCGTCGACGGCCGAACCCACCGCGACGGCCGGGACCACCCCAACCACCGCTGCCCCGCCGGCAGCTGACGCCGCCCGCCCAACCACCGCCCCAGACACCGCCGTCACCCCCTAACGCACATCCCCAACCCCCGCCTCAAAACAGCCCCTCCTGCTCCCCTTCCCGCCCCGTCCCGCGCTCCGCCGCCCACCACACCGGCGCCGTCGTCACCGACCCCCGGGCGGCGCCGAGCACCCACCCCGAGAGCAGTCGCGCGTCCAACACCGCCACTCCATTGCCCGCACTGCCCGCACTGCCCCCACCGGCCCCCGCCAACCGCAGATACACATCGGCCCCCACCCCGGCCACGACCTCGCCCACGATCTCCGCCCCGGCCGTCAGCCCGCCCACCTCCCCGACCTCGCCGGCAGCCGGTATCCGTGCCAGCCCGAACAGCTCCCCGTGGTCCACCGGCTCGCACCCCACCGGCTCCAACGTCTCCGGCCACCCCGCCAACCCCCGCGCCACGCCATGCAGTTGCGCCAGCTCGGCGGCCCGCTCCGGCCACGGCGGCAGCGCCCCGCGGGCCGCCCGCTTCGCCTCCTTCGCCAACCGGTCCGGGATGCCCAGCGCGCTCCCCAACAGCGCCTCCGCCCGCCGCGCCGCCATCAACGGCCCGCGCCCCAGCCACGCGTACGCCACCGCCCCCTGCTCCACCAGCCGCGCCGCCCCGCGCTCCGCGGCCGTGATCCCCACCTTGACCAGCCCGGGCCCGAAGTACGCCAGATAGACGCCGTACGGGCGCGGATCATCGGCCATGGTGTCCGCCGCCACCGACCGCGACCGGTCCAACTGCGCGCACCGCGGGCACTGGTCCCTGACCCCCTCGCCCTCCAGCACCGCCCCGTACGGGCAGACCATCCACCGCCCGGCCCGCCGCACCCCCAGGCACCGCCGCTCCCCCACCGCCGCGAACGCCAGCGCCTTCCCCATCGGCAACGGGCTCACCCGCTCGGCATCCCGCTCCGCGCAGTACCAACCGAGCCGCTGACCGAACCGCCCCACCGGCCCGGCCTCCGGCCCGCCGCCCGACCACCGCGGTCCCGTACATCGCCACACATCGTCAGCGTACGACCGCCCACTGACAACGCCCGTCGCCCGCCGGCCACCGCCCCCTCACCCCACGGCCGCCCGCTCCCCCTCCGGCTCCCGCTCGCCCTCCCCCCGGAACGTGGCCCGATAGGCCCGCGGCGACACCCCCAGCGCCACCTGGAAGTGCTGCCGCAGCGACGCCGCCGTCCCGAACCCGGCCTCCGCCGCGATCCGGTCCACCGTCAGCCCGGTCTGCTCCAGCAACTGCCGCGCCCGCTCGACCCGTTGCTGGGTCATCCACTGCACCGGCGACATCCCCACCTCCTCCCGGAACCGCCGGGTGAAGGTCCGCACGCTCATCGCCTCCCGCGCCGCCAACTCCCGCAGGCTCAGCGGCCGGTCCAGATGCTCCAGCGCCCAGGCCCGCGCCGCGCCCGTCGACGACACCCGCGGCTCCGACACCGGCCGCCAGACGTACTGCGCCTGCCCGCCCTCCCGGTGCGGCGGCACCACCGTCCGCCGCGCCACGTCATTGGCGACCGCCGCCCCGTGATCGCAGCGCACCATGTGCAGGCACAGATCCACCCCCGAGGCCACCCCCGCCGCCGTCAACACGTCCCCCTCGTCCGTGTACAGGACGTCGGCATCCAGCTCGATCTGTGGGAACAACCGCCGGAAGTCGTCCACCGACCGCCAGTGCGTGGTGGCCCGCCGCCCGTCCAGCAGCCCCGCCGCGGCCAGCACGAACGCCCCCGTACAGATCGACGCGATCCGCGTGCCCGGCCGGATCCGCGCGAGCGCATCGGCCATCCCCGGGCTCAACCGCCCGTCCCGTTGCTCGGTCCCCGGGTCGTAGTCCAGCGAGGACGCCGGCAGCACGACCGTGTCCGCGGTCGCCAACGCCTCCGGTCCATGCGCCACGTTGACCGTGAAATCGGTGTCCGTCCGCACCTCTCCCGGCTGGAGCGCACACGTCACCAGCTCGTACAGCGGCTCCCCGGACGCCGACCTGGCCTCCCCGAAGATCCGGTGCACGATCCCCACTTCCATGGGCAACATCCCCGGCCGCACCAACACCACCACCCGATGCCGCCGCCCCTGCGCCTCACTCATCGCCATGGCCCGATCCTTCCACATGCTGTCCATCCGGCCACTCGTTTCGCCCTCACCCGCCCCGGAAGGTGAACCCATGAAGATCCTCTGGCTGTTCGCCCACCCCGATCACCGCTCCCTGAACGGCGCCCTCAAAACGGAGGGACTCCGCACCCTCGAAGCCCACGGCCACCAACACCAGCTCTCCGACCTCTACGCGATGAAGTGGAACCCGCTGGTCGACGCCGCCGACTACGACCACGACCCGACCGACCGCCTCCTGGTCGGCGAAGCCGCCGAACGCGCCCACGCCACCGGCCACTTGAGCCCCGACATCGCCTCCGAACAGCAGAAACTCGCCTGGGCCGACACCCTCGTCCTCCAGTTCCCCCTGTGGTGGTACGGCATGCCCGCCATCCTCAAGGGCTGGTTCGACCGGGTCTTCGTCAAGGGCTTCGCCTTCGGCCACACCGACCCCGCCACCGGCCGCCCGCAGCGCTACGGCGAGGGCCCGCTCGCCGGCAAACGCGCCCTGGTCGTCGTCACCGCCGGCGCCCGCGCCGCCACCCTCGGCCCCCGCGGCGTCAACGGCGACCTCAACGACCTCCTCTTCCCCCTCCAACACGGCACCCTCTGGTACACCGGCATCGCCGTCGTCCCGCCCCTCCTCATCCCCAGCGCGGACCGCACCACCCCCGACGCCTACGCCACCGCCGCCACCTGCCTACGTCACCGCCTCCTCACCCTCCCCACCACCGACCCCCTCCCCTTCCGCCACCAAAACACCGGCGACTACGACGACAACCTCCTCCTCCACCCCCACCTCACCCCCACACCCCCCACCGGCCCCGCCGCCCACTACACCACCACCCCACCCCCCAACTCCCCCTAACCACCCCCCACTTGAAAAACTCCCTCCCATGCCCACCACCCACCACCCCCACACTCACCCCCACCCCCACCTCATCTCCGTCATCGGCAACAGCCCCGGCGTCGGCAAATCCACCCTCTGCCGCTCCCTGGCCACCTGGCTCACGGAAACCGGCGCCACCGTCGAGCACTTCGCCGAGGCCGACATCCTCACCCACCCCGCCTTCCGCCCCGTCGCCGAGGAGTTCGCCACCGCCCCGCACACCGTCCGCCCTGAAACCCTGATCGCCGCCACCCGCACCTACGTCACCGACGCCCGCGCCGCCGGCACCGACTTCCTCGTCACCGACGCCCTCCTCCCCTTCATCCCCTCCCTCGTCGCCTGGGGCCACGACGAACCCGCCCTCACCCGCTTCCTCCAGGACCTCGTCACCGCCCTCCACCCCACCGAGGTCACCGTCGTCTACGTCCAGGACGACCCCGCCGCCGCCCTCCGCCGCGCCATCGACCGCGAGGGCCCCGCCTGGGAGGACTGGTACCTCACCAAACTCGCCAACTCCCCCGGCACCAGCACCGTCCACGACCTCGACTCCGCCGCCGCCCACCTCCGCACCGAAACCGCCCTCACCCACCGCCTCCTCGCCACCACCCCCTGGAACCTCCTCCCCCTCCACACCACCACCCGCACCGCCCCCCAAACCTTCACCCACACCCGCACCCACCTCTCCAAACTCCTCAACCTGGCCCCCTGACCATCCAACTCCCCCTCAAACAACTGCTGTTGACACCCAGATCTACAAAAGTCCAAGCATGCCCAGCACACCCTTCAGGGATACCGCTCGAAACATTGCCAGCACGAAGGATTACAAGGACTACAACGTCACGTCCGTCGAGTGCGATCGCGCACGGTCTCACTCTTGGTGGAGGAACTTGGTAGAGCATGGCGCCTGGGAGGGCCCCAGCAACACCCGAGTCGGGCCGCCGACGCCCGACTAACTCCGCGGCATCGCCAAGCTGTTCGGCACCACCGAGGAGCAGGTCGCGGCAATGATCCCTGCCGACTGGTACGGCGTGGAGCCCAACGGCGGCCTGTCACCCCGGTGATAAACCTGGCGCCACTCCTCGACCAGCTCGGCCCGGAACAGGCAGACGCACTCGCAGTAATCATTCGCAGCATGATCGAAAACCGACAACCCTGAAGCGGGGCCAACCAGGCCGCCTCGGCGCCCTGCCCTGACCTGCCAGCGCTCCACCTCTCACAGCGCTCCGGATCCACCACGCCCAGCAAACCGAAGGCCGAAAGCCGGAAGGCCGCCAGCAACCTCCGACAAGGACAGTCACCACCCGCTCCGCACGACGAACTCGCCCCTCCGGCCCCGGGCCATCCCATCACCGAACACCCGGCACCCACACAGCGCGTTACCGCACTTCCACCACCGCACACCACGACAAAGCCCCCGCCGGAGAACCCGGCGGGGGCTTTGACTTGCTGTGCGCTCGGCAGGATTCGAACCTGCAACCTTCTGATCCGTAGCTCTACAGAGATATCGGTCAGCTAGGGCCATTGAGGCTGCGGTTCTGCCCCTCAAGGCGCCGCCGCTCGTGGGCGGTTGCTGCGGTTGCTGTACTTCGTTGCTGTACAGCAACGAACCGGAGCTGACGGTGCCACTCCCGACTCGCCGGCTTACCTCGAATCTCACGACCGATGCGGCGTCTGAACGAATCGACCTACTGCCGGTGGAAGGGACGCTAACATCGCTATTGGCACCAGTCACAGCGACCTGGTGCCGCCCAGTTGCGGCTGTACGGAGACTTCCAACAGCACGTCGATGGTTGGGTGGTGTCGACGCACACCCGCCTCGACACGCAGACCGCTTGGCAAGCGGGGCTGGCCACCACACGCACTCGGAACCGCAGGGACACAATTGAATTGACCTGAGTCGTCGCGTCGGCACGAACTCAGTCCTAACCCACCTGTACGCACGGTGGCCGGACTGAGCGTGCCCGCTGTCCGGCCCTCGAATGAGAGGTATCGGACGTTGGACCAGATCACATTGTGGTTCCTCGCGGTGTTCGGCCTGATCACCCTGTTCTTGGCTATGGGGGCCAAGCTAGCCGGCGAGCTTGAAGCTTTCCTGGATGCTTGGAGCAGACCCTTGCGACGCCTACGCCGCTGGCACGCCCGCACTCGCCGTAGCCGCAACCGTGGCGGTGCTGGTCCGTCAGAATCGGGATAGTTACGGCCCAGGCAGCTTGGGGTCTCTGTGGCTGGTTATTGAACTGACCGACGGTGGGGTGGTGTTGGCCCCCTGCTCCCACCGGTGGCCAACACCGCCGCTCCCCGCAGGATTCTGGTATGCGAATGACGCATTCCATACACACCGGAGAACCTACAAGCTCAGTCTTCAAACTTCTGCGCCTCAGCCGACGACAGCCGGCCACCGCGGCGGGCGCGTCGACCGATCAGGCACGCGTGTGCCTCGCTGCCCCCCACTGGCCTCAGCCACGCTGCTCGGTAACGACCGTGGGGCAAGCCGCGACGGCGGAATCGTTGCCACGACAGCGCTGGGCCGCGTTGGGAGGACCGTTTGCCGGAACGGATCCAGCGAGACCAGTTCAAGCGGCCGATCGGTCAGCGCGCGGGACGGGCACCGGCCGGGCTGGAGCGGGGGGGGGAGACAGGAGTGCAGGTCGGAAGTTGGGCAGCCCCCACCGTCGAACGACCCAGAGACGGCCCGGCACGACGCTCGATGCGACCGACGTGCGTCTGGCACGACCACTTCGTCCCAGACTTCCGGTTAAAGCTGGGGCAACTTCATCGGGGGTGCACGGCCGCGTCGAGCTTTCGTCCGCAGCCCTGCGTGATGCCGCTTCTGGCCTACGAGGCAGATAGGACTTGGGGAAGCGCTTTGGAGAACATCTCGTACGCATCCAACAGACCTTGCCGACGCTCAAGCCAACACTGGTACAAAGTCGAGTCAACGTTCGAAACATGAGTAGGAGTCTGCCGGAGAGCGTCTATGGCTTTGGTGGCATCGTCAAGCCGTTGAAGGGCCGCCCCCGAGATGGCCTCAAGCTCCCCCACCTCGCATACCACTACATTATCGAAATGCCCTCTGAGTACCGCCCCTTCCGCTTTTCGTAGCTTGTCGCGCACCTCTCTTAGCGCCCGCCTGTTGTGAAGGGCATACATCAACTCATCGAGCGCATCGACGACCTCTCCGAGCTTCGCCTGGAAGGCGAGGCAGTTCTGGCGGCGCCACTCATCAAGCTGACGACGCCTCTCCTCCGTTCTGACCTGCTTGTCCAACTCGCCCTGCTGAAGCAACTGGGCACGAGCTCCACGGGCTGCCAGCCCTGCCCCCGTAGCGGCCCCTGCCGCACTCGCGAATCCTGCTAAGCCAGCAGCCCAGACCGCAGCGACCCCCTGATCCATAAATCAAGATTTTGCCGCGTCCGTTGCGCGTGCGGTAGAGAGTCACCACCGAGGGCCTGCACTAGGTCGGTGGAGCGGCTTTGGGCTGGAGCTGCATTGGGGCGAGTGATCATGGCCCAGTAAGCTGATGGCGCGTCGGGCAGTCTGTGGACCTGCCCGGTAAAGCACGACGTTGGGGCCATGATCTTAGAGGATCGCCCCAAAGTGGCTGCCTAAAGCCGTGGAGCCGACCGCCCCAGCCACGACGTATCCCTTCTCTGGCCCCAGGCGGCTGATCGTTGAGCGCGCGGGACGGGCGCCGGCCGGGCTGGAGCGGGGCGGAGACAGGAGCGCAGGCCCGGCCGGGGGCCGGGCCGCGCGCGGTGAGCGGAGCGAGCCACCTTGAACTCGAACTCGTAGAGAAAGTTGTTACTCAGTGGGGCATGGCGGCCTTCGGCCGTGGCGTGAACTTCTCGACACAGGCAGGGAGTTCGGCCGCCTCGCGGTGTGCCAGGCCGAGGAAGGGCGCGGGCCCGGCGGTCCACTCGATGCGGGTGTCTCGGAGGCTGACGTTGATCTCGTAGGGCGTGGTGTAGAGGAGATCGGCAAGAACGTCGCCGCCTTGGTCAAGGTCCCCAAGCCGCACCGCCGTCGCATCAAGCCCTGGTCCGCGGCTGAGGCGAGCCGTTTCCTCGCCGACGCCGTCACCCGCGACGATCCGCTCTTCGCGGCCTGGGCGCTCGTCCTGTGTCTCGGGCTCCGCCGCGGCGAAGTGCTGGGCCTCACCTGGAAGTCCGTCGACCTCGAAGCGGGCGAGCTGTACATGGATCACCAGATCCAACGGGCGGGCCGTCAGATCCTCCACCGCGAGACGAAGACCGAGGAGTCGGACGACTTCCTTCCCCTGCCGGCTCTCTGCCTCAAGGCGCTCCGGATGCGCCGTGCTCAGCAGACCGGGGATCGGAAGGCGGCCGGCGACCTCTGGCAGGACAGTCACGACCTGATCTTCACGACGAAGTACGGCACTCCGATCGAACCGGGGAATCTCACCCGCATGTTCGCGCTGCGCGTGCGACGCATCGGACTCCGGGTCATCCCACTCCGGAACACCAGGCACACAACCGCCGCGCTGTTGGTCCTGCTGAAGGTCCACCCGAAGGTCGCACAGCGCATCCTGCGGCACTCGCAGATCGAAATCACGATGGATGTCTACTCCGAGGCGGACGACGCAGACGTGCGCGAAGCTCTGGCACTGCTGTCCACCGCCCTGGGTGGCACCGCCTGGCCCCGTTGCTGTACTTCACTGCTGTACGGCACGACAAAGCCCCCGCCCAGATAACCCGGCGGGGGCTTTGACCTGCTGTGCGCTCGGCAGGATTCGAACCTGCAACCTTCTGATCCGTAGTCAGATGCTCTATCCGTTAAGCTACGAGCGCTTGGCTTTCCGGCGGTTTTTCTTGCCGGTCGGCGTTGCGGGAACAACATTACATGACCTGGGCCGTGAGGCGAAATCCGTTGCCCGCACCCCCTCTGACCTGCGGAAATGATGATCAGGCCGGTTGTGAGGGGGTGTTGGGGGGCGACGGGTCAGGCCGGCCAGGGGGAGTTCTCGATGATCTGGACGAAGTTCTGGCGGGCGTAGTCGGCTTCGAAGCGGTCCAGGACGTCGGCCTTGACGTTGCCGAAGGTGGTCTGGGGGCGGTGGGCCAGCCCGGCGTGGAAGGCGCGGAGGATGCGGCGCTTGAAGTCGGGGCGGGGGTGGGCGGCGACGACGGCCGCGCGGGTTGCCTCGGGCAGGTCGGCGTAACCGATGCCGAGGACGTCGAGTTCGACGCCGGCGGTGACGAGGGCCACTTCGGGGGCCATGTGGTGCGGGATCTCCGGGGTGGTGTGCAGGGCGATGCCCTCCCAGACGAGGCGGGCGCGGTCTTCGGGGATGCCCCGGGCGGTGAGGAAGGCGCGGGCCTCGTCGGCGCCGTCGATCTCGAAGCGCTGCTGGGAGGTGCGGAACTTCTCGGTGAGGCCGAGGTCGTGGAAGAGGGCGCCCACGTAGAGCAGCTCGGGGTCGAAGGTCAGGCGGTGCCGCAGGCCGTGGTGGGCGCCGAAGAGGTAGACCCGGTGGGAGTGGTGGTAGAGCAGGTCGTCGGTGAGGTCGCGGACGAGTTCGGTGGCCTCGCGGGCCAGGCGGCTGTCCGGGACGGGGATGCCGGCGAGGGTGGGCAGGTCCTGGGGCGACGTGGACCGTGTGCGGGTGCCTTCGTCGGCGGTCTTGTGGGACGGCTCGTTGGGCAGCTTGTTGGGGGTCATGGGGTCAGGGTCGCGCCGTGGGGGTGCGGGCGCCCGGCGTGTGCGGGACGAGCGCCCCACAGATGGGGACATGGGGCCGCGGTCAGCGGATGGTGGTGTGGAAGCGGGCGCGGTAGGCGGAGGGGGTCACGCCGAGACGGCGGAGGAAGAGGCGGCGGAGGGATTCGTCGGTGCCGATGCCGGTGCGGCGGGCGGTGGCGGTGGCGGTCTCGCCGTTGGCGAGGAGGGTCTGGGCGGCCTCCAGGCGGACGGCCTCGACGTAGCCGGCGGGGGTGGTGCCGGTGTGCGCGCGAAAGAGCCGGGTGAGGTGGCGGGCGCTGAGGCCGGCGCGGGCGGCCAGCGCGGGGTTGGAGTGGTCGGCGGCCGGGTCGGCGGCGATCGCGTCCAGGAGGGCGCGCAGCGCGTCGTGGCGGGGCCGCGGGGTGCGGGCGGGCACCGAGAACTGGGACTGGCCGCCCGGGCGCTGCATGAAGACCACCAGGTCGCGGGCGACCTCGCGGGCCAGGTCGGGGCCCTCGTCGGCCTCCACGAGGGCGAGCGCGAGGTCGATGCCGGCACAGACACCGGCGGAGGTGAAGAGGTCGCCGTCGCGGACGTAGAGCGCGTCGGGGTCGACGGTGAGGGTGGGGTGGCGGGCGGCGAGGGTGGCGGTGTGGCGCCAGTGGGTGGTGGCCCGCCGCCCGTCCAGCAGCCCGGCGCCGGCCAGCGCGAACGCCCCGGCGCAGACCGAGGCGACCCGGCGGGAGCGGGCGGCGAGGGCCCGGACCGCGTCCAGGAGGCCGGGCGGGAAACGGCCCTGAGCGAGCTCCTCGGCGCCGGGGACGAGGACGGTGTCCAGGGGGTGGGCGGAGAGCTCCGGGACGTCCGTGTCGACGGCGAGGCGGGCACCGGAGGCGGTGGTGACGGGGCGGCCGTCGGGGGAGCACAGCCGGATCTCGTAGCGGCCGCCGAGGCGCGCGGCGACGCTGAAGACCTCCAACGGGCCGGTCACATCGAGCAGTCGGGCGCCCTCGAAGGCCAGCATGACGACGGTGCGGGCGGCGGGGTCGCGCCGGCGGGACGCGGGCCGCGGCGGGGGCGGCGGGCTCGGCTGGGGCATGCGCGGCAGCGTAGGCGGAGGGGAGGGACGGGGGTGGGGCGGAAGATCCACCCGGGAGTCGGAGCCGCCCACGCAAAAGCTCCGGGCCCGGTCGTGAGTGACCGGGCCCGGAGCTGAATGCACAAGCGGAGGCGGAGGGATTTGAACCCTCGATGGGCGGTAAAACCCAAACCGCATTAGCAGTGCGGCGCCATAGACCGGACTAGGCGACGCCTCCACACGTCCTCATCGCGCGTGTGGCGCGATGTGGCGTGACCAGATGATGACACAGCCCAGCGGCCCGTCACCAATCGCCCCCCACGGTACTAGGCCCGCGACCCACCCGGCAAAGACGTTCCTGCGGCGCAACGTCGCGGCCGGAACGGCGTTAGAGAGACGGGGTCGCGCGACCGCAGGTGTTGTGCGCCCCCCGGCGCGTACGACCGCGTACCGCCGTCCCGCCCCGTGCGAGCCCGCGCATCCGGCGCGGCCGCCCTCGCCCTCTGGAGCCCGTGATGTCCCGTCGCCGGATCCCGTCCCGGTCGCTGTCCCTGTTGGTCGCCGCGGCCGCCGCCTTGTGCGCGCTGCCCGCGCTCGCCGTCGCGCCGGCCGCCTCCGCCGCCCCGATCCCGCTGCCCTACCACCACGACGACCTCCGCTTCGGCGACCAGCCGGCGCTCGGCGGGCCGCGCGGGGACCACCTCACGATCACCGTCACCAAGTCCGGTTCTGCGCGCACGGACGGCACGTTCGAGCTGCGCTGCCATCCGCGCGGCGGGAACCACTTCGCCGCGGCCCGCGCCTGCGACCGGCTGGATCGCATGACGCGCTGGGGCAAGGACCCGTTCGCGCCGGTGCCGCAGGGCGCCAAGTGCACGATGATGTACGGCGGTCCGGCGCGGGCGCACGTCACCGGGGTGTGGGCCGGGCGGCCGGTCAACGCCGACTTCCGGCGCACCAACGGGTGTGAGATCGAACGCTGGGGCCGTTTCGAACCCATGCTCCCGTCGACCGTTTCCTGACCCGGTTCGTGGCCAAGTAGCGGGCCAGGTCAGGACGAGGGGCACATGTCGGGCGTGCGGTGAGTCGCGCCGGGGCGCGGCATTGCGGGGGACGTCATCCGCCCCCGCCTCCCCGGCATGTGCCCGTAGACTCCCTTCCAGCGACCCGCCATGGTGGGTCGGCAAGGTGCGGTAACAGGGAGGAAGCGTCTCGTGAGCAGCAGGCCATCCCGAGGCGCTGCTCGCCTCGCAGCCATACTGGATGCCCTTCCCGACGCGCTGCTGCTCGTCAACTGCAACGGCACCGTCGTCAACGCCAACGCCATCGCCCTGGAGATGTTCGAGGCCCCGGGCACGGCCCTGGTCGGGCGGGGGCTGTTGGACCTGCTGCCGACCTTCGACTCGAAGCGGATCCCGGGGTCGATGCGGCGCCGGGACGAGGAGGTCGAGGGCCGGACGAGGCCGACGCGGATGGTCGCGCGGCGCACCGACGGCGTCGAGTTGCTGGTCGAGGTGACCAGCGCCAACTTGGAGGACGGCCGCACCCCGTACGAGTCCGCCTTCGAGGCCGCCTACGCCGACCACCGCAACGGCTACACCGGCGACGAGCTGCTGATGCTCGTGGTGCGCGACCTGACCGGGACGGTGGACACCGAGACCGAGTTGGCGCGCCAGCAGCGGCAGACGGAGATGATCCTGCGGGCCGCGGCGGAGGGCGTGGTCGGCGTCGACTCCGAGGGCCGGGTGGTCCTCGTCAACCCGTCCGCCGCGCAGATCCTCGGCTACCGGGCCAGCGAGCTGGGCGGCAAGGAGCTGCACCCGCTGGTCCACCACTCCCGGCCGGACGGTTCGGCGTTGCCCTGGGAGGACACCCCGCTCGCCGACACCCTCAAGTCCGGCCGCAAGCACCGGGTGCGCGGGCAGGTGCTGTGGGCCAAGGACGGCCGGGCGGTGTCCGTCGACCTGACCACCGCTCCGGTGCGGGACGGCGACCAACTGGTGGGCGCGGTGATGACGTTCACCGACCGGCGGCCGCTCGACGCGCTGGCGGCCCGCCACGCCCAGCTACTGGCCGTCCTGGAGCGGTCGTTGCGCGGGCCGCTCGAAGAGCTCAGCGGCGAGCTGACCGCCCTCGCCTCCGACCCGGCGGGCCAACTGTGGCCCGAGGCCAACCAGATCCTGCACCACCTCGCGGCCGGGCACGCCCGGATGACGACGCTGGTGGACAACGTGCTCGGCTACCAGCAGCTGGACGCCGGCACGGCGAAGCTGAACCGCACCAAGGTGTCGCTGGACAAGGTGGTCGCGGCCGGCGTGGAGGGCGCGATCGAGCTGATCGGGCCGGGCCGGGCGCAGTTCGCGGTGCACGCGCCGCCGATAGCGGCGCTGGTCGACGCGGAGCGGCTGGCGCAGGCGCTGTCGCATCTGATCGCGGACGTGGCCGGGGTGGACTCCACGGGCCGGCACCCGGCCGGTGCCGGCGCGGGCGGCCAGGGCGGCCGTCCGGTGCCCGGCGACTCGACGATCGTGGTGGCGGCGGCCAAGCGCGGCGAGGTCGTCCGCATCGAGGTGCGCGGGCCGTTCGGCGGCGGCGATCCGGTGCACGGGCCGATCGTCCGCGGCATCGTGCGGATGCACGACGGGCTGATCCAGACGCACAAGGTGCCGGGCGGTTCCGGTGCCGGCGGCAGCGCGTACGTGCTGGAACTGCCGGTGCTGATCGACGAACCGGTGCCGGTGGACGACGAGGAGCCGGCCGAGGACGGGGAGCAGGCGACCGGGGGCGACAGGCCGGCCGCTGCCGTCCCGGGGACGGACGGGCGCGGCCGCAGCGTCGCCGGGGAGCCGCCCGCGGGCGGCGAGGCGGAGGACGGTGCGACCGGCGCGCAGCAGCCGACCGGGCGCCGGCGCGCGCGGCGCCCGGACACGGAGACGTCTCCCGCGGCGGACGGCACACAGGGTGCCGGGCTGTCGGCGGGTGCCGAGGCGGTGCCGCCGAGCGGTCGTCGCCGGGCGCGGCCGGCGCCGGAGGGCTCGGCGCTGCCCGCGCTGCCGTCCGGGGCCGGTGACGGGGCCCCGGCCGGCGCTCCGGCGCACGGACTGACGCCCGCGGTGGCGCCGGCGCTCGGGCCGGTGCCGCCCCAGGGACAGCAGCCGGCGCCGCAGCCGGGTCAGCCGCAGGGCGGGGCCGCGGAACGGCCCGTGTCGGGCGCTCAGGGGGCCGCCGGTGGTCGTCGGGCCCGGCGGGCGCTGGCCGAGGCGCCCGAGCGGGCCGGTGGGCCGCAGGCGCCCGCCGCCCGGGGTGCCAACGTGCCGCAGCAGGGCGGCAATCGGGCCGGCCAGGCCCAGGACGCGCCGCGGTCGCCGTTCGCGCTGCCGCCGGCCGCGGCGGACCGGGCGCCGCAGCAGTCGGCGCCCTCCTCGACCCAGCAGCCCCAGCAGCCCCAGTCGGCGCTGCCCGCGATCGCCGGCGGGGTGCCCGCCCGCGCCGGCGCAGCCGCCCCGGCGGAGGCCGGCCCGCAGGACACCGGTACCGGGCGGCGGCGCGCGCGCCGGGCGGTGGCGGCCGGCCCCGAGGCGACCGCGAGACCGGCGGCCGCCCCCGCCGACTCCCCCGACGCACAAGGCGGTTGGGACGCCGCCGAGCCGACCGGCCGGCGCCGGGCCCGGCGGGCCGCCGCCGAGGAGCGCGCGGCCGCGGCGATGGCCGACTCCGAGGCGTCCGGCACGTTCGTGGCCGGGCCCGAGGGCCTGGTCGCGCAGCCGTCCGAGGCCGCGGCCCCGGGCGCCCCGGCGGAGCCGACCGGTACGGGCACCGGGACCGCCCCCTGGGTCCCCGGCGCCACGCCGTCCGCGCCCACCGGCCGCCGCCGCGGCCGTCCCAGCCCCGCCGAGGAGGCCGCCCCCGTGCCGCCGCAGGGCCCGCCGTCGGCCGCGGCCCGGCAACCGCTGCCGCCCGTCGAGGACGACCCCGGGCACACCTCGGGGCGGGCGTTCAGCGTGCGCACGCTCGGCCAGGGCGTGCCGTTCGCCCAGCAGGTGGCCGATCCGCAGCGTCCGGCGGCGCAGCCGGGGCCCGTACCGCCGGGCGGCACCGCGACGCCGCCGGGCGGCACCGCCACCGGTTCCGGCCGCCGCCGCAAGCTGGCCGCACCCCCGCCGGAGGGCGAGCGCACCGGCGCCGCCGAGGCCCCCGCGCCGGGCACCCCGCAGGCCGCCGGCCCCCAGCCGCAGCCGGCCGCCCGGCCCAAGCAGCCGGGCCCGCAGGGGCACCTCATGGACGCCAGCGAGGGCCGCGCGTTCGCCATCTCGGCGCCCGACGAGGGCAGCGAGGGGCCCGAGCCGCTGGACGGGCCGAACGGCGCGGTCGAGGTGATGGAGCGTCAACAGCCGCCGCTGGATGACGAGTTGCCGCCGGAGCCGCTGGACAATCCGCGCCGGCTGCTGGTCTGGCCGGCGCCCGACGTCGCCACCCAGCAGGCGCTCAGCGACCGCGGCTACCGCCCGGTGATCGTCAACTCCCGCGAGGAGGTGGACGCGCAGATCGCCGCGTACCCGGCGGCGCTCTTCGTGGACCCGCTGACCGGGCCGATCACCCGCACCGCGCTCCAGTCGCTGCGCCAGGCCGCCGGCGCCGCCGAGGTGCCCGTGCTGGTCACCGCCGGGCTGGGGCAGGCGACCCGGGAGGCCGCGTACGGCGCCGACCCGGCCGTGCTGCTCAAGGCGCTGGCCCCGCGGGACGCCGAGGACCAGCCGGCGCGGGTGCTCCTGATCGAGCAGAACGACGCCATCGCCGGCGCGCTGACCGCCTCGTTGGAGCGGCGCGGGATGCAGGTGGCCCGGGCCGGTGCGGACACCGACGCGGCCGCCCTGGCGACGCAGGTGCGGCCCAACCTCGTCGTGATGGACCTGATGCAGGTGCGCCGCCGCCGGGCCGGCATCGTGGACTGGCTGCGCGCCAACGGGCTGTTGGACCGCACCCCGCTGGTCGTCTACACCTCCGCCGACCTGGACCCGGCCCAACTGCCGCGGCTCGCCTCCGGGGAGACGGTGCTCTTCCTGGCCGAGCGCTCCACCAGCGCCGAGGTGCAGAGCCGGATCGTGGACCTGCTGGCGAAGATCGGCACCAACTGAGGGTGGGCCCCTAAGGGCCCACCCCCAAGATCAGCTCAGCCGCGTCACGTCCAGCTCGCCGTCCGCGTACTGCCGGCGCAGCACCTTCTTGTCGAACTTGCCGACGCTCGTCTTCGGCACCGACGGGATCACCGCCCACCGCTCCGGGAGCTGCCAGCGGGCGATCCGCTCGCCGAGGAAGGCCCGCAGCTCCTCATAGGTCAGCGCGGTGCCGTCGGTCAACACCACGGTGGCCAGCGGCCGCTCGCCCCACTTCTCGTCGGGGACGGCCACCACCGCGGCCTCCGCGACGCCGGGGTGGGCCATCAGGTGGTTCTCCAGCTCGACCGAGGAGATCCACTCGCCGCCGGACTTGATGACGTCCTTGGCCCGGTCGGTCAGGGTGAGGTAGCCGTCCGGGGTGATGGTGCCGACGTCACCGGTGCGCAGCCAGCCGTCGGGGCTGAACTTGTCCTCCGGGCGCAGCGCTTCGCCCTGCGCGCCGCCGTAGTACGCGCCGGCGATCCACGGGCCCCGGACCTCCAGCTCGCCGGCCGCGGCGCCGTCCCACGGCAGTTCCTCGCCGGCCGGGCCGATCAGCCGGGCCTCGACGGAGGCCGGGAAGCGGCCCTGGGTGGCGCGGTAGGCCCACGCCTCCTCGCCGCTGGCGCCGGCCGGCGGGTGGGAGACGCAGCCCAGCGGGGAGGTCTCGGTCATGCCCCAGGCGTGCACCACGCGGACCCCGTGCCGCTCCTCGAAGCCGCGCATCAGCGCGGGCGGACAGGCCGAGCCGCCGATGACGACCGTCGCCAGACAGGCCACGTCCCGCTTGTGGGCGTCGAGTTCGGCCAGCAGGCCCTGCCAGATCGTCGGTACCGCGGCTCCTATCGTGGGCCGCACCGTCTCGATCATCTCGGCGAGCGGCGCGGGCTGGAGGAAGCGGTCCGGCATCAGCAGCGAGGCGCCGGCCATGAACGCGGCGTGCGGCAGACCCCAGGCGTTGACGTGGAACATCGGCACCACGGGCAGCGCGATGTCGTGCGACGCGAGGGCGAACGCCTCCGCGGTGTTGACCTGGAGCGAGTGCAGATACAGCGAACGGTGGCTGTAGAGCACGCCCTTGGGCTCGCCGGTGGTCCCGGAGGTGTAGCAGAGCGCGGCCGCCTCCCGCTCGTCGATCTCCGGCCAGTCGTAGCGCTCCGGCCGCCCGGCGAGCAGCTCCTCGTAGTCGTGGACCTGGACGTCGGCCCCGGCCAACGGGGCGCGGTCGCCGGGGCCGACGACGACCACGTGCGCCACCTTGGGCAGCTGCGGCAACAGGGGCGCCAGCAGCGGGATCAGCGTGCCGTTGACGAGGACGACGCGGTCCTCGGCGTGGTGGACGATCCAGGCGAGCTGCTCGGGCGCGAGCCGGAGGTTCAGCGTGTGCAACACCGCGCCCATGGACGGGATGCCGAGGTACGCCTCCATGTGCTCGCTGTTGTTCCACATCAGCGTGCCGACCCGCTCCTCGGGGGCCACGTCGAGCTCGTCGCGCAGCGCGTGCGCGAGCTGCGCGGCCCGGCGGCCGATCTCGGCGAAGGTGCGGCGGTGCGGCTCCGCCTCGCCGGTCCACGTGATGACCTGCGCGTCACCGTGGACCGTTGACCCATGGGTGAGGATTCGCGAGACGGTGAGCGGTACGTCCTGCATCGTGCTGAGCACCGGGTGCCTCCGCTTTGTTACGGGCGGGTAGTGGTGCTGCGATTCTCGATGCGTACCGCGTGGTATGTCACGCCTCCATGGCGTGTTCTTTTCCCCTCGGGCCGGATTCGGCCGGGAACCCGCGCACGTCCGCTTCACCCGCAGGGAGGTCCCGCGCGGCACGTTGCTTGTGCCGGCCCGCGGGCCCGCACCAGGCTGGCGGGACCCGGAGGCGGCATTGGCCGGATCCGGACCCCTTTTCCCTTCCCGTGAGGAGCGTTCCATGCGCGCCCGTCTCGCTCGTTGTCTCGCCGTCGCCGCCCTGGGTGGCGCCGGTGTCCTGGTCTGCACCGCCGCGCACGCGGCCCCGTCCCAGGGGGCGGCCCAACCGGGGCCGGGCGGCGGCCCGGTGGCCGGACGGCCGCTGGCGAGCGGCCTGTTCGACCCGGTGCAGGGGCACGGCGGGGGCGTGGTCTCCGGGGGCGGCGAGTGGGAGCACTCCTCGGCGGACGGCAGCGGGCTCCAGGGGCGCTAGGGCCGGCCCGTAGGACAGGCCCCGCCGTTACGCGGGCCCCGACTTCGGCGTCACCGCCTGGAGGACCAGGACCGAGAGGTCGTCCTCGACCGGTCCGGTGCCGAAGTCGTGGGCGGCCCGGCGGACGTGTTCGGCGAGCGCCTTGGCGCCCAGGCCGAGGCCGTCCCGCAACACCCCCACCAGGCCGTCGTTGTCGTCCAACTGCCAGTTCCCGCAGCGGCGTTCGGTGACCCCGTCGGTGACGCACAGCAGCGTCTCGCCGGGCGCGAGCGGGAAGGTGCTGGCGCGGAACTCGGCGCCCTCGTCGATGCCCAGCAGCATCTGCGGGTCGGCGGCCGGCTCCACGGCGCCGTCGGTGAACAGGTGCAGCGGCGGCGGGTGCCCGGCGCTGGCGACGGTGCAACGGGCCCCGGGGAGCCCGGGATCGACGGTCAACTCCCCGTAGAGCAGGCTCAAGAAGCGCGAACTGGCCTGTTCCCCGCCGAGTTCCACCGCCTCGGCGCTCTCCTCGGCCATGGCCAGATTCAGCCGCCCGAGGACCGATTCGACGCCGTGGCCCTCCCGGGCCAGCAGCCGCACCAGGTGGCGGGCGAGCCCGGTCACCGACATCGCCTCGGGGTCCTTGCCCTGGACGTCGCCCAGCAGGAAGCACCAGCGGCTCTCGCCCATCGGGAAGACGTCGTAGAAGTCGCCGCCGACGGTCTGCCCCTGGCCGTGCGGCTCGTAGACGATCGCGGTGTCCACGCCGGGGATGCTGGCCAGGGTGGCGGGCAGTTGGCGGCGTTGGAGGGCCAGGCTGATGGTGGTCTGCCGGGTGTACTGGCGGGCGGTGTGGACGGCCTGGGCGATCCGCCGGGCGACGTCCTCCACCATGCGCGCGACGGTGTCGGTCATCTTCAGCCGGCCGGCCCGGCCCAGCAGCAGGACGCCCAACTGCTCGTCGCGGGCCACCAGGGGGAAGGCCAGCGCCGAGCCGCCCTCCCTGGACGCGCCGGCGCATTCCGGCCAGGTCCAGGGGATGCCGCCGACCCGGACGACGTCGATGGGCGGCTCGCGCTCCAGGTCGACGCGGAGCGGCCCGATCCGCCGCTCGTCGACGTGCCACACCCGGGAGAGCTGCATGCCGCCGCCCTCGATGCTCAGCCAGATCGCGCACCAGTCGGCGAGCCGGGGCACCAGCAGTTGGGCGGCGAGCGCGGTGACCATGTCCTGGTCCAGCTGGCCGGCGAGGAGTTCGCTGGTCTCGGCGAGGAACGAGGGGCCGCCGCGGTCGACCCACTCGGCGGCCGTTGGGGACCCGCGCGGCGCCCGGGCCCGGGCCGCGGCACCGGCAGCGGGCCGGTCGGGTCCGGCCGGTGCGGCCGTCGCCCGGCCCTCGGTGGCGGTCAGCCGGAACCAGACCGTCTTGGTGGACCTGCGGTAGGTCACGCCCCAGGACTCGGCGAGCGCGGCGACGAGCTGGAGGCCGTAGCCGGGGGCGCCGCCGCGGGCGTCCACCCCGCCGCGCACGGTCCGCGACGGGTGTCGGTCGGCGACCTCCACGACGATCGCGACGGTGGCCGGGCCCGGCTCCGCGCCGCCGGCCGCGACCGGCCCGCGCCCGTACGTCAGCCGGCAGGTCACGTCGATGTCGGTGCCCGCGTACATCACGGCGTTGGTGACCAGTTCGCTGACGAGGAGGACCGCCTGGTCGATGAGGTCCGAGCTGATCGCGGCGGCGCCGGGGGCGGCGTCCGGGGCGGCCGCCCGCTCGGTCAGCAGGGTGCGCACGAAACGGCGGGCCGCGGAGGCGGCCAGCTGGTTCGCCGGCAGCCCGGTGCGGGACACCGTTTCGGTCTCCTGCGGGGCCGTCGTCCGCGGCGATAGCGAGGTCACGGCGCCCCCTGATGCGCCCGGAAAAGCAACTCATTACGGCCGCTTTATACTATGACATATCTGCCCAATTGGATCAGTTCCGGACCGACTCCGGGACCCCTCCGGTCCGCCACCGGACGCGCTCCGGGCCGTTCCCGGACGAGCCCGACGGCTCCGCAACGGCCGGACGGCTCCGCACACGTCCGGTTCACGTTCGGTCTCGATCACTGGGGGGATGGTGTGCCATGGCGCCCGACCCGACCCGGCCCGAGTCCGCGGCGTCACCCTCGGACCCCCGCCACGACGGCCAGTGGGTGCGCACCAGCGAGCTGCGCCCCCTCCTGGCCGCGCTCAACGCCCTGCGCGACGGCGACTTCACCGCCCGCGTCGACCGCCCCGAAGACGGCGCCCCGGTCGACGGCGTACTGGCCGACATGACCGACGTCTTCGCCCAGATCGTCGCCCGCAACGCCCACCTCGCCGCCGAACTCCAGCGCCTGCGCCGGGAGGTCGTCCGCGAGGGCCGGCTGGACGAGCGGCTGCGCGCCAGCCCCGGGCAGGGCGGCTGGACCACCAACGTCGAGGCCGCCAACGCCGTCCTGGAAGCGCTGGTCACCCCGGTCGCCAAGGCCACCCGGGTGCTGGACTCGATCGCCGACGGCGATCTGACCCGGCACGTCGATCTGCACGACGGCAGCCGTCAGCTCCGCGGCGATCTGCGCCGCCTGGGAAGCTGCGTCAACCGCGTGGTCGACCGGCTCTCGCTCTTCACCGGCGAGCTCACCCGGGTCTCCCGCGAGGTCGGCATCGAGGGCCGGCTCGGCGGCCGCGCCAAGGTCCAGGGCCTCTCCGGCGACTGGCTGCACGTGACCGAGGCGGTCAACACCATGGCGTCCCGACTGACCGCGCAGGTGCGGGACATCGCGGTGGTGACCACGGCGGTGGCCCGCGGCGACCTCACCCAGCAGGTGACGGTCGAGGCCACCGGCGAGCTGCTGGAGCTGAAGCTCACCGTGAACACCATGGTCGACCAGCTCTCCGCCTTCGCCGACGAGGTCACCCGCGTCGCCCGCGAAGTCGGCACCGAGGGCCGGCTCGGCGGCCGCGCCCAAGTACGCGGCGTCTCCGGCGTCTGGAAGGACCTCACCGACAACGTCAACTCCATGGCGTCCAACCTGACCTGGCAGGTCCGCAACATCGCCCAGGTCACCACCGCCGTCGCCAACGGCGACCTCAGCCAGAAGATCACCGTGGACGCCCGCGGCGAGATCCTGGAACTCAAGTCGACCATCAACACCATGGTCGACCAGCTCTCCGCCTTCGCCGACGAGGTCACCCGCGTCGCCCGCGAAGTCGGCACCGAGGGGCAGCTCGGCGGCCGCGCCCAAGTACGCGGCGTCTCCGGCGTCTGGAAGGACCTCACCGAGAGCGTCAACTTCATGGCGGACAACCTCACCACGCAGGTCCGCAACATCGCGCTGGTCGCCACCGCCGTCGCCGAGGGCGACCTCGGCAAGAAGATCACCGTCGAGGCGAAGGGCGAGATCCTGGAACTCAAGTCGACCATCAACACCATGGTCGACCAGCTCTCCGCCTTCGCCGACGAGGTCACCCGCGTCGCCCGCGAGGTCGGCACCGAGGGCAACCTCGGCGGTCAGGCGCAGGTCCGGGGCGTCTCGGGGGTCTGGAAGGAGCTCACCGACAACGTCAACTCCATGGCGCTGAACCTCACTTCGCAGGTCCGCAACATCGCCCAGGTCACCACCGCGGTCGCCAACGGCGACCTCACCAAGAAGATCGACGTGGACGCCCGCGGCGAGATCCTGGAGCTCAAGGACACCGTCAACACCATGGTGGGGCAGTTGCGGGCGTTCGCCGACGAGGTCACCCGGGTCGCCCGCGAGGTCGGCACCGAGGGCCGGCTCGGCGGCCGCGCCCAGGTGCACGGCGTCTCGGGGGTCTGGAAGAACCTCACCGACAACGTCAACTCCATGGCGGACAACCTCACTTCGCAGGTCCGCAACATCGCGGAGGTGGCGACGTCGGTGGCCCAGGGCGACCTCTCCAAGAAGATCGACGTCGATGCCCGCGGCGAGATCCTCGAACTCAAGACCACCCTCAACACCATGGTCGACACCCTCTCCTCGTTCGCCTCCGAGGTGACCCGGGTGGCCCGCGAGGTCGGCAGCGAGGGCCAACTCGGCGGCCAGGCCCGGGTCGAGGGCGTCTACGGCACCTGGAAGCAGCTCACCACCAGCGTCAACGAGCTGGCCCTCAACCTCACCACCCAGGTGCGCGCGATCGCCGAGGTGACCAGCGCGGTCACCCAGGGCGACATGTCCGGCTCGATCACCGTGGACGCCCGCGGCGAGGTCGCCGCCCTGAAGAACAACATCAACCTCATGGTCGCCAACCTCCGCGAGACCACCCGCGCCAAGGACTGGCTGGAGTCCAACCTCACCCGGATCGCCGGCCTGATGCAGGGCCACCGCGATCTGGTCGAGGTCGCCGACCTGATCCTGCGCGAGCTGACACCGTTGGTGAACGCCCAGTTCGGCGCGTTCTTCCTGGCCGAGGCGGGCGCCGAGCCGGGCGAGGGGCTGGAGCTGATCGCCGGCTACGGCACCGGTCGTCCCGAAGGCGAGGGCGCCCTGAACCGGATGCGGCGCGGCGCCCCCGCCTGGGGCCTGATCACCCAGGCCGCCACGGAGCAGCGGCGCATCCTCGTCGAGGCGGTCCCCAGCGACTACCTCACCATCAGCTCCGGCCTCGGCGCCGCCGCCCCGGCCAGCGTCGTCATCTTCCCGATCCTCTTCGAGGACCAGGTCCTCGGCGTGATCGAGCTGGCCTCCTTCAGCCGCTTCAGCGAGGTGCACCTGGCCTTCATCGACCAGTTCGTCAACACCATCGGCGTCTCCATCAACACCATCATCGCCAACTCCCGTACCGAATCGCTGCTCTCGGAATCCCAGCGGCTGACCGCCGAGCTCCGCCAGCGCTCCGACGAGCTCCAACTCACCAACGCCGAACTGGAGGAGAAGGCCGCGCTCCTGGCCACCTCCTCGCAGTACAAGTCCGAGTTCCTCGCCAACATGTCGCACGAGCTGCGCACCCCGCTCAACTCCCTGCTGGTGCTCTCGCGGCTGCTCGCCGACAACCCCGACGGCCATCTCAGCCCGCAGGAGGTGGAGTTCGCGGTCACCATCCACCGCGCCGGCTCCGACCTGCTCCAGCTCATCAACGACATCCTCGACCTGTCGAAGATCGAGGCCGGCCGGATGGACGTGCACCCCAAGGCGCTGCCGCTGAAGAAGCTGCTGGACTACGTGCGGGCCACCTTCCGCCCGCTCACCGTCGACCGCGGCCTCGGCTTCGACGTCCACGTCGGCGAGGGCGTCCCCGAGGAGCTGTTCTCCGACGAACAGCGCCTCCAGCAGATCCTGCGCAACCTGCTCTCCAACGCGGTGAAGTTCACCTCCACCGGCGGCGTGGAACTCCGCGTCGAACGCGTCCCGGAAAGCCGGCGCGACCAGTTCGAGGAGGCGTCCCTGCGCACCGCCGACACCGTCCTCGCGCTCTCCGTCAAGGACACCGGAATAGGCATTCCCCCGGAGAAACTCGACGGCATCTTCGAGGCGTTCCAGCAGTCCGACGGCACCACCAACCGCAAATACGGCGGCACCGGGCTGGGCCTGTCGATCAGCCGCGACATGGCCGCGCTGCTCGGCGGCCGCATCAAGGCCGAGAGCCAGGTGAACGTCGGCTCCACCTTCACCCTCTACGTCCCCGCCCACTACTCCGGCCCCTCGGCCACCCCCGCCCCCACCCCACACACCGCCGGCCCCGCCGAGGCCGCACCCACCGCCCCGGCGAGCCCCGAACGCGCCCCCGCGCCACCGGTCGTGGCACCCTCCGACGTCTTCCCCGCCCAGGAGAGCCTCGCCCCCCGCACCGCGCTCCGCGCCACCGAGGCCGGCGACGTCACCTGGCCCGAGGCCACCCGGCTCAAGGACTGGCTGAGCGGCCCCGCCGGACGCGTCCTGGCCGGCCGCCGCATCCTGATCGTCGACGACGACATCCGCAACGTCTTCGCGCTGACCCACGTCCTCGGCCGGGTCGGCATCCGCGTCAAGTACGCCGAGAACGGCCGCGAGGGCCTGGAGGTGCTGGACCGCGCGCCCGACGTCTCGCTGGTCCTGATGGACATCATGATGCCGGAGATGGACGGCTACGAGATGATCCGGGCCATCCGCCGCACCCCCCGCTTCGCCGACCTCCCGATCATCGCGCTCACCGCCAAGGCGATGCCCGGCGACCGCGAGAAGGCCATCGAGAGCGGCGCCGACGACTACATCCCCAAACCGGTCGACGTGGACCGCCTGTTGTCGGTCATCTCCCAGCTCCTGGACCCCGCCCGGGCCCGCCCGGCCCCCGACGCCCCGCCACCGGACACCGACCCGCCCGACACCACCGACGAGGGAACGGAGGGGCCACCGTCATGACACCGCCCCCACCCGACACCGCACCCATCCTCATCGTCGACGACATGGAGGAGAACCTCGTCGCCCTCGAAGCGGTCCTGGGCTCGCTGGCCACCAAGGTCGTCCGGGCCCGCTCCGGCGAGGAGGCGCTCAAGGCCATGCTCCGCGAGGAGTTCGCGGTCGTCCTGATCGACGTCCTGATGCCCGGCATGAGCGGCTTCGAGACCGCCGCCAACATCAAGGGGCTGGACCAGACGAAGGACGTCCCGGTCATCCTGCTCACCGGCGCCTCCGTGGACCCGGACTACGCCTACCGCGGCTACACCGTCGGCGCCGCCGACTTCCTCGTCAAGCCCTTCGACCCCTGGCTGCTGCGCACCAAGGTCAACGTCTTCCTCGACCTCTACCGCAAGAACCACCAACTTGCCGCCCAGGCCACCCAGTTGAAACGCCTGCTCACCGGCTCGTCGGAGACCCCGACCAGCCCCGCCGAACCCGGCAGGGCCACCCCGCCCCCCTCCGAACCCACGCCGACACCGACACCACCCCCCGGCGACGACGCCTCCCTCGCCGACATCGCCAGCCGCCTGGCCCAGATCGAACTCCTGCTCCGCGACGCCCGCGACACCGAATCCGCCGGCCTCGCCGACCGCATCGCGGCCCTGGAACAGGCGGTGGAACGGCTGTTGGCGGGGCGGGGGGCGTGACGTCCGGCCGGCAGAGCGCCCCCGTCAGGCCGCGACCCGGCTGAGGCCCAGGACCTCCAGTTCCGGGTCCTCGCGGAGCTTGGCCAGGGCGCGGGAGACCGCGCTCTTGACCGTGCCGACCGAGACCTCCATGACCTCGGCGGTCTGGGCCTCGCTGAGGTCCTCGTAGTAACGCAGGACGACCATCGCGCGCTGCCGCGCCGGCAGTCGCATGATCGCGCGCCACATCGCGTCGCGCAGGCCCTGGAGTTCGGCCGGGTCCGGCGCCGGTATCGGGTCCGGCTCGGGCAGCTCGTCGCAGGCGAACTCCTCGACCCTGCGCTTGCGCCACTGCGAGGTGCGGGTGTTGATCAGCGCCCGGCGCACATAGCCGTCCAGCGCGCGGTGGTCCTCGATGCGCTCCCAGGCCACATAGGTCTTGGTGAGCGCGGTCTGGAGGAGGTCCTCGGCGTCGTTGGGGTTCGTGGACAGGGACCGCGCGGCGCGCAGCAGAACCGGCCCCCGGGCCCGTACGTAGGACGCGAACGACGGGAACGTCGCGGGCGTCGAGGCGCTTGTGCACACAGACGTGGTCATGTGCTCCACGCTAGAAGTGGACAGGGGGCGAGGTCGTCGGCCCAGGGTGCCGAAGCGACGTCCCCCTCAAGTTGTACGGGTGGGGTCCCCCGCACCTCCTCAAGGCGGAGCGCGGGAGGTACTCCCCTAAGGGCCATCAGTAAGACGAGGTCTACGCGGCCGTCGTCTACCGAAGTTCGGGATACGCGGCGGTCGCGCGGATTTCGACGAGGAGTCCGGGGCTGGCGAGGCCGCTGACCCCGATGATCGTCCAGGTCGGGTAGGGCGCCTTGACCAGGCGCTGCTTGGTCTCGACGAAGCCGGGCAGGTGCTGGCGGATGTCGACGTGGTAGCTGGTGACGTCGACGAGGGCGGAGGGGTCGAGGTTCTCCAGCCGCAGGATCTCCTCGATCTTCGCGAGGGCGATCTCGGTCTGCTCTTCGATGGTGTCCGGGATGGTTCCGTCGGCGCGGCGACCGATCGTTCCGGCGATGAACAAGAGGCCGTGCGCGCGGACCGCGGCGGAGTAGCCGAAGCTGTCGAAGGCGCTGGTGGTGCTCCCGAAGACCGGGTTTCCCTCGGGGACGTCGACGGTGTGGACGGTCATGGTGGCGCTTCCTTTTCCTTGTTGACGGGTGGTGACGGGTGGTGACGGGTCGTGGAGTGCGGGGAGTCAGTTGCCCCAGCGGGACGAAAGGAAGGCGTGTTCCATCCGGGTCCGGCCGTAGGTCTCGCGTTCGCGGAGGAACTCGCCGGGGATCGTGTACCGGGGTGCGTTCTTCGGGTTCTCCGCGGCCTGCGCGACGATCGCGTCGGTGAGTGAGCGGATCATCTCCAGCCGCGGATAGGCCGCGTGCACGGTGTCGGCCTGCTCGTCGGTGACGGCGTCGAGGTGGTCGGCGCCCATGGGGCCGCCGAAGTCGAGGGCGACGCCTTCGCGGACGAGTACGCACAGCGTGCCGCGGCGCTCCGCGATGCCCGGGGAGGTGTGCAGGGCGATGGCTTGCCAGACCTGGTCGGCGTCGGCTGCGGATACCCCGTGGTCGATCAGGAACGCGGCGGCCCGGTCGGCGCCTTCGACCTCGAACCGCTGGCTGTGCGGGCCGTCCGAGGCCAGGCCGACGTCGTGCATCGCGCACGCGGCGAACAACAGGTCGTCGTCGTAGTCGTGGCCGGCGGTGAGGCCGAGGCGGCCGGCAACCAGCCGGGCGAACAGGTAGCTGCGGATGCTGTGGTTGAAGACGGACGGCGTCTCCACCGGTCGGATGAGGTTGATGACGGCGTCGGCAAGCGGTGTGCCGGGCAGCGTGATCGGGTTGGTGGTCGCTTCGTGAGGAGGTCCGGTCATGCCTTCAGCCTGGCCGCGACCGCCCTGGCCCGGCGAGCGGCAATCTTTCCTTACTTCGTTAGAATCTTGCCATGGCAGTGCATCGAGTCGCGGTCCTGGCGCTGGACGGGGTCACCCCGCTCGACCTGGCGATCCCGACGCAGATCTTCACCACCCGGCCGGAAACCCCCTACGAGATGACCCTGTGCGCGCTGGAGGCGAAGGTGGCCACCACCGCGGGCTTCGCGCTGGTCGCCGACGCGGGCCTGGAACACCTGCGCGCCGCCGACACCGTGGTCGTGCCGGGATTCGAGCCGCTCCTTCCGTTGCCGGACGCCGTGCTCGATGCACTGGCCGAAGCCGGCGAACGAGGCAAGCGCGTGGTGTCGATCTGCACGGGCGCGTTCGCGCTGGCCGCGGCGGGCGTGCTGGACGGGCTGCACGCCACGACCCACTGGAAGCACCTCGACGCGTTCGCGCGGGACTTCCCGGCCGTCACGGTCGACCGCGACGTGCTCTACGTCGACGAGGGCGACGTGCTCACCTCGGCCGGGGTGTGCTGCGGCATCGACCTGTGCCTGCACATCGTCCGTCGCGACCTGGGCGCGGAGGTGGCCAACCAGATCGCCCGCGGTCTGGTCGCCGCCCCCCACCGAGACGGTGGGCAGGCCCAGTTCGTGCCGGCCCCCGTCGCGGTGGCCGGTCAGGCGTCGCTCTCCGAAACCCGTGGATGGGCCCTGCACCGGCTCGGCGAGCCGCTCACGCTGCGCGTGCTGGCCCGGCACGCCGGCCTCTCGCAGCGCACCTTCATGCGCCGGTTCAGCGAGGAGACGGGCACGACCCCGTTGCAGTGGCTGCTCAACGCCCGGCTCGGCAGGGCGCGGGAACTGCTGGAAACCACGGACCGCTCGGTCGAACAGGTGGCGCGGGACTGCGGGTTGGGCACGGCGGCCAACCTGCGGCTGCACTTCCGGCGCGCGCTGGACACCACCCCCACCGCCTACCGCCGCACCTTCGCACGCGCGACGGCGCCGGCAGCCCCGCGCTCGGACTGAGAACGGCCACGGGGGCGCCTGGCGCGGCAGGCGCCCCGACCGCGGCTACCCCGCCCGCCCCAACACCAGCCCCGACGTGGGCACTCCGGTGCCGGCCGTGACCAGGACATGGGCGGGGTCGGGGGCCTGATTGGGGCTGGTGCCCCGGAGTTGGCGGACCGCCTCGGCGATCCCGTTCATGCCGTGCAGATACGCCTCGCCGAGCTGGCCGCCGTGGGTGTTCAACGGGAGGCCGTCGGCGGCCACGAAGTCCGCGGCCTCGCCCCGTCCGCAGAAGCCGAACTCCTCCAGCTGCATGAGGACGAAGGGGGTGAAGTGGTCATAGAGGATGGCGACGTCGATGTCGGTGGGGGTCAGACCGGAGGTGCGCCAGAGCTGGTCGGCGACGACCTGCATCTCGGGCAGGCCGGTGAGGTCGTCGCGGTAGAAGCTGGTCATCTGCTCCTGGCCGCGGCCGGCGCCCTGGGCCGCGGCGGTGATCACCGCGGGCGGGTGCGGCAGTTCGCGGGCGCGCTCGACGGAGGTCACCACCAACGCCTGGGCGCCGTCGGTCTCCTGGCAGCAGTCCAACAGCCGCAGCGGCTCGACGATCCAACGGGAGGCGGCGTGGTCGGCGAGGGTGATCGGCTTGCCGTGGAAGTACGCGGCCGGGTTGGTGGCGGCGTGCCGGCGGTCGGTGACCGCGACCTGGCCGAAGGCGTTCGGGGTCAGGCCGTAGGCGTGCAGATAGCGCTGGGCGGCCATGGCGACCCAGGAGGCGGGGGTGAGCAGGCCGAAGGGGAGGTTCCAGCCCAACGCGGCGCCCTCGGCGGACGGTTCGCGCCGCTGGACGCCGGCGCCGAAGCGGCGGCCGGAGCGCTCGTTGAAGGCGCGGTAGCAGACCACCACGTCGGCCAGGCCGGTGGCGACCGCGAGGGCGGCCTGCTGGACGGTGGCGCAGGCCGCGCCGCCCCCGTAGTGGACGCGGGAGAAGAAGGTCAGCTCGCCGATGCCGGCCGCCTGGGCGACGGTGATCTCGGGGTTGGTGTCCATGGTGAAGGTGACCAGCCCATCGACGTCGGCCGGGGTCAGCCCGGCGTCGGCCAGCGCGGCCTGCACGGCCTCGACGGCGAGGGTGAGTTCGCTGCGCCCGGAGTCCTTGGAGAACTCGGTGGCGCCGATGCCGACGACGGCGGCCCGGCCGCCGAGGGTGTCGGGGCGGTGGCGGGTCATCGGCCCTCCGCCTCCCTGGGGACGCTGACGGCGACCGTGCCGGTGACGTGGTGGCCCAGGCCGTTGGTCCCGACGATCCGCACCTCGCTGGTGTCGCCGTCGACCGCGGTGACGGTACCGCGCAACACCAGGGTGTCCCCGGGGTAGTTGGGGGCGCCGAGCCGGATGGCGACCTTCCGCAGCATGGACCGCGGGCCGAAGTGGTCGGTGACGTAGCGGCCGACGAGGCCGTTGGTGGTCAGGATGTTCATGAAGATGTCCGGGGAGCCCTTCTCCCTGGCCGCCTCGGCGTCGTGGTGCACGTCCTGGTAGTCGCGGGAGGCGAGCGCCCCGGCGACGATCAGGGTGCGGGTCAGCGGCAGGGTGAGCGGCGGGAGCTCCCAGCCCACGTGGGGCGCGGGCGGCGGGCCGGCGTCCCGGGCGGAGTCGGTGGTCATCCTTGCGGCTCCTTCGTCAGCAACGCGCCCAGTTCTTCCAGGAGTTCGGCGCCCGCGCCCAGGTACGCGTCGAGCTGTCGGCCCCAGAGGAAGTGCCGGTGCACGGGGTGGTCGAGGTCGGCGCCGAGGCCGCCGTGCAGGTGCTGGCCGGTGTGCACCACCCGCTTGCCGGCCTCGGAGGCCCACCAGGCGGCGGTCAGCGCGTGCGGGGCGGCGTCCAGGCCCGCGTCCCGGCGCCAGGCCGCCTCGTAGGCGGTGACCCGGATCGCCTCGGTGTCCATGTACGCCTCGGCGGCCCGCAGTTGGACCGCTTGGTTGGCGGCGAGCGGGCGGCCGAACTGTTCGCGGGTGGTGGTGTGCGCCACCGCGCGGGCCAGCGCGCCCGCGCAGACGCCCGCCTGGAGGCCGGCGAAGGCGGTGCGGGCGGTGGCCAGGACATCCTCGTAGGCGCCGTAGGCGTCGTGGGCGGCCGGTGGCGGGGCGGTCGCGGCACCGCCCAACGGCTCGGCCGGGGCGCCCCGTAGGGTCAGCCGCCCCGCGGACCAGGGCGCGGTCGTCGCCACCGGCTCGACGCCGACGCCCGGGGCGTCGGCGCGGACCAGCCACAGCCGGCGCTCGGCATCCGGGACGAGCACCACGGTGGCCCCGCACAGCCAGGGGACGACGGGCACCGTGCCGGTCAGCCGGGCGGCGCCGGGCGGCCCTGCGGCGACGACCCGCGGCCCGCCGGACACCCCCGCGAAGGCGCCGGTCGCCACCTCGCTCCCGTCCGCCAACCCCGGGAGCAGCCGGGCCCGTTGCTCCGCGCTGCCGTGCGCCTCGACGGCCAGCAGCCCATACGCGCAGCTCGCCGCGAACGGCACCTGGGCGGTGGTCCGGCCCTGTTCCTCCAGCATCAACACCAGTCCCAGCAGCCCCGTCTCCGCCACCGCGCCCGGGAGCCCGGCCGCGCACAGCGCCTTCCACAGCTCCACGTCGACGGCGCCGCCCAGGTCGGCCAGGTGCTCCG
Source organism: Streptomyces sp. NPDC057743 (assembly GCF_042798755.1). Lineage (NCBI taxonomy): Bacteria > Bacillati > Actinomycetota > Actinomycetes > Kitasatosporales > Streptomycetaceae > Streptomyces > Streptomyces sp. NPDC057743. The sequence goes on from NZ_JBHVJX010000011.1 coordinate 41,450, forward strand.
GCGTGGACCGGTCGCCGAAGATCTCCGCCGCCAGGGCGCCCGCCGCCCGCTGCCCTTGGGTGGGCGTGAAGTCCATCTCAGCCCTCGCCGCCTTCCGCGCCGGCGGCCCCGGTGGGCGCCTCGGCCCGGAAGAGCGGCAGGACCAACTCCTCGTCCACCCGCCGGAATTCCAGCCGCACCGGCATCCCGATCCGCACCCGGTCGGGCTCCACCCCGATCACGTTGCTGACCATCCGCACCCCCTCCGCCAGCTCGATCAGCCCGACCGCGTACGGCCCCGCGGCACCGCCGCCCTCGGGCGCGGCGAACGCCGGGAACGGCGGGTGGTGCATCACCACATACGAATAGACCGTGCCCGCGCCGCCGGCCTCGACGGTGTCCCACCGCGTCGAACCGCACCCGTTGCACCCGGGCAGCCAGGGGAAGCGCAGCGTCCCGCAGCCACCGCAGCGCTGGAGGAGCAGCTTGTGGGCGGCCACCCCCGCCCAGAAGCCGGCGTTGTCCCGATTGACGACCGGCCGGGGGCGCCGGCCGCCCGAAGTCCCCTTCCCTGACTTCCCGTTGGCGACGTGTCGGCCCGCCGGCGCGTACTTGAGCACCCGGAAGCGGTGCGTCCCGGCCGGCTCCCCGTTCGCCCGGACGTCCATCCGGGTCGTGATGAAGTGGCCGGCGCCCAGCTTGGTGGTCTTGCGCGGCGACACCGACTCGATCACCGAGTCGAAGGTGACCACGTCGCCGGGGCGCAGCGGCCGCAGGTACTCCTGCTCGCAGTCGGTGGCGACGATCGCGGTGTAGCCCGCGGCGTCCAGCAGCGCGGAGAGCTCCTCGTAGGCGCCGCTCCGGCCGCTGTGGCCCAGGAGCCCGCCCATCGTCCACGCCTGGAGCATGGTCGGCGGGGCGACGCCGTCCGGCCCCCGGTAGGCGGGGTGTTCGTCGCCCATCGCCTCGCACCAGTGCCGGATCATCGCCTCGTTGACCGGGTCCTTCCCGACGCCCGGGGCCGACGCCCGGCGCCCCTCGAACGCCCCGAGCGCCGCCTCGTACCCGGCGGTGTCCCCGGCCGCCCCCTCCCGCACCGCTGCGTCCCCGCTCACCCGCGCCGCCCCTTCCGCATCCCCAGTCGCACCGTGGCCACGATCTCCCGCTGCACCTCGCTGACCCCGCCCCCGAAGGTGTTGATCTGCGCGGCGCCCGCGCGGTACGCCTCGTCGAAGAAGACGAACTGCTCGTCGGGGCCGCGCCCTTGGCCCCCGTACGCGGTCGGCCAGCCCAGGCCCAGCAGCCCGTCGGCGCCGATCCGGCGGAGCACCGCGCGCTGTGCCGCCGGATCGTCGACCGGCCCGTCGGGCAGCAGGTCCCGGAAATAGGCGCGGAGTTCGGCGCGCAGCCGCTGCTGGCGCTCAGTGGGGGCGAGGTGCACGTCGGCGGGCCTTCCTTCGGTGACGGCCGTACGAACGAGCGAGCGGGTTTCTGACTGTCCGTCAGAAACCCGCTCGCTGTCAAGGTCCGCGCGGTGAACCCCAGAGCGGCCCACATGTCCGCCGCGCGGCACCTCATCACCTCACCCGCCGGTTCCACCGCCGCGCGGGCGCGCGGCGGACCGGCTCACCAGAGCTGGTTGAAGTCGACGTTGGCGTTGTCCTGGTCGATCACGCTGAAGCCGTGACCGTTCACGCTGGCGGTGTTGTTCTGGTTCGACGCGCCGGGGCCGTTGGCCACCTGCTGGCCGGTGGTGGAGTTGCCGTGGTTGCTGCCGCGGACACCGGTGCCCGTCTGACTGGTGGCGGCGGAGCTCGACCCGTTGTTCGCGAGCCCGCCGTTGTCGGCCTGCGCCACGCCGGTGCAGAGCGCCGCCGCGAACGGCAGCGCGAGGGCGACCGCCAGGACGCGGGCGGTACGGGTGCTTGCCATGTCTCTTCCTCCTACGAATCGCAAACTTGTGACTTATGAACTGCGGGGCTCAGTAGGCGGATTCGGCCGTGCGAACCCACCCCGGACCGGGGCTTTGAGCTCTCGAAAACCCGCTCCGGACGACACGCCCCGGACGGTCCGCAGAGCGCTAACTCCATCTGTTCACCGGGCAGTTGGCCGGCCACCGCGGTGTCTGCCTCGACGTCGCGACCTCAGGATTGCCCAACCGAACCCGGCCAGATCCACCGGCGGAGACTGATTCCCCCGCAAGGGGGAGATACCGCCGTCAAACCCCGATGCCCCCACTCGCGCCCCCACGCCGCTCCCCGCGCTCCACGGCGACCCCACCACAACCCGTTCGCCCCAAGGGATGAGCGGGTCAACCGGCCCCCCGACCGACCCGGCGCACACGTGATCTTCGCCGCACGCCGCCCCTCCCACCCTTTCTTTTCTCGAACATCCGTACGAAAATGAAGTCATGGCCCTGCCCCGCCGCCATACCGCACCGCACACCGCCCGCCCGACGGCCGCCGCCCTCCCGCCCGAGGCCCCGGCCGACGCCCGCCCCACCCTGCGCCCGATCCCCGGCCCGACGCCCCACGCACCCCGGGAGCCCGCGCCCGCGCTCCCCGCCTACGGGCCACCCCTCGCCCCGGCCGACGCCCACCACGCCGCCCTCGCGCACGCCCTCGCCGCCGCCGAGCGCGGCCACCCCGTCATCCCCCTGACCCGCACCAAACTCCCCGCCCTCCGCTCCCCGCACCACGACCCCGCGGACCCCGACGCCCCCACCGACCCGCCCTGCCACGGCACTTGCGGTCGCCTCGGCCACGGCGTCCACGACGCCACCACCGACCCGCTCACGATCCGCCGGATGTTCGCCGCCGCCCCCTGGGCCACCGGCTACGGCATCGCCTGCGGCCGGCTCCCGCACCACCTCATCGGCCTCGACCTCGACACCAAGCACGGCGCCGACGGCCCCACCGCCCTCCGGCTGATCGCCCGGGCCCACGGCCTCGCGCTGCCGCCGACGGTCACCGTGCTGACCCCCTCGGGCGGCCGCCACCTGTGGTTCGCCGGCCCGCCCGCGCCACCGGTCGCCAACTCCGCCGGCCGGCTCGCCCCGGGCATCGACGTCCGCGGCGCGGGCGGCTATCTGGTCGGCCCCGGCTCGCTCACCACCCACGGCCGGTACGTCCTCGCCCCACACTCCCCGCGCCACCCGGCCCCGGTCCCGCCCGCCCTGCTGGCGCTCCTGCTGCCCCCGCTCGGCGCCCCGCCCCGCCGCCCGCACCCGACCACCGCCGCCAACGGCCGCCAGCCGCCCGCCGCCCCCCTCCTCGACTTCGTCCGCGACTCCCCCCGCGGACAGCGCAACTCCCGCCTCTTCTGGGCCGCTTGCCGCGCCCACGAGGCCGGCCTCGGCCCGGAGCTGGCCGCGCGCCTGCTCGCCGCGGCCCGCCGGACGGGCCTGCCGGAGGCCGAGGCCCGCGCCACCCTCGCCTCGGCGGCCCGCCGCTGACGCCCCGGGGGCGGGCCTAGGCCCTGTCGTCAAACTCCCGTCTGCCGTGCGGCGCCCGGCAGACGGGAGTTTGACGACAGGGCCTAGGGGGTGTCCGACCCTGGCCCGCCGGGCAGGCCCTACGCGCCCGGCTTCCGCGCCTCGATCAGGAACCGCGTGGTGTGCGCCACGAACGGCCCCTCGCGCCGGATCAGCCCGTCCAACTCCCGCAGCCGCTCCCGGTATTGCTCGACGGTGAACCCCGGCACCATCCAGACCACCTTCCGCAGGAAGTAGACGACCGCCCCGATGTCGCAGAACTCCGTCCGCAGCCTCTCCTGCCGCAGCTCGACGACCTCCAGCCCGGCCGCCTCCGCGTCCCGCCGCGCGTCCTCGGGGTGCCGGGCGCGCCGCACCTCCTCCGGCTGCGGCCCCAGGAAGAACTCCACCAACTCGAACACGCTGGCCGGCCCGACCTGTTGGGAGAGGTAGGTACCGCCCGGCCGCAGCACCCGGGCGATCTCCGCCCACCACACCGTCACCGGATGACGGCTGGTCACCAGGTCGAACGCGGCGTCCCCGAACGGCAGCGGCGGCTCGTCCTCGTCCGCCACCACCACCGCGCCCCGCGGGTGCAGCAGCGCGGTCGCCTTGGCGACGTTCGGCGGCCAGGACTCGGTGGCCGCCATGACCGGCGGGAACACCCCCGCGCCGGCCAGCACCTCGCCGCCCCCGGTCTGGATGTCCAGTGCCGCCGTCGCCCGCCCCAGCCGCTCGCCCAACAACCGCTGGTACCCCCAGGAGGGCCGCTGCTCGGTGGCCCGCCCGTCGAGCCAGGAGAAGTCCCAGCCCGCCACCGACACCTCGGCGGCCTCCGCCACCAGTTCCTCAAAAGTTCGCTCCATACCCCCAAGCCTCACCGCCCACCCCCGCCCTTGCCAGCCATTTCCTCCCCGCCTCGCACCCGCACCGCGCTCCCCCGCGCCATCGCCCCGGCCCGACCGGCCCCACCACCCGGCCGCCCCAGCAACACCCCGCCCCACACCAACACCAGCCCGCACCACTCCCGCCACCCGAGCGCCTCCCCGGACAGCGCCGTCCCCAACAGCACCCCGGTCACCGGGTTGAGCAGCCCGACCAGCCCCACCGTCGCCGCCGGCAGGCGCCGCAGCCCGGCGAACCACGCGGCGAACGCCACCGCCGTCGCCACCACCGTCACATAGCCAAACCCCAGCCACGCCCGCCCGTCGAGCGCCGGCGGCGCCCCCTCCACCACCACCGCACACGGCACCAACACCAGCCCGCCGGCCAGCAGTTGCCACGCCGTGGACGCCCACACATCCACCCCGGCACCGTCCGCCGCGCTCCACCGCTTGGCCAGCACATAGCCCAGCGACGACATCCCCATCGCCCCCACCGACGCCAGCACCCCGACCGCGTCCACCGCCACCGACGCGGTCAGCAGCATCAGGCCCACCCCGCCGGCCCCCACCACGGCCCCGACCAGATGCGCCACCCGCGGCCGCTCGCCCACCAGTCCCCACGCACACAACGCCATGACCAGCGGCGACAGCGCCATCACCACCGAGGCCAGACTCGTCGGCAGCCGCTGCGCCGCCACGTAGACCAGCGCGAAGAAGCCCCCCATGTTGAGCAGACCGAGCACCAGGGACCGCCACCACCACGCCCCGCGCGGCCACGTCCGACGCACCGCCCACAGCAGCAACCCGGCCGGCAGCGCCCGAATCGCCGCCCCGTACAGCGGGTGCCCGTCCGGCAGAAACGCGTGCGTCACGTAGTAGTTGGTCCCCCACGCCACCGGCGCGACGGCCGTCACCAGCACCCACCGCAAAATACCTTCCACGGAAGCCAAGCTAGCAACTACCTTCCCTGGAAGCTATACGCTCGCCCCATGACGCAGCCCGACACGCAGCCCGACACGCCCCCGCTCCCCGACCGCATCGCCCGCATCCAGTCCGCCTGGGCCCGCGAACGCCCCGACCTCGACGTCACCCCCCAGGGCGTCATCGGCCGCCTGCACCGCCTCGGCACCCTCCTCACCGACCGCCTCTGCCTCGTCTACCGCCGCTACGGCCTGAGCGAGGGCGAGTTCGACGTGCTGGCCGCGCTGCGCCGCGCCGGCGCACCCTACGAGCGGGCGCCCGGCGAACTGGCCGCGCACACGATGGTCACCACCGGCGCGATGACCAAGCGGATCGACCGGCTCGAACGCGGCGGCCTGGTCACCCGCCGCCGCTCCACCACCGACGGCCGCGGCCGCGTGATCGCCCTCACCGTGGCCGGCCGCGAGCTGTTCGACCGCGCCTTCACCGACCACATGCACAACGAACGCGCCCTCCTCGACACCCTCACCCCCGACGAGGCCGCCCAGCTGGAGACCCTCCTCACCACCTGGCTGGCCCGCATCGAGCCCCCGCAGGACACCCCCGTAGCACCCCCACCGACCGGCCCCACCAGGCCAACCGGGTGAAACCTCCACAGCCGCCGCGCCACTCCGCCAGAATCGAACGAGTGAGCGGTATCCTTGCGCTGTGGCTGACAAGCAGAAGACCTACGACTTCCCCCAGGACCTGCGGGAAGCACAGCTGGAGCTGCACCAGGTCCAGTCCGCCCTCGCGGACCTCTACCGACGCCTGGCATGGTCCGTCGAACCGCTCCCCGGCTGGACCCACACCAAGGAGAACGGTCACTTCTTCGAGACCGAGCGCGCCGACTCCCCCGGCTGGACCGACGAGGAGCAGGCCCGCGTCGCCGAGCTGCGCGCCCGCCAACTCGCCCTCGCCGAGCGCGTCGTCACCCACGACTTCTGGTCCGGCTGCGACGACGCCCCCGCCGCCCGCTCGGCCCTGAAGCACCTCCACGAGCGGGAAGAACAGGCGCAGGAAGAACAGGCCCTCGGCGAATAGCCGGCTAGCCGGCCCCGGGACCGACCGCACCACGCACCGCAGCGAGGAAAGGGCCCCATGACGGACGCACGCTCCCCCGCCCCCGACAGCAGCGCGGTACGGGTCGCCCTGTGGCGGGCCCTGCACGTCCACAGCGACCCGCCGCCCCACGTCCTCGACGACGAGATCGGCCTGCGCCTGGCCGCCCCCGACGGGGACTGGCGCGCCCGCCCCGACATGGACCCACAGGCCACCGCCGGCTTCCGGGCGGCCATCGTGGCCCGCGCCCGCTTCGTCGAGGACCTGGCCCTCGAACAGGCCGCCCGCGGCCTCACCCAGTACGTCATCCTGGGCGCCGGCCTGGACACGTTCGCCCAACGCCACCCCGAAGTCGCCGGCCGGCTAGGGCGCTTCTGACGGATCTCCGTGGAGGAAGGAGCGGCGTCTGGTGCGTGCGATCGCAAGGCGCCGGGATGGCTTCATAGCGGAGCTATGGGGGCATTTCGGCAACGCCGCGAGCGTGCGTGCCAGACGCCGCGACGCCGCGGAGATCCGTCAGAAGCGCCCTAAGGGTGTTCGAGATCGACCAACCCGCCACCCAGTCCTGGAAACGCCGCCGCCTGATCGAGCTCGGCTACGGCATCCCCGACTGGCTCCGCCTCGTACCGGTCGACTTCGAGGCCAACGACTCCTGGCCGGACCGGCTTTCGGCCGCCGGCTTCGACGCCGACCGCCCCACCCTCATCGTCTCCACCGGCGTCACCCTCTACCTCTCCAAGGACACCACCGCGGCCACCCTGCGCCACATCGCCCGCCTCGCCCCGGGCTCCACGCTCGCCCTGTCCTTCCCCCTCCCCGCCGAACTCCTCGCCCCCGCCGACCGCCCCGCCCTGGACCGGGCCACCAAGGGCGCCCGAGCCAACGGCACCCCGTTCCTCAGCTTCTACACCCCGCAGGAAATGCTCACCCTCGCCCGCCGTTCCGGCCTCGCCGACGCCCGGCACATCCCCGCCACCACCCTCGCCGACCGCTACTTCTCCCACCGCCCCGACGCCCTCCGCCCCACCCCCGGCGAGGACTTCCTCCTCGCCACCACCTGACCCACCCACACACAAACAACCCCCGCCCGGTAACTCCCGGACGGGGGCCGCTCTCCCTACTTCACCTGCGGAGGCTGTGGGATTTGAACCCACGGTGGCGTTGCCGCCACGACAGTTTTCAAGACTGTTCCCTTAGGCCGCTCGGGCAAGCCTCCCCGCGGCGCCGGGGTGCGGTGCCGCGGGGATCAGACTAGCGCGTCACTTGTCGCCCGTGCGCTGTCCCAGGGTGACTTGGGTGGTGTGCTCCTTGCCACCGCGCTTGAAGGTGAGGGTGACGCGGTCGCCGGGCTTGTGCTGCCAGATCTCGCTGATGAGCGTCGGGCCACTGTCGACAATGGTGTTGTCCAGCTTGGTGATGGTGTCGCCGGGCTTCAGGCCCGCCTTGTCGGCCGGGCCGCCCGGGGTGACCGGGTCGCTGCCGTTGTTGCCGGTCTGCGCGATGGTCGCGCCGTCGCCGGACTCCCGCATGCCGACCTGGACCCCTATCTGCGGATAGACCGGCTGCCCGGTCTTGATCAGGTCCTGCGCCACCCGCTTCGCCTGGTCGATCGGGATCGCGAAGCCCAGGCCGATGCTGCCGGCCTGGCCCGACTCGCCGCCGAACCCGCCGCCGCCGTTGCCGGCCGACTGGATCGCGGAGTTGATGCCGATGACATTGCCGCCGGCGTCCAGCAGCGGGCCGCCGGAGTTGCCCGGGTTTATCGACGCGTCCGTCTGCAGGGCGGACATGTACGAGGCGCTGCTGCCGCCGCCGTCGCTGGAGGCCACCGGGCGGTCCTTGGCGCTGATGATGCCGGTGGTGACCGTGCCGGACAGGCCGAACGGGGCGCCGATGGCGATGGTGGCGTCGCCGACCTGGACGTTGGCGGACTTGCCGAGCGGGAGCGGGTTGAGCGTGGCGCCGGAGGCGTTCTTGAGCTTGATCACGGCGACGTCGTAGCCCTGGGCGTGGCCGATGACCTCGGCGTCGTACTTCTTGCCGTTGGAGAACGTCGCGGTGAGCCGGCCGCCGTCGGCGGCGCTGGCGACCACGTGGTTGTTGGTGAGGATGTGGCCCTGCTTGTCGTAGACGAAGCCGGTGCCGGTGCCGCCGTCGCCGCTGGCGCCCTGCGCCTCGATCGTGACGACGCTGGGCAGCGCCCGCTGCGCTATCCCCGAGACGGAGGTGGGCTTGCGGTTCAGTGCGCCGGCGTCGCCGGAGGCGGAGACCGTGGTCGAGGCGTTGTCGTTGCGGCCCGCGGCCCAGTAGCCGATGCCGCCGCCGACGCCGCCCGCGACCAGCGCGGCGACGAGCACCGCGGCGATCAGCCCGCCGTTGCGCCGCTGGGGGGCCGGGTGCTGGTCGGGCGCGGCCCAGGGGTTGCCACCGCCGGGCGGGGGCGCGCCCCAACCGCCGGCCGGACCGTGCCCGGCCGCGGCGTACGGGACCTGGGGGCCCGTGGGCGGGCCGGGCGGCTGCTCCGGATGGGCGGCGGCCGGGGTCGGGGGGAGCTGCTGGGTGCGGTCCTCGTCGGCCGGGCCGGCGGCCCGGGGGGCGTAGTCCGGCGGCGGGGGCGCGGCGGGGGGCGTGGCCGGCGCGGGCGGGGCGTCCTGAGTCTGGTCGCCGGAGACGGGCGCGGGGGCGCTGTCCGGCTGCGGCCCGGTCGGCGGCTTGGCCTCCGACGGGACTCCGGCTCCCTCGTTCTCGGTGCTCACAGCTCTCTCCTCAGTCAGCGTGCTTCACGGCGGTGCCGGCCCAAGGGACCGCCCCGGTATTCCAGCATCCGGGATCCCGCGGTACTCCAGCATCCGGGATCTCGCCGCTCCGGGCGAGTCCCGACCGTCCCGGTGGTCGCCCGGGGATCCGCCGGCGGCCGTCGACGAGGCCCCCCTGTCCCGGAAACCGCCCCGGACACCGCCCAGCCTTCCCCAGCTTTCCCTATGGCCCGTCAGGGCACCGTAAGCCGAACCTGTGACTTAATGCGGACGAGTCGGGCCAGAGGGGTGCATAGCCGCCGCCCGTGGCGACAGGGGCGCCGAGGGCCGGTGATCTTCTGCTGGGCGGGGGCGGGGCGACGGATGGCACGATGACGCAGTGACCTACCCGCGCCCCGCCAAGGACGCCCGTCCTTCCCGTCCCACCCTTGCCGTCGTGGCCCACCGCGGGGCGTCCGAGGACATCCCCGAGCACACCCTGGCCGCGTACCGCAGGGCGATCGAGGACGGGGCGGACGCGCTGGAGTGCGACGTCCGGCTCACCGCCGACGGCCATCTGGTCTGCGTCCACGACCGGCGGGTGAACCGCACGTCCAACGGGCGCGGGGCGGTCTCCGCGCTGGAGCTGGCCGATCTCGCCGCGCTGGACTTCGGGTCCTGGAAGGGGCTGGGGCACAAGGGCCTCGTGGAGCGGCTGGCGCGCGCCACCGGGCGGCCGGTGAACGCGAACGAGGAGCCGGACTGGCAGCAGGAGGGGGACGCCGAGCGGACCTCCGTACTGACCCTGGAGCGGCTGCTGGAGCTGGTCGCGGACGCGGACCGGCGGGTCGAGCTGGCCATCGAGACGAAGCATCCGACCCGCTGGGCCGGACAGGTGGAGCAGCGACTGGTCGAACTGCTGGCGCGCTTCGGCCATACGAAACCGGCCACCTCCGACTGGGCGCCGCCGGTGCGCGTCATGAGCTTCTCGGCGCGCTCCCTGCACCGCGTACGGGCCGCGGCCCCGGACATCCCGGGCGTCTATCTGATGCAGTTCCTCACCCCCCGCCACCGGGACGGCCGGCTGCCGCCCGGCGTTCGCATCGCCGGCCCCGGCGTACGCATCCTGCGCGCGCACCCGGACTACGTCGCCAGGGCCCACCGGGCGGGCCACCAGGTGCACGTCTGGACGGTCAACGAGGCGTCAGACGTGGAGATGTGCCGCGAATTGGGAGTGGACGCAATCATTACGAACCGCCCCAAACAGGTACGTAAGCAACTCGGCCTGGGGTAGGGCCCCTTACGGGGTGTGCCCCGGCGCACTCGGCCCGTATTCGACGGTGTCGAGTGCGTCACTGCGTGTCGGTTGGCCGGTTTCCGGTCCAGTCCATTGGGGCATCCATCCCGTGGCGTGGGGCAAAGGAGGTCTCGGGGGTGGCGTTGGTGGTGGCACAAGAGGTGCCGACGTCGTCGATCATGGCCGTACCCCATGGTCCAGCGGGTGTCGGCATGGCCAGGCGGCGCATGCGAGAAGAGCTGTTGGCAAGTGGAGTTCAGGACACAGTCGTTGATGATGCGGTCCTGGTCCTTTCGGAACTGCTGAGCAATGCGTGTCGCCATGCGCGTCCGATACACGAAGCCCATGTACCGGATTCCGCATCGGCGCGAGTGTCCGCGGACAACTGCGGCGCCGCGTCGGATGCGAGGTCGGCGAGATCGGATTCCGCTTCCGCTCCCGGCGCCTCGGTCCGCGCGGCCTGGCGGATCGACGGGCAGGGGCGGCTGGTGGTCGCGGTGACCGACGGCGGCGGGCCGACCCGTCCGGTTCCGGCCACGCCGTCGGTCACCGCCCGCGGCGGCCGGGGGCTGGCGATCATCCGCTCGCTCGCCAAGGACTGGGGCGTGCGCGACTCCGCCCCGGGGGAGGTCACGGTCTGGGCCGCCCTCTCGCTTCAGGGCGCGTTCGCTACGCGCGTGGATCTGGGGGCGGACCTCACCGCCGACCTGACCACCGACATGGCCGTCGGGCTGCCGCTCTCGCTGCGGAAAGCCCCGCGCGAGGGCGCGTCCCGCCGGTCGCGAAGCGGCCGGGGCGCGACCGGCCTGGCCTTCGCGGAGTTCGACGAACTCCCCTAGCGGGCGCCCCCGGTGGGCACCGACGAGCCGCCCCGCACGCGGCGGCCCGCCCGCGCGACGACGCGCTCCCGACGCTCCCGGCGATGTTGCCGGCGCCGCGGGCACCGCTCTCCTTTAGGCTCGCGCCACAACGCGTCCGTACGACCAGGAACCACCAGGAGCACCGTCGCCATGGCCAAGAAGCGCCGCCCCCAGCCCCGGGCCGCAGCAGTACAGATCGAGGACGGCGAGGTGCCGGTGGTCGGCGCCCGCGAGCCCTGCCCGTGCGGTTCCGGCCGCCGCTACAAGGCGTGCCACGGCCGGCAGGCCGCGCACGCCGTCACCGAGCTGGTGCGGCGCCCGTTCGAGGGGCTGCCCGGCGAGTGCGACTGGGTCGCGCTGCGCGAGCTGGTGCCCGCCGCCACCGCCCCGTTGACGCTCAAGGGCGGGCTGCCCGAGGGCGTGCCCTCGGTGACGCTGGCCACCGTGCTGCCGATGGCCTGGCCGGCGCTGCGCCGGGACAACGGCGCGGTGCTGCTCGGCCTCCAGAACGACACCTCGTCCGGCGACATCAGCCGGGACCTCGCCGACACCCTCCAGCGGGCGCTGACCACCGAGCCCGGCCACCCGGTCGCCGCCGGCCGGGCCCCCGCCGACGGGCCGCGGTTGCAGGACCTGTTGGACCTGGACGCTCCTTTTGAGCCGACCGTCCACACCGGCTTCGAGTTCTGGGTGGAGAACGCCGAGAACGCCACCGGCGAGGTCGCCGCCTCCCTGGAGCGGGCCAACGCCGCGGCCATCCCCACCGCCCGCATCCCGGGCCTGGAGGGCGCGTACTGGTGCGAGGCCCCGGAGAAGAACCACCTGCGTTGGGTCACCGAGCACCCCGAGGAGCAACTGCTCGACGCGCTCGCCCGGCTGCACGCCGCCGGCACCTCCGCGCTCGGCGAAGGCACCCGGCTGGTCGGCTCGTTCCGGGCGCACGGCCTGGTCGTCCCGGTGTGGGACCTGCCGTCCTCGATGAGCGCCGACGACGTCGCCGGTCCGGCCGCCGCCTTCCAGGAGCGGCTGGCCAAGGCGCTCGCCACGGACGCGCCGCTGACCGCCGAGGAGCGCCGGGCCCGCGGCGGGCTCACCAACCGTCAGGTCACGCTGAGCTGACCGGCCCGACGGCACGCACGTGGGCGTGAAACCGGTCACAGCACTGCGGCAACTCCCCCGTGCCCACCGGTAAATCCGCGTCCGGAATTCCACGATCGAATTTGCGAACCGCCGATCTCTTGTTACGGTTCTAAGAGCCCGGTCGCTGGTGCATCCCCCGTCGCCAGCGACCGGGCGCTTCCATGTCCGGCCGCGCCCCGCACGGTCACGGACCACTCGCCCGCTCAGGCCGGGCCCTCAACGCCCTGAATTCCCGCCGCCCGGCGTCCAGTTGGCGCCCGAGCGCAGCCGCAGCCGCTCCCCCGCCGCGTCGGAGAACTCCGCCACCGCCCCGTAGGGTCCCCGCGTCCCGCGCGCCGTCGGGCCGCCCGGGGTCTCGCAGATGCCCGGCGCCCCGCCCGCCGGAACCGCGCAATCCGCCTGGACGTTCCGGCCGTCCGGGCGCAGCAGCGTCAACGCGGCCCGCAGCGGCTCACCCGTGGAATTACGGAACGCGGTGCGCGCCCAGGTGCGGCCACCCCCGGTGAGGAGGCAGGTCCGGGCCGTGAGCCCGTGCTGGTCGGGGAGTTCGGGCCCGCAGTGGGCGGTGCGGGCGCTCGCGAGGAGGGCGCCGACGAGGTCGGCGAGCGGCTCGGCGGGGGCGCCGACGGCCGTGCGGGCGGTCGACGGGCGAGCCCGGTCCGCCGGGCCGGCCGTCGCGGCGGCCAGGGGGGGCGGTGAGGGCGAGCACGGCGAGGCCGGCGAGCCCGGTCAGGCGGAGAATCCGCGCACGCTGCATGGGACCCACTTGCGAGAGGTACGACGGGGCGGGGATGCGGGGGCAGTGCCGTCCGCGACCGGCGGACGGTGCGCCGAACCTACCGGCCCACCGGCGTGGCACCGAATGCCCAACCCCGGGAATCCCACGGCCCCCAACGACCGCTCACACCCTTACGGGTGAACCGGAGAGGCGCGTTTTCCGGCCACCTCCCCGGCGCGGCCGCCGTCGCACCGAAGGGGCCTTCAGTACGCGAGTCGGCTGCCGCCGTCGGGGGTGGCGGTGCTCGCCGTGACCAGCGCGTCGACGATCGTGGCGACCTTCGGCAACTGGGGCGCGACCCGAGAGGCCGCCGGCGGGCGCTCCCAACGGACCTTGCCGGCACCGGTCGGGGACGGCGGCAGCACCAGATAGCCGCCCTCGCCGTGGAACCGCAGCGAGCTGGGCACCCACTCCTGGGAGCTCAGCAGCTCACCCAACTCCGGTAGCCCGTAAGGCGATACGAGCAGCGACCAACGGGTCGGGGTGGCCACCACGGGGCCGGTGCGGACGCCGAAGTGGTCCAGCGCGGCCAGCGCGCGGGCCCCGGCGACCGCGGGCAGGCTCACCGCGCACGGGGCCCGGCCGCCGGTCGCCAGGATGATCGGCGCGTCCGGGCGGTTGGTCCACCACCACCGCACCATCTTCGCGTCGGTGGTGGCCGCCAACAGCCCCGGGTCGAAGGGGTGCGCGCCCGGCACCACGCAGTCGGGGTCGGGGCAGTTGCAGCGGCGGGGCGCCCGCTCGCCGAGGCCGAGCCGCCCGCCCGCCTGCTGCCGGCCGGCGGGCCGCAGTCCGACACCCGGGAGGACGGGCCACTGCCACTCGGTGGCGCAGTGGAGCGCCGCACCGAGCAGCGCCGACCTCCCGCCGCGCCGGAACAGGGGCTTGCGTCGCCTTCCGAGGATCTCGCGCATGAGCGCTCGTTCCTTTCCGTTACGCCGAGGGCTGGTCCTTCGCACTGCACGTCGGTGAGCTGACACCGTTGGTGCATGCCGTTCGCAATTACCGTTGTGGTGCTCCGGGCCAATACGAGCTGGTGCTTTGGGCCCGGTCGTGCGGTTCGGCCGGCCGGCCGGGTTGTGCGACCCGAGGGTCGTTGGCGCTCGATCACCACACGTGGCGCTCTGGTCACCGCGTGTACGAGGCAGCGCATCACGCCGTACACCGGGCGTGGAACGTGGCGAAGGGTGGCGCGCGCATGGCGCTTGCGCTTCCGGTGTGCCATCCCGCCACTTGTGGAGTGCGTCGCGGTGTCGCCGTATAGGACGCCGGTGCCCGCCGGAGAGTTCCGGTGCGGCCCCAACTGCCCCCGCACCTATCCGAGTACGTACCCGCCACGGTGGATATGACGCGCTGCTGATCGCCGCCAGCAGACCGCAAATTGACGCTCGGGGGGCTGTTTTCAGGCCAATCTACAGACCTCGTTGACACCACAAACCCCATAGGGACAGTGCTGGACATCACATCGCCGGTGCGTGTACATGTGGAGGCATTGATAGCGGAGCAGCATGACATGGGGGTTTGCGATGCTATTGAGGAAATTGAGCGGGCGACAGTACCGCACAACATCACTCAAACAAACGCCGCACTCCCTGCCACATCGCGGCCTGACCTGGGGATTTTCCGGGCGCGACGTGGGTCGCCGGCCATGAGCGCCCCACACGTTCCGAAAGTGGCTGGAATCGAACCAGCTCTCCCCTCTCCCGCGCACACTACCGATCCTCATGTGACGCCTGCCTCCGCCGGCGGCTCCACTGACGGCCCGTCCGACACCGACGCTCCCCAGGACGGCGCCCACTCCGGCGCATCTCACGCCCCCGCCGCACCCTCCCCCGTGGAGCGGATCGCCGCCATCCAGGACCGGTTGGCCGGCTGGATCTCCGACCTCAGCACCCTCCACGACCTCACCGAACGACTCGCCCGCACCCGGACGTTGGAGGACGCGCTGCGCGAACTCCTGCGGGCCGGCGCCTTCCTCGTCGGCGCCCGCCGCGGACTGGTCGTCCTGGACCCGCAGGACGGGCTCGGCCCGCGCACCACCGTGGGCCTGGGCCTCGGCCACGCCGAGATCGGCCACATCGAGACCGTGCCGCGCCGCGCCCTGTCGTTCGCGCGGATAGTGGACGGCCTGCCCGAGCCCGGCGCGGCCGACGACGCCGACCCCGAGGCCCAGACCGAGATCGCCGAACCGGACATCCCCGGGGAGCAGGACCTCGACCCCCGGCTCCGCGAGGTCGCCGCCCGCCTCGGCTACGCCGCCAGCTACGCCGTACCGCTGACCGCCGACCCCAACGGCCGGATCGGCGCCGCGGTCTGGCTCTACGACGAGCCCGCCGAGCCCGGCGACCGCCGGCGCCATCTCGTCGGCCTCTACCGGGCGCACGCCTCCGAGCACCTCGCCCGGCTCCTCGAACTCCACCGCAGCCGGCAGACCGCCCGCACCCTGCAGGCGGAGTTGCTGCCCAGCAGGCTGCCGCGGATCCCCGGCGTCCGGCTCGCCGTGCGGCACTCCACCGGGCCGCGCGGCGGCGGTGATTGGTACGACGCGCTGGCGCTGCCGGACGGCGCGCTGGGGCTGGCGGTGGGCTCGGTCACCGGGGCCGGGCCGAGCGCGGTGGCGGCCATGGGGCGGCTGCGGGCCTCGCTGCGGGCGTACGCCGTGATGGAGGGCGAGGACCCGGTCGCGGTCCTCTCCGACCTGGAGCTGCTGATGCGGCTGACCGAGCCGGCCCGCAGCGCCACCGCGCTGTTCGCCTTCACCGAGCCGCCACCGGGGGCTGCGGGCGGGCCCGGTGCGCCGGTACTGCCGGCGGGGCTCGACGGCCCGGCGCCGCGCAAGATGGTGCTGGCCGGGGCCGGTCACTGCCCACCGCTGGTCCTCGGCGACCTGCGGGCGGAGTTCGTGGAGACCTCGCTCTCCGCGCCGCTCGGCATGCTGGCCTGCTGGGAGGCGCCCAGCGTGGAGATCGAACCGGCCGCCGGCGAGACCGTGCTGCTCTACAGCGACGGGCTGCTGCACCGCACCGGCGAGCCGATGGACCGGGCCTTCGCCCGTCTGCACTCCGCGGCCGCCGGCGTCCCCCGGGCCAGCCGGCACGACCCGGAGGCGGTGGTCGACCACATCGTCAAGGCCGTGCTGCCGCAGGGGCTCAACGACCCCTCCTCGGAGGAGGACGTGGTTCTGCTCGCGGCGTATTTCGCCGAGTAGAGCGGAGAAAACGCAGGTCACAGGGGTGGGCGCGGCGGCGCCCACCCCTTGTGCGCGCGGCGTCGGACAGCTCATGGCTTCCGGCCCCTGGACCGTTTTCCGCTCACACTTACGATGGAATCCGGTTCAGTCTTAAACGCCTTAAAAGGAGGCATGGTGACCGACGAGCTCACTCCGGAGACCCCGGACGAGGAAGAGCAGCCGATCAAGCAGCGCAAGAACGGCCTGTACCCGGGCGTCTCGGACGAGCTCGCGGAGAACATGAAGAGCGGCTGGGCCGACACCGAGCTGCGCGACCTCGCGCCGATCGCGCAGGCCGGGCACGCCGCCGACCGCCGCGCCGCGCTCTCCGCGCGCTTCCCCGGCGAGCGCCTGGTGATCCCCGCGGGCCTGCTCAAGACCCGCGCCAACGACACCGAGTACGCCTTCCGCGCCGCGACCGAGTACGTCTACCTCACCGGCGACCAGACCGACGGCAGCGTGCTCGTCCTGGAGCCGCGCGCCGACGGCGCCGAGGGCCACGAGGAGACGCTCTACCGCCTGCCGCGCTCCGACCGCGAGAACGGCGAGTTCTGGCTCAACGGCATGGGCGAGCTGTGGGTCGGCCGCCGGCACAGCCTCGACGAGTCCGCGGCGCTGCTCGGCCTCGCCTGCAAGGACGTCCGCGAGCTGCCCGAGCAGCTCAAGGAGGCCACCGGCCCGGTCCGCGTGGTGCGCGGGTACGACGCCCCGCTGGAGCAGGCGCTGCACGACAAGGTCACCGCGGAGCGGGACGAAGAGCTGCGGGTGTACCTCTCCGAGGCGCGGCTGGTGAAGGACGCGTTCGAGATCGGCGAGCTCCAGAAGGCCGTGGACTCCACCGCGCGCGGCTTCGAGGACGTCGTCAAGGTCCTGGACAAGGCCGAGGCGACCAGCGAGCGCTACATCGAGGGCACCTTCTTCCTGCGCGCCCGGGTCGAGGGCAACGACGTCGGCTACGGCTCCATCTGCGCCGCCGGGCCGCACGCCACCACCCTGCACTGGGTCCGCAACGACGGCGCGGTCCGCTCCGGCGAACTGCTGCTGCTGGACGCGGGCGTGGAGACCACCACCCTCTACACCGCGGACGTCACCCGCACCCTGCCGATCAACGGCCGCTACACCGACTTCCAGCGCAAGCTCTACGACGCGGTCTACGAGGCCCAGGAGGCCGGCATCGCGGCGGTGAAGCCGGGCGCCTCGTTCCGCGACTTCCACGACGCGTCCCAGCGGGTGCTCGCCGAGAAGCTGGTGGAGTGGGGCCTGGTGGAGGGCCCCGTCGAGCGGGTCCTGGAGCTGGGCCTCCAGCGCCGCTGGACCCTGCACGGCACCGGCCACATGCTCGGCCTGGACGTCCACGACTGCGCCGCGGCCCGCACCGAGAGCTACGTCAACGGCACGCTGGAGCCGGGCATGGTGCTGACCGTCGAGCCCGGCCTGTACTTCCAGGCGGACGACCTGACGGTGCCCGAGGAGTACCGCGGCATCGGCATCCGGATCGAGGACGACATCCTGGTGACCGAGGACGGCAACCGCAATCTGTCGGCGGCGCTGCCGCGCCGGTCGGACGAGGTCGAGGCGTGGATGGCGGACCTGCTCGGCAAGTGAGCCCCGCGCGCGACGGAAACGGCGCGCCGGGGCGGGCGGCTCAGGCCGTCCGCCCCGGCGCGCCGTCGTCGTTGTCGGTGGCGGTGGCGGTGGCGGTGGCGATGGCGGGGTCGGGGCCGGTTTCGCCCAAGTCCCCTTCTCCGGTGGCTCCTTCGCCACCCCCGGCGGTGGCGTACGCGCCCGCGCGGGCCGCGGCCCAGACGGCGGTGGCGGTGGACTCGGCGAGGGCCGGGTCCACCGGAGTGCGGGCGATCAGGATCCGGTAGTAGAAGGGCGCGCCGAGCGCCGCCATCACCGCCTTGGGGTCGGTCTCCGCGGGCAGTTCGCCGCGCTCGATGGCGCGCCGGACCATCGCCCCGGCCAGCCCCAGCCGTTCGTCGAAGAAGCTGCGCAACGCGCCCGCCGCCTGGGGGTCGCGGGCCGCCGCGGCGACCACCGCCTCGATCAGGCAGCGGGTCCGGGACGCCCCGTAGAACCGCCCTATCGCACGGGCCAGCGCCCGCAGATCGCCCCGGAGGCCGCCGGTGTCCGGCAGCGGCACCTCGTGGCTCGCCTCGACCAGCAGCTCGCAGACCAGCTTGTCCACGCTGCGCCAGCGGCGGTAGAGCGTCGCGAGGTGGACCCCGGAGCGCTGGGCCACCCGCTCCATGGTGAGCCGGGCGAAGCCGCCCTCGGCCAACTCCTCGGAGACGGCGGCCAGTACGGCGCGGCGGGTGCGGGCCGTACGCCCTCCGGGGCGGCTCTCGCCCGGGGCCTGAGGCGTGGTCGTCACGGCGGCTCCGTTGCGGGTCGTGGTACGGATCGCAGCGCGGATTGCAGTGCGGGTTCTGGCCAAGTATTGTCCGACACAGATTAACGCGAGCAACTTCGCGTTAGTCCTGGTGCCGCGCTGGTCTCGCCGGGACAGGGGACGCCGCGGGGGAGGTCCTCCTCCCGCGAGACCGCGCAGGCAGCCTCTCCTCAGCGACGAATTCCCGTCATTTTCCCGGGAGTTGTGCGTTCTCCGACTTGCCTGTTCCCGGATCTACCCGTTCCGGGTCCCACTCATTCCCGGATTCTCCCCTTCCGGAGTCGCCCGGTCCGGCGTACTCCGGTGCGCTTCGCCGGAGTTGGCGTGGCGCGCTCAGCGCAGCCCGTGCCGGCGGGCCACCATCCGTTCCACCGCCGCATCGGGCAGCAGCCGCCGCAGCAGGAAGACCGCGGGGGCGTTGCTGCCGACCGCGTAGTGCGGCCGGGGGCGGGGCGCCTCGATCGCCTTGAGGACGGTGGCGGCGACGCGCTCCGGGGCGGTGCCGCGCGCCTCGTTGGCGTCGAGGGCGGCCCGCATCGTGCGGTACCCGTCCCCGAACGGCGAGCCGTCGGCGAGGTAGTCGGTGCGCCGGGCGCTGATACCGGTGGCGATCGAGCCCGGTTCGACGGTGGTCAACGCCACGCCGTAGGGCGCCAGTTCGCGCCGGGCGGCGTCCGCGAAGCCCTTGAGCGCGGCCTTGGAGGCGACGTAGGAGGAGCGGTAGGCGAGCGGGAAGCTGGCGAGCATGGAGCCGACCATCACCACCCGGCCGTGGCCGCGCTCCCGCATTCCGGGCAGCAGGAGTTGGCTGAGGCGGACGGCGCCGAAGACGTTGAGCTGGAACAGCCGGCGGACGGCGGCCATCGGGAGCTCTTCGAAGGGGCCGCTCTGGCTCTCGCCGGCGTTGTTGACCAACACGTCGACCGGGCCGGCGGCGGCCGCACACGCCTCGATGGACGCCTCGTCGTCGAGGTCGAGCGGGAGGTAGCGGACGCCGGGCAGCGGCGCCGCGACGGCCTCCGGGGCGCGGCTGGTCCCCAGGACGCGGTGGCCGCGGGCGACCAGCGCCGCCGCCACCGCGGCGCCGATGCCGGAGGACGCCCCGGTCACCAGCGCGGTACGCCCGCTCCCCTCGCCGCCCGCGCGGCCGCTCACGCCAGCCTCCGGGCCAACGCCCGGCCCGCCGCCCGGCCGGAGAAGATGCAGCCGCCCAGGAAGGTGCCCTCCAGCGCGTTGTAGCCGTGCACCCCGCCGCCGCCGAAGCCGGCGGCCTCGCCGGCCGCGTAGAGCCCGTCGAAGGGCGCCCCGTCCGGCCGGACCACCTGCGACTCCAGGGTGGTCTCCAACCCGCCCAGCGTCTTACGGGTCAGCACGTGCAGCCGGACCGCGATCAACGGGCCGTGCGCCGGGTCGAGCAGCCGGTGTGGCTTGGCGACCCGGGTGAGCTTGTCCGGCCAGTACTCCCGCGCGTTGCGCACCGCCATCAACTGGAGGTCCTTGGAGTAGGGGTGGGCCACCGCCCGGTCCCGGGCCAGCACCTCCCGCTCAACCTGCGCGTAGTCCAGGGGAGTCGACGGCTCCAGGGCGTTCATCCCGGCGACCAGTTCGCGCAGGGTACGCCGGACGACGAAGTCCTCGCCGCGGTCCAGGAACGCCTGGATCGGGCCGGGTGCGCCCTTCTTCACCCGCGCCAGGGCGAGTTTGAGGTCCTTTCCCGTGATGTCCGGGTTCTGCTCGGAGCCGGAGAGGGCGAACTCCTTCTCCACGATGGAGCGGGTGAGCAGGAACCAGGTGTGGTCGTGGCCGGTGTGCAGGATGTGGCGCAGGGTGCCGAGGGTGTCGTGGCCGGGGAAGAGCGGCGCGGGCAGCCGCCGTCCGGTGGCGTCCAGCCACAGCGAGGACGGGCCGGGGATGATCCGGATCGCGTGGTCGGGCCAGATCGGGTTCCAGTTCCTGATGCCCTCGGTGTAGTGCCACATCCGGTCGCGGTTGACCAGCGAGCCGCCGGCCCGCTCGGTGATCTGGAGCATCCGCCCGTCCACGTAGGCGGGCACGCCGGTGATCATCGACGTGGGGGCCGGGCCGACCCGGTCAACCGGCCAGTTCTTGCGGACCAGTTCGTGGTTGCCGCCGATGCCGCCGGAGGTCACCACCACCGCCTGCGCCCGGAGCGTGAACTCGCCCTCGGTCTCGCGCGAGGAGGCCACGCCGCGCGGCAGCTCTGACGGCACCAGCGTGCTGCCGCGCACCCCGACCACCGCCCCGTCCTCCACGAGCAACTCGTCGACCCGGTGCCGGTGTCGGAACTCCACCAGCCCGCGCTCGGCCGCGGCCCGCACCGGCTCGGCGAAGACCCGGACGACCTCGGGGCCGGTGCCCCAGGTGAGGTGGAAACGGGGCACCGAGTTGCCGTGTCCGGTCGCCATGCCGGCGCCGCGCTCGGCCCAGCCGACGGTGGGGGTCAGCCGCAGCCCCAGGTCGTAGAGGTAGCGGCGCTTCTCGCCGGCGGCGAAGTCCACGTACGCCTGCGCCCACTGCCGCGGCCAGTGGTCCTCCCGCTCGCGGTCGAAGCCAGCCGAGTCCAGCCAGTCGGACAGCGCCAGTTCGGGCGAGTCCCTGATGCCGGCCCGCCGCTGCTCGGGGCTGTCCACCAGGAACAGCCCGCCCAGCGACCAGAACGCCTGGCCGCCGAGGTTGGCCCCGCTCTCCTGGTCGACGACGATCACCCGCCGTCCCGCGCGGGCGAGTTCGTGGGTGGCAACCAGTCCGGCCAGCCCGGCCCCGACGACGATGACGTCGGCGTCCTCACTCATGAAGGGCTCCTCTACGGTCCCGCGCCGGCCGCCCGCGCACCGGCCGACAGCCTTGTCGCGTCCATGTCCGTAACAAACCGATACGGGAACGTATCCGATGTGCCGGTGCCGCAACAAGGACCGTCGGGGCACCGGCCACCGGGAGCCGCCACCCCCCGCCCCCAGGCCCGGCTTCTACTATGAGCGGGACATCTGAGCGGACGAACTCCGTCCCCGTCGCCGCCGGCACCGGCCCGGCCGGGGCGGGCGGAGCGAACTGGGGGACCTGTCGTGGGCTTCATGGACCGCGTACGCGGCGAATTCATCGACATCATCGAGTGGACCGACGACAGTCGGGACACGATCGTCTGGCGCTTCCCGCGCTACGAGAACGAGATCAAGATGGGCGCCAAGCTCATCGTGCGCGAGTCGCAGGCTGCCGTCTTCGTCAACCAGGGCCGGATCGCGGACGTCTTCGCACCGGGCATGTACGAGCTCCAGACGGGGAACCTGCCGATCCTGGCGACCCTCCAGGGCTGGAAGTACGGCTTCCACTCGCCGTTCAAGGCGGAGGTCTACTTCGTCACCACCCGGCAGTTCACGGACCTGAAGTGGGGCACCCAGAACCCGGTCACGGTCCGGGACCCGGAGTTCGGCATGGTGCGACTGCGGGCCTTCGGCGGCTACGCGGCGCGGGTCAGCGACCCCGCCAAGCTGATCACGGAACTCGCCGGTACCGACCCGCAGTTCCGCACCGAGGAGGTCGAGGAGTACCTCCGGCAGCTGATCGTGGGGCGGCTGGGCACGCTGCTGGCCGGCTCCGGCATCCCGATGCTCGACCTCTCCGCGCGCCAGGGCGAACTCGGCGACCGGCTGGCCAAGGCGCTCACCGACGAACTGGCCACCTCGCACGGCCTGTCCATCCCGAAGTTCATCATCGAGAACATCTCGCTGCCGCCCGAGGTCGAGCAGGCCATCGACGCCCGCAGCCGGATGGGCATCATCGGCAACGTCGACAACTACGCGCGCCTCCAGGCCGCGGACGCGATCCGGGACGCGGCGAACAACCCCGGCGGCGCCGGCGAGGGCATCGGCCTGGGCCTCGGCATGGCCGCCGGCCAGCAGATGGCGCAGGCGTTCGCGCCCCAGCAGAACCAGCCGCAGGGCCAGCCGCAGCCGGCCGCACCGGCCCCCGGTGGCGCGGCCGTTCCGCCGCCGCTGCCCGGTCAGCAGCAGCACCAGTGGTACGTGGCCGTGGACGGGCAGCAGCAAGGCCCCTACGACCACGCGACGTTCACCGGGCACATCGGCTCGGGCGCGATCCGGCCGGGCATGCTCGCCTGGCGGGAGGGCATGGCTTCCTGGCAGCCGGTGGAGAACGTGCCGGAGCTCGCCCAGCACTTCCGTGCCACCCCGCCCCCGCTGCCGCCGCAGGCGTGACCACCGCCAGGAGGCCGTAACCCATGAGCTACCAGCCTTACCAGCCGCAGCAGCCGCAGCAACCACAGCAGCCGTACCCGCCCCAACCGCCGTACCAGCAACAGCCGTACCAGCAACAGCCCCCGCAGCCTTACCCACAGCAGCCCCCGCAGCAGCAACAGCAGTACCAGCAGCCGCAGCCTCCCGCGCCGCCCCAGCCCCAACAGCCCGACGGGCAGCAGCAGCCGCAGACCTACGCCTGCCCCAGCTGCGGCTCCACCACCGAGTACGCCCCCGGCACCAGCGTCCTGCGCTGCCCCAACTGCCGCTTCGAGCAGCCCATCGCCCCCGTCAACCGCGAGGTGCAGGAGCACGCCTGGGAGGAGTTGGCGAGCCTGCCGGCCAAGCCGCTGTCACCCGGCGGGCAGGCCCTGAAGTGCCCCGGCTGCGGCGCGGTCAACGAGACCACCGCGCTCTCCGGCCGCTGCCAGTTCTGCTCCACGCCGCTGGTCGCGTCGGCCGCCGGGGACCGCATCGCGCCCGAGGGCCTGGTGCCGTTCCGGGTGGCGAAGCGGGAGGTGCACGACAACCTGCGCAAGTGGGCCCGCTCCCGCTGGTTCGCGCCGAACAACCTCAAGAAGGTCAGCGCGGCCGAGACCCTGCACGGCACCTACGTGCCGCACTGGACGTACGACGCCGAGACCTCCTCCACGTACCGCGGGCAGCGCGGCGAGGAGTACACCGTGGGCAGCGGCGACGACAAGGAGACCAAGGTCCGCTGGTACCGCGTCAACGGCTCGGTCCAGCGCGTCTTCGACGACGTCCTCGTCCCCGGCGTCGGGAACATCCCGGCCGAGCGCCTCCAGGCCCTGGAGCCCTGGCCGCTCAAGCAGGCGGTGGCGTACCAGGAGGAGTACCTGGCGGGCTTTCGGACCCTGCGGTACGAGGTCGAGCCGGAGGCCGGCTTCCAGACCGCCCAGCAGAAGATGGCCGAGGTCATCGAGAAGGACGTCAAGCGGGACATCGGTGGCGACCGGCAGCGGGTGCACGAGATCAACACCGACTACGCGGCGGTGACCTACAAGCTCCTGATGCTGCCCGTGTGGTTCGCCTCGTACGTCTACAACGGCAAGCAGTGGCAGGTCATGGTCAACGCCGAGACCGGCGAGGTGACCGGCGACCGCCCCTACAGCCCCTGGAAGATCGCCTTCGCGGTCATCCTCCTGGCCATCGTGGTCACAACCCTCGTGCTCGTCTTCAACCGCCACCACCACTGACCACGGGCGACGGCGCGGGTCGAGGCCGCCCGGAGCGCGCCCGGCAGCGCCGTCACCCGGCGGGGGCGGCCACCAGTGTCCGCAGGGTCATGGGCTCGGCCAGGACCTGGTCCAGGACCTGACTGGCGTGCCGGAAATGGGCAGTTGCGCAATGGCCCCGCAGCGCCTCCGGGTCGGCCCACTCCTCGACGACCACCATGCGGGCCGGGCGGTTGGGGTCGGCGTACGGGCTGTACGCGAGACAGCCGGGTTCCTCCAGAGAGGGTTCGATCATCGCCTCCAGGGCGGTGCGCAGACGGTCCTCCTGGCCCGGGGCGGCCAGGCATTCGGCAAGGACGACGAGGGTCATGGGCGGCGATCTCCTTGTGGGGTACGGCGGTTCTTCGGCAGCACGGCGGTCACGGGCGAGCCGGCCCGGTGCCCGCGCCGGACGAGGTGATGGCGGCGGTGATCTCGTCGAGGTCGGCCCTGGTCAACCGCACCGCGCCCGCCGCGATCCAGCCGTCGACCTGACGGGGCGTGCGGGCGCCGACGATGGCGCCGGTGATGCCCGGCCAGGCCAGGGCCCAGGCGATGGCGACCTCGGCGACCGAGGCGCCGTGCCGCTCGGCGACCGGCCGCAGCCCTTCGGCCAGGCGGAGGTTGGCGGTCAGCCCGGTGGTGAAGTCGTGATGGCCGGTGCGCCAATCGTCGGCGGGCAGGCCGGCGACGCGTGCGGCGGAGAAGGTGCCGGTGAGCAGGCCGGACTGGAGCGGGGAGTAGACGATCACGCCGGTGTCGTGGGCGCGGGCCCAGGCGACCTCGGCCGCGGCAGAGCGGTTGATGGCCGAGAACGGGGGCTGGATGACGTCGACATGGGCGATCCGCTCGGCGGCGTCGAGCAGTTCGGGCGCGTGGTTGGACAGCCCGATCGCGCGGACCTTCCCCTCGGCCTTCAGGTCGGCCATGACCTGCCAGTACTCCTCCAGCGGCGTGGCGTTCGGGGAGACGGGCCCGGAGCCGTCTCCCGCGTACTCCAGGGACTCGCCGGTGTCCGGCCAGTGCACCTGGTACAGGTCGATGCGGTCGACGCCCAGGCGCCGCAGGGAGGCGTCGATCTCGCGGCGGACGCTGGCCGGCTCCATGGTCCGGCGGGGTGCGGCCTGCGGGTTGTCCGGGTCCCAGACCAGCCCGGCCTTGGTGAAGACGTAGGGACGCTCGGCCTCGGGCAGAGCGGCGAGGGCCTTGCCGACCAGCTCCTCGGAGTGCCCCAGCCCGTAAACGGCCGCGGTGTCGATCCAGTTGACACCCGAGGCGACCGCGTGCCGGATGGCGGCGACGGACTCCTCGTCGTCGGTGGCGCCCCAGCCGAAGAGCCATCCCGAGCCGGACACCGCCCAGGACCCGAAGCCGACGCGGGTGATGTCCATGCCGGTGGTGCCGAGCGGCAGCGTCGGCAGGTCGGTTGCGCTCATGTCGCGGAACTCCCAGTGCAGTTGGGGAGACCGGGGCCGCGTGGGCCTCCGGTCTGCCGGAACCGTTCCGGCGTCCACCACTGTGGCGCCGGGCGCCGGGCCCACCCAGTGCCAGCCCGTGCCTGGGCACGGCATGACCAGGCAACGACCACCACGCACGGCACCGCGCCGGGAATACTGACCGCATGGCACTGGACCGACGTACAGAACTGGGCGAGTTCCTGCGCTCCCGCCGGGCCCGGCTGCGGCCAACGGAACTGGGGCTGCCGGACTACGGGGGACGCCGCCGGGTACCCGGACTGCGCCGCGAGGAGCTGGCCCAACTGGCCGGGGTGAGCGTGGATCACTACGTCCGGCTGGAACAGGGCCGCACCCTGCACTTCTCCGCGGAGGTGCTGGACGCCGTCGCCCGCGCCCTGCGCCTGGACACCGCGGAGCGCGAGCACCTGTACCGGCTGGCACGCCCGGCACCGCGGCCCGAAGCGGGGCACGGCGCGGACGCACCCGGCCCGCAGCAGGTGCGGCCGGGCCTGCGCCGGCTCCTGGACTCGACCCCCGACGTCCCGGCGTACATCGTCGGCCGCAACACCGACGTCCTGGCCTGGAACCAGCTGGCAGCGGCCCTGATCACCGACTTCGGCGCGCTCCCTCCCCGACAGCGGAACCTGGCCCGTCTGGTCTTCCTGGACGAGGGGATGCGCAGCCTGTACGCGGACTGGCGGGGCAAGGCCGGCGACGTGGCCGCCTACCTCCGCCTCGACGCCTCCCGCCACCCCGACGATCCGCACACCGCGGAGCTGGTCGACGAACTCACCGCCGCCAGCCCGGAGTTCCGGGAGGTCTGGGCGGAACACCGCCTCAAGGACAAGACCCACGGCCGCTACCTCTACCGGCACCCCGTGGTGGGCGAGCTGGACCTCAGCTTCGAGACCCTGCGCCTGCCGGACGACCCGGACCAGGCCCTGATCGCCCACACCGTCGAGGAGGGCTCGCCCTCCCACACCGCGCTGCGACTGCTGGCCGCCTGGACCAGCGAACACGCACCGGCCGGCTGAACGACCGCGCCACCGTCACACCACACCGTCCCCATCCACCCGTGACGACCGGACCAGACGGGTCGGACGGCTCAGGACGCCATCGGCAGCGGCGCGCCCTCGCGCCACTTGAGGATCTTGTCGAAGCTGACCACCGCACCGCGCCGGCCGGTGCGGTTGCGGTACTGGACGTGGTCGGTGAGCGCCTCGATCAGAAAGAGCCCCCGGCCGTCCTCGGCGTAACCGGGGGCCTGCGCGGGGGTGGGGACGGGGGTCGGCGTCGGCAGCGACCGGTCCGCGGCGGTATGCGGCGGGGCGGGGCGGCGGAAGCCGGGGCCGGAGTCGGTGACCTCGATGCGGCAGGTGTCGCCGTCGAGGTAGGCGGTGACGCGGTAGTCGTCGGTGGCGTCGCCGCCGTGCTCGACGGCGTTGGCAC
This sequence comes from Streptomyces sp. NPDC057743, assembly GCF_042798755.1. Lineage (NCBI taxonomy): Bacteria > Bacillati > Actinomycetota > Actinomycetes > Kitasatosporales > Streptomycetaceae > Streptomyces > Streptomyces sp. NPDC057743. The sequence goes on from NZ_JBHVJX010000011.1 coordinate 68,653, forward strand.
AGGCTTCGGAGAGGGCGACCGAGAGGTCGTAACAGATGTCGGGGTCGACGCCGGCGGTCTCCATCGCGCCCAGCAGCAGGCGTCGGGCGAGCGGCACGCTCGCGGGCTCACGCCGCAGATGGAGGGACCACCAGATGCTCATCGCTCCTGCCTCCTGGCCACGGCTCGACATACCGATACGTATTGCCTCGCCGCAAGGTCCGTAAGCCTCTCGGGAACGTGATACCGCTCATTCGGCGGATGCGGAAAGTGAGCGCACGGGTGTAGGCGGGGTGCCGGGTGTGCGCCACTGCGCGCCCGGCCCGGGATCCCGGACGCCCCTGGCGGGCGCCCCCGTCAAGCGCTCACGCGGGACACGGCGAAACCCTGCCGTAGGCCACGGATCGGGGCAGTGGGATGATGGCGGCCGCCATGAGAGCCCCTGCCGTCCCCACAGCGCGCGCGGCCGCCGATCTGCGGCTGCTACGGGCCGCGGTGTTCACCGCGGTCTGTGTGACGCTGTCCGCGGCCGGGCACATGGCCGCGTCGTTGGCGGCCGTTCCGCTGTGGACGCTGGGGCTCGCCGCGGTCGCGGTGTTCGCGGTGGCGGCCCCGTTGGCCGGCCGGGAGCGCTCGCTCCCGGGGATCGCGGCCGCGCTGGCGCTCGGACAGACGGCGCTGCACTCGCTGTTCGCGCTGGGCCAGCACCCGGCGGCGGTTCCTTCCGGGCGGGCCTCCGGCCTCTCCGACGAGGCGGCGGTGGCGCTGGCCCGGCACCTGACGTGCGGGCTGGGCGGCGTCGACCTCGACGGCGGCGCGGCGCGCCAACTGCTCGGCCCCGGCGGGCTGGAGATGGCCAAGGAGGCCGGGCTGACCGGGGTCGGTGGGCACGCGATGAGCGGTGCCGGCGCCCCGATGGCCCCGATGATGGCGCACTGCCTGGCGCCGTCGGTCCCCATGGTGCTCGGGCACCTGCTCGCCGCGCTCGGCCTCGGCTGGCTGTTGCGGCGGGGCGAGGTCGCGCTGTGGCGGCTGGTGCGGCTGTCCGCCCCGGCGGCGCACGAGGTTGCGACGCGGGCGCTGATCGGCGTGGTGCGCCGGTCGCTCGCGCTGGTCCATGTCCTGCTCGCGGCCCTCGGCGCAGCGCAGGAGCAGGGGCGGCGCGCCCCCTCCGCCTACAGGGACGTGCCCGCGCCGCGGGATCCGGCGCTGCACCACAGCGTCGTACGGCGCGGACCGCCGGCCCACGGTCACCTGGCCCTCGCTGCCTGACGCCCCGCACCCCACGCTCCCGGAGGACTCCCGGGGATCGACGCGTGCGCGCGGGCGTTCCCGTCGCGCGCCGGGCCGGGCTCCGCCCACCCGTCATCCGTCGTTTTTCCTTCTCCTCGTGGAGCGTTCATGAAGCGTTTCAGCACGGCCAAGAAGTTCGGTATGTCAGCGTTTTCGGGCAGCGCGGCGCCGGCTCCGGCGCCCTCGGCGCGGCGGCTGGTCCGCCGGCTGCCCGTCGTCGGCGGGGTCGCGGCCGGCAGCGTGCTGCTGTTGGCCGGTCCGGCCTTCGCGCACGTCACCGTGCAGCCCGGCACGGCCCCCAAGGGCGGCTTCGCCACCGTCGACATCAAGGTGCCCAACGAGCGCGACAACGCCTCGACCGTGAAGGTCGAGGTCGCCCTGCCGACCGACCACCCGCTGGCGTCCGTCATGCCGCAGCCGGTGCCGGGCTGGACGGTGGAGGTCACCAAGTCCAAGCTGCCCAAGCCGGTCGAGATGGAGGGCGAGAAGATCAACGAGGCGCCCTCGAAGATCACTTGGACCGCGGACGGCAAGGGCATCGAGCCCGGCCAGTTCCAGCAGTTCCCGCTCTCCGTGGGCCAACTGCCGACCGACGCCGACCAGATCGCCTTCAAGGCCCTCCAGACGTACTCCGACAAGGAGGTCGTGCGCTGGATCGAGCCGGCCAAGCCGGGCGGCCCGGAACCGGAGAACCCGGCTCCGGTGCTCAAGCTCACCGCGGCCGACGCCCAGGGCGGCGACCAGGGTGACGGCAAGAACGGCACCAAGGGCACCGCCGCGGCCGCCCCGACGCCCACCAGCGACACCACGGCCCGCGTGCTGGCCGTCGGCGGGATCGTCGTGGGCATCGTCGGCGTCGCCTTCGGCGTGCTCGCCGGCCGGCGCCGCAACGCCTGACCCGCACCGCACCGCGCACCGCGGCCGGACCGGTGCCCACCGCGCCGGTCCGGCACCCTTCGGTACGAACAGCCCGATACGAGAAGACTCTTGACACGAACCGGCCCCAAGCAACCGATACAACGGGACATATCCGTCATGCGTAGAAGAAAACTGCTGGTGTCCGCGCTCGGCGCGACCGCCGCCCTCGGCCTCACCCTGACCGCCTGCGGCAGCGGCGACGCCGACAAGCCCGCCGCCGACGTTTCCGGGGGGACGGCGGCCAAGCCGATCGTCACCCTCGACAGCCCGATGGAGAAGCCGGACCTCACCCTCACCGACTCCGAGGGCAAGTCCTACGACCTGCTGGAGAAGACCAAGGGCCATCCGACCCTGATCTACTTCGGCTACACCAACTGCCCGGACGTCTGCCCGACGACGATGGCCAACATCGCGGTGGCCGTGAAGCAGTTGCCGCAGGCCGAGCGGAACGACCTGCGGGTGGTCTTCGTGACCTCCGACCCCGAGCGGGACACCCCGGCCCAGCTCAAGAAGTGGCTCGGCGGCATCAACAAGGACTTCATCGGGCTCACCGGCCCGTTCAACAAGATCCAGCAGGCCGCCCGCAGCGTGAACATCGGCATCGAGGCGCCGGTCAAGAAGAAGAACGGCGACGTGGTCTCCACCCACGGCGCCCAGGTCCTGCTCAGCTCGCCCAAGGACGACAAGGTCCACTGGATGGGCATGCAGGAGGCCACCGCCGACAACTACACCACCGCACTTCCGAAGATCATTAAGGGACAGAACCCGTGACCCGCCGCACCACCCCCCTCGCCCCCGTCAGCCGCCGGATAGCCATGGCCTCCGCGCTCGTCCTCACCACCGGTCTCGCCCTCGCGGGCTGTGGCGGCAAGGACAGCGCCCCGAAGCTCTCGGTCAGCGGCGCGTACATGCCGCAGCCGGTCACCGACCAGATGGCCGGCGCCTACTTCACCGTCAAGAACGACGGTGGCACCGCCGACAAGCTGACCTCGGTCACCAGCGACCTGGCCAAGGACATCAGCCTCCACACCACCGACGGCAACAAGATGGAGCACGTCAACTCCCTGCCGGTGCCCGCCAACGGGGAGCTCAAGCTCAGCTCCGGCGGCAACCACGTGATGTTCATGGGGCTGACGCACAAGCCCACCGCCGGCCAGAAGGTCACCATCGAGCTGCACTTCGCCACCGCCTCCCCGGTGAAGGTCGAGGTGCCGGTGAAGCCGGCCGACTACCGGCCGGGGAAGTGACGGCCGCGGCACCGCCGCGGACGCCGTGACGCAGCGGGCCGGACGACGGCCCCAGTGAAGGAGACGGACACTCATGCCAACGGGAAGGGGAGCGCGCACCATGGCCCTCACCGGCTTCCGACCGCGGCGGCTGCTGGTCGTCGTGGCGGCGCTGCTCTGCGCGCTGGTCGCGGGCGTCGCCCCGGCCAGCGCGCACGCCGCGCTGACCGGCAGCGACCCCGCGTCGGGATCGGTGGTGGCACACGCCCCCGAGCAGGTCGCGCTCACCTTCTCCGAGGGCGTGGCGATGGGCAACGACTCGCTGCGCGTGCTGGATCCGCAGGGCAAGCGGGTGGACCGCGGCAAGCTGCGCGACCTGTGTAGCGGCAGCACCGTCAAGTACGGGGCCGGGCTGCCGCCGGGGCTGCCCAACGGGACGTACACCGTCGCGTGGCAGGCGATCTCGGGGGACAGCCACCCGGTCTCCGGCGCCTTCACCTTCTCCATCGGGGCGCCGTCCAAGACCGCCGCCGCCCTTCCCCAAGAGCAGGTCGGCGGCGGCCTGGTGGGCGCGCTCTACCAGGTCGGCCGCTACCTCTCCTACGCCGGTTTCGTGCTGCTGGTCGGCGGCTCGGCGTTCGTGCTGGCCTGCCGTCCGACCGCCTCCCGGGTGCGGTCGGTGCAGCGGCTGGTCGTCCGGGGGTGGGCGCTGCTGACCGGCGCCACGCTGGCGCTGCTGTTGCTGCGCGCCCCGTACACCGGGTCCGGGAAGCTGGCCGACGTCCTCGACCTCGGCGGCCTCCAGGGGGCGTTGCTGACCAAGCCGGGCGCGGCACTGCTCTGCCGGCTGCTGTTGCTCGCCGCGGCGGCGCTGTTCGTGGCGGTGCTCTTCGGCTCCTACGCCCGGGCGCACGCACCGGCCGCCGACGGGCCGGAGCCGCCCAACGGCGCCGACGGCCCCGGCGGTTCCGAGGACTCCGACGGCCCCGAGGACGGCGCCGAGCGGCGCGCGGACCTGACCCTGGGGCTCGGTATCGGCGGGGCGGTGGTCGCCGTCGGGCTCGCCACCACCTGGGCGATCGCCGAGCACGCCTCGACCGGGCTCCAGCCCTTCGTGGCGATGCCCGTCGACGTGCTGCACCTGCTCGCGGTCGCCGGCTGGCTCGGCGGGCTGGCGGCCCTGTTGGTGTCCCTCTACTGGGGCCCGGCGATCGAGCGGGCCGCCGTCCGCCGGTTCTCCCGGATCGCCTTCGGCTCCGTCCTGACCCTGGTCGCCACCGGCCTCTACCAGTCCTGGCGGCAGGTCGGCACCTGGCGCGCGCTGGTCGACACCTCCTACGGGCAGTTGCTGTTGGTCAAGGTGGGGCTGGTGGTGGTCATGGTGGCCGTCGCCGGGCTGTCCCGACGGTGGACGGGGCGCCTGGCGGAGGCGGCGGGGGAGAACGGCTCGGCGCAGGCGGCGGATTCCGCGGCCCCGGCGCCCGAGCCCGCCACCGTCCCCGTCGGCGGCGCCGCTCCCGAGGACTCCGACGGCGCCGCCGTCGACCCGGTACGCGCCGCCCAACTGGCCCGCCAACGGGACGCGTTGGCCACCGCCCGCAAGAAGCGGGTCCGGGACGCCGACCCGGTGCGGCACGGGCTGCGCCGCTCCGTTCTGGCCGAGGCCGGCATCGCGGTGCTGCTGCTCGGCGTGACCACCGCCCTGACCACCACCGAACCGGCCCGCACCGAGGCGGCCGTGCAGGCCGCGCAGGCCGGGCAGTCCCCCGACGCCAACCAACCGCGGGTGCTGACCGTCCCGTTCGACACCGGCGGCCCGGGCGGCAAGGGCACCGCCCGCCTCGACCTCGACCCCGGGCGCAGCGGCGGCGGCAACGAGCTGCGGCTGCGGATCGCCGACCCGTCGGGGAAGGTCCGGGACGTCCCCGAGGTGAAGGTCTCCTTCACGCTCGCCGCCAAGAAGCTGGGGCCGCTGCCGGTCGCGCTCCGGCACAGCGGGACCGGCCACTGGACCGCCAGCGGCGTCCAACTCCCGGTCCCCGGGCGGTGGGAGCTCTCGCTGCTCGTCCGGACCTCCGACATCGACCAGGTGACCGAGACCAGAAACGTGACAATCAACTGATGAGCAAGCAGCAGGACGTCAAGGACACCCCGCAGGACGACGCCGCCCGCACCCCCGACGGGCCGTCCACCGCGGACGGCAGCACCGTGGAGCTCTCCCGCCGCCGCCTCTTGGGGACCGTCGGCGCGGCCGGCGCGACCGGGCTGGTCCTCGGCGGGGCCGGCGGCGCCCTCGGCGTCTCGGCCGCGCGGGCCATGGGCGATGACCCGCAGGCGCTGACCTCGATCGGGGCGACCGCGGTGCCGTTTCGGGCCTCGGGCGCCAAGCATCAGGCGGGCATCACCACCCCGCTCCAGGCCCGCGGCCATCTCGTCGCCTTCGACCTTGCGGCCGGCGCCGGCCGCAAGGAGGCGGCCGCGCTGCTGCGCCGCTGGACGCGCACCGCGCAGGAGTTGATGGCCGGGCGCACCCCGGCCGCCGACACCGATGTGGCGCTGGACGCCGGCCCGTCCTCGCTGACCGTCACCTTCGGCCTGGGCCACAGCTTCTTCGACCGGACCGGACTGGCCGGGCGCCGCCCGGTCCAGCTCGACCCGCTGCCGGGCTTCTCCGCCGACGCCCTCGACCCCAAGCGCAGCGACGGCGACCTCTGGATCCAGATCGGCGCCGACGACGCGCTGGTCGCCTTCCACGCGCTGCGCGCGCTCCAGAAGGAGGCGGCGGACACCGCCCGGCTGCGGTGGCAGATGAACGGCTTCAACCGCACCCCGGGCGCCACCGCGCACCCGATGACGGCCCGCAACCTCATGGGCCAGATCGACGGCACCAACAACCCCAAGCCGTCCCAACCCGACTTCGACCGGCGGATCTTCGTCGGCGCGGACACCCAGCAGGAGTGGATGCTCGGCGGTTCGTACGCGGTGGTGCGCCGCATCCGGATGCTGCTGGACGACTGGGAGAAGCGCTCCCGCACCGAGCAGGAGCGGGTCATAGGCCGGCGCAAGGACAACGGCGCCCCGCTGACCGGCGGCACCGAGACCACCCCGATGAAGCTGGACGCCACCGGCCCCGACGGGCTCCCGGTGATCCCCGCCAACGCGCACGCCCGGATCGCCGCCCCCGAGGCCAACCAGGGCTCGGCGATGCTGCGCCGCCCGTTCTCCTTCCACGACGGCTTCCGCGACGACGGCGCCCCGGACGCCGGGCTGCTCTTCGTCTGCTGGCAGGCCGATCCGCTGCGCGCCTTCACCCAGATCCAGCGGAAGCTGGACCGCGGTGACGCCCTCTCGCCGTTCCTGCGGCACGAGGCCAGCGGCCTGTACGCGGTGCCGCCGGCCCCGTCGGAGGGCGACTACGTGGCCCAGCCGCTGCTGGAGGGCTGACCACCGGCCCCGGCGTCGGGTGACCGGCGCGGGGCCGGATGACCGCTTGGTGGGACGCGTCCGCCGGCCCCCCGTCGGCTCGGTATCGTGACAGGGCAGGGCGGAAGACGGCGGGGCGCTCCCGCAGGCACGTGAGGGAGTCCACTTCCATGTCGGCCAGTCGCTATACCTATCTCGGTCCCGCGGGCACCTTCACGGAGGCGGCGCTGCGCACCCTCCCCGAGGCGGCGACCCGGGAACTGGTGCCGATGGTGTCGGTCTCGGCCGCGCTGGACGCGGTGCGCGCCGGCGAGGCCGCCGCCGCCCTGGTGCCGATCGAGAACTCCGTCGAGGGCGGGGTGACCACCACCCTCGACGAACTGGCCTCCGGCGAACCGCTGATGATCTACCGCGAGGTGCTGCTGCCGATCGCCTTCGCCCTCCTGGTCCGCCCGGGCACCGAGCTGGCCGACGTGAAGACGGTGACCGGGCACCCGGTCGCCCAGCCCCAGGTCCGCAGGTGGCTGGCGGCCCAACTCCCGGACGCGGTCTGGGAGTCGGCGGCCTCCAACGCCGACGGCGCGCGGCTGGTGCAGGAGGGCCGCTACGACGGCGCGTTCGCCGGGGAGTTCGCGGCCGCGACGTACGGGCTGACGCCGCTGGTCACCGACATCCACGACGCGCAGAACGCCACCACCCGCTTCGTCCTGGTCGGCCGCCCGGCCCGGCCCGCGGCGCCCACCGGCGCGGACAAGACCTCGGTGGTGCTGTGGCTGGCCGCCGACCACCCCGGCGCGCTGCTGGAGCTGCTCCAGGAGTACGCGGTCCGCGGCGTGAACATGATGCGGATCGAGTCCCGGCCGACCGGCGAGGGCATCGGCCGCTACTGCTTCTCGGTCGACTGCGAGGGGCACGTCACCGACCGCCGGGTGGGCGAGGTGCTGATGGGCCTCAAGCGGGTCTGCCGCGAGGTGCGGTTCCTCGGCTCGTACCCGCGGGCCGACGAGGTCAGCGCGAGCGTCCGGCCGCAGGTGACCGACACCGCGTTCACCGAGGCGTCGGACTGGCTGGCGCGCTGCCTGGACGGCCGAGGCTGAGCCGGTCCGCCCCCTACCGCCCGCGTTACGGGCTGTGACCTGCGCCTTCGGTGGGACCGGAGGCGCCGTTCCGGGGTGCCCTCCGACCGCCCCTGCGGTTGTCCACAAAGTTATCCACAGGCTCGCTTCTCGACCTGTGGGTAAGTCGACATGAGGGTCGGACGGAGTCGACATATCCCCCTAGTGACCCCAGATGCGTCCACAGTCACCCACAGTGGACCACTGGTGCGCGCGTCAGCACAATTCCCGCGATCAATCCTTTAGGGCGAGGTAATCCCACACGAAAGAGTGCGTGAACGGGGTTTGGACGAAGAATCCATAGCGAGCATTTCGGGTGCAGAATGATCAATTCCGGCTTCCACAGATCTCACACACAGCCTGTGGATAAGAATCCGCCAGCCCTGCCCTCCTGTGGACAACTCGGGGGATAACCTGGGCACAACCGCGGCGACGGGGCGCCGACCGCAAGAGAATGCATGCCGCGAATGCCCTTTTCGCGGCATGAACCGGGAATTCCGCAGGGCCTCACGAAGCGTCACGGCAACCGTCGGGACAACCGCCGCGACAACCGCCCCGACCGCCGCCCGCGAACGTTCCGTCGAGCCCTTTCCTCCTCGCCGCCACCGCACTTCCCCCTCGCTTCCCCGTCACGGAATAAATAACCGCAAAACGGGCAAAATGCCGCGCCGGTGAAGAGCGCGTCGAGGGGCGTCCGCGTCCCCGGTAGCCTGGTGGGGTGATTGACCTTCGCCTGCTCCGTGAGGACCCCGACCGTGTGCGCGCCTCCCAGCGCGCCCGTGGAGAGGACGTCGAGCTCGTCGACGCGCTCCTCTCCGCCGACGAGCGGCGCAGGTCGTCCGGCGTCCGCTTCGACGAGCTGCGCTCCGAGCAGAAGGCGCTCGGCAAGCTCATCCCCAAGGCCGCCGGCGAGGAGAAGGCCGAGCTGCTGAAGAAGGCCGGCGAGCTCGCCGCCGCCGTCAAGGCCGCCGACGCCGAGCAGGACGAGGCCAAGGAAGAGACCCAGGCGCTGCTGCGGAAGCTGGGCAACATCGTCCACCCCGACGTCCCGGTGGGCGGCGAGGAGGACTTCACGGTCCTGGAGACGCACGGCACCATCCGCGACTTCGCCGCCGAGGGCTTCACGCCCAAGGACCACCTGGAGATCGGCGAACTGCTCAGCGCCATCGACGTCGAGCGCGGCGCCAAGGTCTCGGGCTCGCGCTTCTACTACCTCACCGGCGTCGGCGCCCTGCTGGAGCTCGCGCTGGTCAACGCCGCCATCGCACAGGCCACCGAGGCCGGCTTCACGCCGATGCTGACGCCCGCCCTGGTCCGCCCGCGCGCCATGGAGGGCACCGGCTTCCTCGGCCAGGCCGCCGAGAACGTCTACCACCTGGAGCGCGACGACTACTACCTCGTCGGCACCTCCGAGGTCCCGCTCGCCGCGTACCACATGGACGAGATCGTCGAGGCCGAGCAACTGCCGCTGCGCTACGCCGGTTTCTCGCCGTGCTACCGCCGCGAGGCCGGCACCTACGGCAAGGACACCCGCGGCATCTTCCGGGTCCACCAGTTCGACAAGGTGGAGATGTTCTCCTACGTCGCGCCGGAGGACGCCGAGGCCGAGCACCGGCGGCTGCTGGAGTGGGAGAAGCAGTGGCTGACCTCCCTGGAGCTGCCGTTCCAGGTGATCGACGTCGCCACCGGCGACCTGGGGGCCTCCGCCTCCCGCAAGTTCGACTGCGAGGCGTGGATCCCGACCCAGGGCAAGTACCGCGAGCTGACCTCGGCGTCCAACTGCAACGAGTTCCAGGCCCGCCGCCTGTCGGTGCGGATGCGGGAGACCGCCGACGGCAAGCCGAAGGTCCGCCCGCTGGCCACGCTCAACGGCACGCTCTGCGCCGTCCCGCGGACCATCGTGGCGCTCTTCGAGAACCACCAGCAGCCCGACGGTTCGGTCCGCGTCCCCGAGGTGCTCCGCCCCTACCTGGGCGGCCGTGAGGTCCTGGAGCCCGTCGCCAAGTGAATTCCTCAGCCCCGGCGGGGTCGCCGCTGCCGTACAAGCTCATCGCGACGGACCTCGACGGGACGCTGCTGCGTCACGACGAGACCGTCTCCGAGCGCACCCGTGCGGCGCTCGCCGCGGCCACCGCGGCGGGCGCGGCGCACATCGTCGTCACCGGCCGGGCGGTGCCCTGGACCCGGCACATCCTCGACGCCCTGGACTACCGGGGCCTGGCGGTGTGCGGGCAGGGCGCGCAGGTCTACCACGCCGGCGAACAGCGGCTGTTGACCTCGGTGACCCTGGACCGCCAGCTCGCTGGCCTCGCGCTGTCCAAGATCGAGGCCGAGGTCGGCCCGCTCCACCTGGCCGCGAGCCGGGACGGCCTGGCCGGCGAGGTGCTGGTCACCCCCGGCTACGAGGTCCAGGAGGGCCCGCTGCCGCACCTCCCGGTCGACGACCCGGGCGAGCTGTGGGCCGCGCCGCTCAACAAGGTCTACCTCCAGCACCCGACGCTGGACGACGACGCACTGGCCGACGCCGCCCGGCAGGTCGCCGGCGACCTGGTCGGCATCATGGTCGCCGGGCCCCGGATCGTCGAACTGCTGCCGCTGGGCCTGACCAAGGCCACCGGCCTCTCGCTGGCCGCCCGCCGCCTGGGCCTCACGGCGAGGGACACCATCGCCTTCGGCGACATGCCCAACGACGTCCCGATGTTCGGCTGGGCCGCGCACGGCGTGGCGATGGCCGACGCCCACGACGAACTCAAGGCCGTCGCCGACGAGATCACCGCCTCCAACGAGGACGACGGCATCGCCGTGGTCCTGGAGCGGCTCTACTCCTGACGGCCCCCGGGCGGCGGTGCGCCGCCGCCCGGCCCCGCCTTCCCCGAGGTCCCGCCCTCGATCGAGCAGGGACCCTCGTCCTGGGGCCCGACCCGCGCCGCCGGGGTCAGCGGCCAGCAGGCAAAGCCCATCGCCAGGGCGATGGCATGCCCGAAGTCGGTGAAGGTCGCGCCGGTCACCAACGGCACCCCGAAGAAGGCCAGCACCCCGACGAGGTAGGCGTAGCGCCAGGGCGACGGCAGCCGGTAGGTCAGCACGCCGGCCGCGGCGGCCAGCCCGTAGGAGACGCCGATGTCGACGACGTGGGTCATCGAGCGCGGCAGCCGGTGGCCCTCGATGGCCAGCAGCACCAGCTCCTGACTGGCCAGGGTGGCCGCGATGTGCGCCGCGCCGACCGTCAGCAGCCAGCGCCAACTCCCCATCCAGCGCTCGACGTTGGCGTGCACCAGCTCGAACATCACCGCGTACAGCAGGAACGAGCCCGGCCGCTCGATCCAGAACCCGCTGATCAGCAGGGCCGGCACCGGGTGCTCGTTCAGCTCGTGGATGTTGCTGCTGTTGCGGTGCAGGAGGAACTGCTCAAGGCCCTCGGAGGCCGAGGCGATCACCAGGCTGGTGACCCCGATGATCAGCAGCCAGATGTGGGTCCCGGGCGCCGAACGCACCCAGTCCCACACCAGGTCCCTCGCCCGGACCACCAGGTCCCGGGGCGGCGGTGGCTTCATCGGCGGCTCCTCGTCGTGACGGGGGCGAGGTAGGGGCCCGGTCCCTTGAGGTGCCGGATGCGGGGCGCGCTCTCCATCGTCCGCACGCCGGGGAGGGCCGCGATCCGGGTCGTCAGGTAGGTGTAGAGCGCGCCGGTGTCCCGGCACAGGATGGACGCGAAGAGGTTGTGCGGCCCGGTGGTGGCGCCGGCGAACGCGACCTCCGGATGCGCCGCCAACGCCTCGCCGGTGGCGGCGAGTTCGGCGGGCGCGACCGACAGCCACAGGGCGACCATCACCCCGTACCCGTACTCGTGTTGAGCGTAGTCGACGTCGTAGTACAGGACGCCGTCCGACCGGAGGGACGCAAGGCGGCGGCGGACGGTGGTGGGCGACCAGCCGGTGATCGCGGCCAGTTCGGCGAGCGGGGCGCGACCGTCCCGGCCGAGCGCCTCGAACAGCCGGCGGTCGGCGTCCGAGAGCGCCACCGGCTCGTCGGGCGGCCGGGGCGGCGGCGGGCTCAGCCGGGCGACCTCCTCCTCGGTCAGCGCGCCGGACTTGCTGACCGCGCTCTGTGGGCCGCCGTAGAACTCGTGCAGCAGGCAGTGCGCGGTCACCCCGACCACGCTGGGGGTGCGCGGCAGCTTCTGGAGCAGCAGCGCGTCGCTGTGCTCGCTGCTGGACGCCCGGCACACCGCGGCGATCTCGGTGCCGCCGGACATCAGGCTGACCCAGGAGGTGTCCGAGCGGCGGGCCAGCGCCTCGGCGACCGGCAGCGCGGCGTCCGGCGCGCACTGCACCCGCACCATCCACTCCACCTCGCCCAGCGCCCGCGGCTCGGCCAGTCCCAGCACCCGGAACGCGCCGGAGCTCCGGTGCCGGGTGTAGCGCCGGGCGATGGTCTGGTCGGAGACGCCCAGCACCGCGGCGATCCGGCTGAAGGAGGCCCGGCCGTCGGTCTGGAGGGCCTGGATGAGCCGGCGGTCGAGGTCGTCGAACGGCGAAGTCCGGGGGGCGGAACCGTCGGTTTTCACCGTTGGAGGCTAACCCGTGTCGGATTGCGCCGCCGGCAGCGCCGTGGCTGGGGGAGCGGGCCGGGCCCGACGGAGAGTGGACCACCGGCCGGGCGCCCTGCCCGGCCGTCGGAACGACATGCACCACCCAACGGAGGAAATGATCATGCGGTACGCCCCTGGGGCGCGCGGCAAATGGTGGCCCCTGGTGGCCATCACCCTCGGCAACTTCATGCTGCTCGTCGACGTGACGATCGTGAACACCGCGCTGCCCAAGATCGCCGACGGCCTGGGCGCCTCCTTCACCTCCCTCCAGTGGGTGCTGGACGCCTATGCGCTGGCGCTGGCCGCGCTGTTGATGGTGGCGGGCTCGGCGGCCGACCTCTTCGGGCGGCGCCGCGTCTACGTCGGCGGGCTGGTGCTGTTCGCCCTCGCCTCGCTGGCCTGCGGACTGGCGCCCGGCCCGGACCTGTTGGTCGCGGCCCGGGTCGTGCAGGGCGTCGGCGCGGCGGCGATGTTCGCCAGCAACACCCCGCTGCTGATGGCCGCCTACCAGGGCCGGGACCGCGGCGTGGCGTTCGGCATCTGGGGCGGCACCAGCGGGGCGGCGGCCGCGGTCGGCCCCGTGCTGGGCGGGATGCTCACCGAGTGGACCGACTGGCGGGCGATCTTCCTGGTCAACCTGCCGCTGACCGCCGTCGCCGTCTGGCTGTCCCTGCGGCACCTGAACGAGTCCTACGGCGACCCCGACCGCGCGCGCGGCGGCGCCGGCGGCCCCTCCGCCCTGGCCCGCATCGACTGGCCGGGCGCCCTCTCCTTCACGCTCTGCGCGGGCGCGCTGACGTACGGGCTGATGCGCGGCGGCGAGCACGGTTGGACGGAGAGCTGGACGCTGGCCGCGCTGGCGCTCGCCGTCCTGGCGCTGCTGGTGTTCGTGGTGGCGGAACGGCGCACCGCCGCCCCGCTGCTGGACCTTCGGCTGCTGCGCCGCCCGTCGTTCGCGGTGCTGATGGCGGCGGCGCTGCTGATGCAGGCGGCGGCCTTCCCGTACCTGACGTTCGTGGGCCTGTGGGCGCAGAACCTGCTCGGCCTCAGCCCGATCGGGGCGGGGCTGGCGGTGACCCCGATGGCGCTGATGTCCCTGTTGGTCGGCGCCTTCGGCGGCCGGTGGCTGCAGCGCCTGGCGCCCCAACTCCCGCTCGGCATCGGCGTGCTGCTGATCGGCGCGGGCGGCCTGCTGCACGCCGCGCTGCTCGGCACCGGGTCCGACTGGGCGACCCTGATCCCCGGCCTGGCGGTGAGCGGGCTCGGCGTCGGCGCGGCGATGCCGGTGTTGGTGTCGGCGGCGCTGGGCGCGGCCCCGCCGCAGCGGGCCGGGATGGCGAGCGGTGCGGTGAACACCTTCCGCCAGCTCGGGTTCGCGTTCGGCATCGCGGTCCTGGGGACGGTCTTCGGCAACGCGCTGAGCGACTCCGGGGCCGCGACGGGCGGCCGGGGCGCGCTCGCCGCCGGCTACCTCTCCGGGCTGCGGGACATCACGCTGATCTCCGGCCTGGTGGCGGTCGTCACCGGCCTGTTGGTCCTCGCGGTGGTCCGGCGCGCGCCGCGCGCGGACAACGGGTCCGCACCCGGCTCCCGTACGGGCGGCCACCGCGCGCAGGGCGCGCCCACGGGCGAGCGGGCACCAGCCGAGGCATGACCCCGTAGGACGGCCGGGCGGGCGGGTCGGCACCCGGAACCGCACGGCCGTCCGCGGTTCCGGGTTGCCGCCCTGGGCCCTGTGAACGATCGTCCCGGGGCGCCACTTGCAAGTCAATCCTCGGGTTTCCTTTCAAATCCCTTAGCCAGGGCTTGGGTTGGCATCGGACCGCGGGCTAGGTCCTGTCGTCAAACTCCCGTCGTCCGCCCGAAGGGCGGGCCGGGCGCCGGACGGCAGACAGGAGTTTGACGACAGGGCCTAGCGTGGCCCGGTGACCCTCGACGATCTGCGGGCCTTCGTGGCCGTCTGCGAGGCGGGCAGCCTCAGCGCCGTCGCCCGCGACCTGGGCTGTACCCAGTCCGCCGTCAGCCAGCGCGTCAAGCGCCTCGAACGGGAGGCGGGCATCGGCCTGTTGGAGCGCCGACCGCGCGGGGTGGCGCCGACCGCCGCGGGCCGCATCCTGCACCGCGCGGCCCTCGACGGCCTGGGCGCGCTGGACCTGGCGCTGCGCCGGCTCGCCGACATGCGCCGGGGCGACGGCGGGACGGTCCGGGTCACCACCGGCGCCACCACCGTCCGGCACTTCATGTCCGACGCGGTGGTGGCCTTCCGGGACCGGCAGCCGCACGTCAACTTGGAGTTCCACACCGAGAGTTCCAGCCGCCGCTGCTTCGAGGCGGTCGCGGACGGCGACTGTGACCTCGCCTGGATCACCATCGGCCCGCCCGTACGGGGCATCGAGCAACACCCGGTGATCGGCCTGCCGTGGGTGCTCGCGGTGCCCGCCGACGATCCGCTCGCCGCCCGCGACCGCATCGAACCGGACGAGCTCGCCGGCCTCCGCCTCATCCGGCTGCCGGAGAACTCCACCTCCCGGATGCGCCTGGACGGCCATCTCGGCCACCGGGACGGCGCGTTGGCGCCCGGGGACGAGCTGCCGGGACCCAGCGCCACCAGCGTCGCCGACTGGGACACCGCGCTGCTGCTCGCCGAGCTCGGCGTCGGCCCCGCCGTCGTCCCCCGCCTCCCCGGCCACCGGGCCACCGCCGGGCACCCGGGCCTGCGCCTGGTGCCGATACCGGCGCTGCCGCCGCTGACGACCGGGTGGGCGGTGCGGCAGTGGGCGGCGCTCGGCCCGGCGGCGGTGGAGTTCGCCGAGACGGTGAACCGGTGGCTGACGGGCGGGACTTCGACTGACGGAGGCCGAACCGCAGGTCCTTGAGCGCGGTGATGCGGTTGAGAGCCGGGCGAGCTGGCCGGCCGCGGAGCAGCGATAGCCGGTGACGGGGTCGGTACGGGCCGGCGCACGCACACCCTCAGGGCCGGCGCAACCGCAGCGCAACGCCGAGGTCCGGTCACCGTCCGCCGGCATCCCGGCAGCACGGAGCGACCGGCACGCGCACTTCCGGCCGCACGCTCCGGCCGGCGATGGCAGCATCGCGTCAAGTCCGGTCCGCAAAGCGTCAACGAAGCGTCATGGAGCGGCCGAAGGACCCCCGCAGCGGGCATAGCGTCAGTGCCCGAGCCCCGGCATACGCGCAGTCCACCAACGGTCCGGGGCCGCCGTCCCGTCGAGGAGCAACGACGTGTCCCACCATCACCCCGCGGAAGACCCCGAGCCTGCTGATCGCGTCCCGGCCGGGCCTCTCTTCGTACCCGTCCGGTCGGGACCCGCGGGCTGCACCGCCCGCCTGTTCCGTACGCCGCTCGGCGGCCGCACGGCCGTCGGCTTCACCTCACTCCAGCGACTGACCGAGGTTCTCGGCGGCGGCCAGCCCTGGGTGCGGCTCTCCGAGCCCGCGCTGCGTGCGCTGGCCGAGCCCGTCGGCGCGACCACCGTGACCGTCGACCCGCGCTTCGCCCCCGACCTCGCCCGCGACGGCCGGGCCTTCCCCGACGCCCGCGACCCGCGGCCGGTCCGCGACGTCGCCCGCGACCCGCGCCTGACCACCGACGTCCTGCGCGCCCCCCGCCTCACCCCGGCACCCCGCATCCCCCGTAGCAGTCGTCTACGGGCCGTCTGAGGAAGCGGCACCCCCACCATGAGCCACACCACCCTGCCCCGGACGGCCGGCACCCCGGCAACGCCCGCACCGCGCACACCGGCCCCGCGCCCGTCCGCTTCCCCGGACGCCGACGCGCTCGCCATCTGGCCCGCCTCCACCGTGCCCCTCGCCGACGCGGACCTCTCCCTCGGCGGCGTCGCGCTCACCGAACTCGCCGACCACTTCGGCACCCCCGCCTACATCCTGGACGAGGACGAGGTACGCAACCGCTGCCGCGCCTACCTCCGCGCCTTCCCCGACGCCGACGTCTACTACGCGGCCAAGGCGTTCCTGTGCCGCGCCATGGCGCACTGGGTCGCGGAGGAGGGCCTGGGCCTGGACGTCTGCTCCGCCGGCGAACTGGAACTCGCCGTCACCACCGGTTTCCCGCCCGAGCGCATCGTGCTGCACGGCAACGCCAAGAGCCCCACCGACCTACGGGCCGCGCTGCGGCTCGGCGTCGGCCGGATCGTCATCGACAGCACCTCCGAGATCGCCCGGCTGGCCGCCGCGGTCCCGGTGGGCAGCCGGCAGAAGGTGCTGATCCGGGTCGTCCCGGGCATCGCCGCCGGCGGCCACGCCAAGATCCGCACCGGCACCGAGGACCAGAAGTTCGGGCTCTCCCTCGCCGACGGCTCCGCCCAGCACGCCATCACCCGCGTCCTGGGCCAGCCGCGCCTCGAACTCGTCGGCCTGCACTGCCACTTGGGCTCCCAGATCACCGCCGTCAAGCCCTATCTGTCGGCCGTGCGCCGGCTGGTCGGCCTGCTGGCCCGGGTCCACGAGCAGCACGGCGTGGTCCTGCCCGAGCTAGACCTCGGCGGCGGCCACGGCGTCGCGTACCGCCCGGGCGAGCCCACCCTCGACGTGGCCAGCCTCGCCACCAAGGTCCGGGCCGAACTGGCCGGCGGCTGCGCGGCGGCCGGCCTCCCGGTGCCGCGGCTGGCCATCGAGCCGGGCCGGGCCATCGTCGGCCCCGCGGGCGTCGTCCTCTACCGGGTGCTCGCCGTCAAGCGCACCGGCTCCACCACCTTCGTCGCGGTGGACGGCGGGATGAGCGACAACCCGCGGCCCGCGCTCTACGGGGTCCGCTACGCGCCCCGGCTGGTCGGCCGCCACTCGGCCGCGGCGACCGAGCCGGTCACCGTCGTCGGCCGGCACTGCGAGGCCGGCGACGTGCTCGCCTCCGACGTCCAGCTGCCCTCCGACGTCCGCCCCGGCGACCTGCTCGCGGTCCCCGTGGCCGGCGCCTACCACCTGTCGATGGCCTCCGGCTACAACCTCGTCGGCCGCCCGCCGGTCGTCGCGGTCACCTCGGGCCACGCCCGGCTCCTGGTCCGCCGGGAGTCCCTGGCGGACATCCAGGAACGGGACATCGGGCTCTGATGCGAGCCCTGTTGCGGGCTCCGTTCCGGGCTCTGTTGCGGGCTCCGCTGCGGAGTCTGAAGCGGGGGCTCATGCGCCATGCGTTCAGGGCCCACCCGCAGCGGCCCTGACCCCCAACCCCCCGGTGGAGGCGCGCCTGTTCAAGGCCCCTCCACCGGGGGCATCACCGCGTGAGCGGTCCCCGGGAGGTGTCCCGGCCTCCACCAGGGGCATCGGCCTCCACCGGGGGCATCGGCTCCCCGCCCGGGTTCCAGGCCGCCAGGAAGGCCGACTGGCGGGCCAGATCGACCAGTTCGACCCGGGCGCCGATGCTCCCCACCCGGTGGTACGCGAACGGCCGCCCGTAGGGGCACCCGCTGAACTCCTCCGGGAGCCCCGCCGCCGCCAGCCGCCGTCCGCCGTCCTCGATCGACCGCGTCCAGAACCCCAGGTGGTCGAAGCGCGCCCCCTCGGACACGTCCCACGGGCCGCCCGGCGCCGCCGGCTCGATCAGCTCGATGTACGGCGGGGTGCCCCGCGTGAAGGCGATCCGGAAGTCCCACTCCCCGATCCGGTCCGCCCGCGGGGCGCTGAACTCGACGCCGGCCGCCGCCCCCAAGTCCCGTATCGCCGCGGCCATATCGGGCACGACGAAGCACACGTGATAGAAACTGCCGGCCATCTTTTCCCCGCTTCGTGGTTCTTGGTCCCTGGGATCTGGACCCTGGACCCTGGTCCCCGATCTGGTCTTCTCTGGTCTTTCTCTGATCTTTCTCAGATTCTTTCTCTGGGGCTTGTCCGGTCTACCGTCGCAGTCTCGCGTCCGGTCCCGCGGGTGCGTGGGGCTTCCCGCGGGACACCAGGCCGCCATCCCACCCGCAGAACATTTAGCTGGCCCATGAAACAGTCAGTTGTAGGATGACTGGGCAACTGTGGCCACACGCCACACACGACTCAACGGTCACGGGCTCACAGACACCACACGACGTGACGTGACACGACAACGACGCGACGCGACGCGACAGACGTGACGTGGCACGACGCGTCGCGACGCTACGCACAGGACAGGCACGGGAACAGGCGATGGCACTCAAGGCAGCAGGACGGCAATCCCTCGTCGACACGGTCGTCGAGGCCCTCCGCTCCCAGCTCACCGCCGGCGAGTGGCAGGTCGGCACCCGCATCCCCACCGAGCACGCCCTCGCCGAACAGCTCCAGGTCGGCCGCAACACCGTCCGAGAGGCGGTGCGCGTGCTCGTCCACGCCGGGATGCTCCGCTCGCGCCAGGGCGAGGGCACCTTCGTCGTCTCCACCGCGGACCCGGCGGAGATCATGCGCGGCGTCCAACGGGCCGGCATCCGCGACGTCTTGGAGCTGCGCATCGCCCTGGAGGCGGAGGCCGCCCGGCTGGCCGCGCTCCGCCACGAGCCCGCCGACCTGGACCGGATGCGGGCGGCCCTGGACGCCCAGGTCGAGCTGGAGGACGCCGAGGGCCAGCCCCACTCCGGCAGCCTGGAGCTCTACGCCGACCACGACATCGCCTTCCACAAGGCCGTCGTCGAGGCCGCGCACAACACCGCGTTGACGGCGACCTACGGCTGGTTCAGCAGCTCCGTTCGGGAGGCGCTGGTCACCGCCCTCGACGACCAGGCGATGCCGAAGATCGTGCACGGCGACCACCGCGCCGTCCTGGACGCGATCGCCCACGGCGACCCGGACGCCGCCGAACGCGCCACCCGCGCCCTCCTGGACAAGCCCAAACGCGCCGTAGAGGCCCTCCTCGCCGCCACCGACAACTGACCCGCGGCGCTTCCCCCTTCCCCTCTACTTCCCCAACTCCCTTTATTTCCCCCTGCCTTCCCCCCTCCCCACCCCTCTCTTCTCTCCCTTCCCCTCCCCATTACGAGTGCACGATTGGCTAGGTACGCACGCATGTCAGGGACCGACTCGACCGCTCCGGTCGATCTCATCGACGCCGAGGAAGACCTGATCCCGGCCCCGCAAGTGGCCGCGGCCCGGCGCCGACTGCGGGCTCACCCCGCCCTCCTCCTCGCCGGCATCGTCCTCGCCGCGGTGAACATGCGGGCGGCGCTCGCCGGCGTCTCGCCACTGCTCAACGAGATGGCGCAGCACTTCCACCTGGCCGCCACCGCCACCAGCCTGGTGACCACCATTCCGCTCGCCTTCATGGGCCTGGGCTCGCTCATCGCGCCGCGGGTGGCGCGCCGTTGGGGCGCCGAGGCGGCCCTGTGCGGCGCGCTGGTCGCGCTGTGCGGCGGCATCGTGCTGCGGATCGCGCCGCCGGTCGCCGCGCTGTTCGCCGGCTGCGCGGTGGTGGGCGCGTCGATAGCCCTGCTCAACGTGTTGATGCCGGGCCTGATCAAGCGGGACTTCCCGGACCGCGCGGCGGGCATGACGGCGCTCTACTCGACCGCGATGATCCTCGGCGCGACCGTCTCGGCCGCCTCGGCCGTCCCGTTGGAGAACGCGCTCGGCAGTTGGCAGGGTTCCCTCGTCTCCTGGGCGCTGCTCGCCGCCGTCGCCGCCCTCGTCTGGCTCCCGCAGGCCGTGCTCGCCCGCCGGGGCACGCACCACGGCGAGGCCGCGGCGACGCCCGCCCACGCCGTCGCGTCCGGCCCGAAGCTGACCCGCTCGCCGCTCGCCTGGCAGGTGACGGTCTTCATGGGCTCGCAGTCGCTGATCGCGTACGTGATCATCGCCTGGATGCCGACGATCTTCACCGACCACGGCATGGGCAAGAGCGAGGCCGGGCTGGTCTTCGCCTTCAGCACGCTGGTGCAGATGGTCGGTTCGTTCGTGGTCCCGACGCTCGCCGGCCGGATGCGCCGCCAGCGGCTGCTGGGCGTGGCGGTCTCCGCACTGATGGCCTGCGGTGTCACGGGGCTGTTGATCGCGCCGGTGGCCGGCGCCTGGCTGTGGGCGGCGATCCTCGGCGTCGGCCAGGGCGGCGCGCTCGGCCTGGCCCTGACGATGATGGTGCTGCGGTCCGGTGACGCGCACACCGCCGCCCGGCTCTCCGGCATGTCCCAGACCGGCGGTTATCTCCTGGCCGCCGTCGGCCCTCTGGCCCTCGGCGCCGTCCACCAGGCCACCGGCGGCTGGACCGTCCCGCTCCTCCTCCTGCTCGCCGTCTGCGCCGGCCTCGCCCTCCTGGCCCTGGGCGCGGGCCGCGACCGCCGCATCGGCGGGGTGAACTGAGCAACGCGCGCGGTGCCGCGGGGCCTGGCCGACTCCGCGGCATTTGCAGCCCGCCCTGCCGGCCGCGCACGCCCTGCTCGCCGTTTGTGCTCCTCACGAAGGCGGGCCTGGGCGGGGCCACGACCACCGACTCGGCGAGGTCAGCTGACCGCTCCCGTCCCAAGGGGCCTGCCGGCGTCTCCCCGTGCCGACGGCGAGCCGGTCCGGATGGGTAAGGCGGGCCGCCCCGGGCCGGCCTCGCGGTCTGACCAGATCTGACCAGGTCCGGGCCGGCCCAGGCCGGCCCGACCCGCGTCGCCGGCTGACCACCGCCGCGGGCGAACGCAGCGAGGCGAGCCCGCGCCGGAGACCGGGCAGAGCGGGCGATCCCGAAGCGCCCCGAGGGGAGGCCGCCCCGCTCGTCCCGCACCGTTCCCACTGACCCCGCCGCCCCCACGCTGGCGCCCCTCTCCCCTCCGCCCCACCAACGGTCTAGCGGCGGGCCGTGAGCACCGCACGACCCTGCGTGGTGGCGGAGCCCGGGCCGGGGTTCGGCCGGCGGACGGCCGGGCCGGCGTGCCGGCCGCGCTCTCGCGCGACGTGACCGTCCCGCTTCACAGCCGGCTGTCCTACCGTGCCCCCATGAGCGATGTTCAGCGCGCCGGTCGCCGGCCCGGACCGCGGCTCTCCCGCGCCGGCTGGCTCCTTCTCGTCGCCGTTCTGTGTGTCGTGGTCATCCTCGCCGTGCTGATCGTGCCGCGACTGCTGCGCGAGCGGCAGTACGGTCAGCTCACCGTCCCGGAGGGCCAGCGGGCCTCGCAGATCTACGCGTCCGCCGACCAGGCCCTGCACGTGCCCCAGGGCACCACCGCACGGGCCGCCAAGACCGCGCACCTCGACCTGCCCGCCGAGGCGAAGGGCAACCCCGAGGGCTACCTCTTCCCCGCGACGTACCCGATCCGCAAGGACACCACCCCGCAGTCGCTGCTCTCCTACATGGTCAAGACCGCCGGCCAGCGACTCACCGCCGACGGCATCACCCAGTACCGCACCGTGGTGATCGCCAGCATCGTGCAGGCCGAGGCGGACCGGCCGGCCGACATGGGCAAGGTCGCCCGGGTCATAGACAACCGGCTCGCGAGGAACATGCCACTACAGATGGACTCGACGATCAACTACGCGCTCGGCCGCAGCACGCTGCACACCAGTCACGCCGACACCCGCACCAACAGCCCCTACAACACCTACAAGTTCGCGGGCCTGCCGCCGACCCCGATCGCCAACCCCGGGGCCGACGCGCTGAAGGCGGCGGCCGCTCCGCCCACCGGTGACTGGCTCTACTTCGTCACCGTCAAACCGGGCGACACCCGCTTCACCGCCAACTACCAGGAACACCTGCGGAACGTGCGGGAGTTCAACAACGGCCAGAAGAACGGCGCCACCGGCGGCTCCGGCGACGCCACCACCGCCGGCGAATAGCCGCCGGCCGCCCACGGGCCCGCCCGACGCCGCGCGCCCGGCCCACACCCGGCCCCCGCCCGGACGATTACCCGCCCGGGCGGGGCGAGGGTGGCTACTCCTCCCCGGCCAGCGTCAGGGCTTTCAGCCGGCGTGCCGCGTACCAGGTCGCGGCGCCGGTGACGGCCACCAGCAGGCAGACCGCGAGCGGGAGTTGGACCGCGGAGCTCAACGCGCCGTCGGCGCCGACCTTCTGGCCCACCGCGAGCGCCCACTGCTGGATGCTGAGGGTCCGCGCCCCGGGCACGACGTTGCCCACGAACGCCTCCCAGACCAGGGCATAGACCAGGCCGAAGACCACGGCGTGCCGGGTGATGGTGCCGAACAGCAGGAACAGCGCGCTGTAGGCGACCGAGGCGATGGCCGCCGCCACCGCGTACGCCACGGCTATCTGCTGGCTGTTGCCGTTCAGCACGAAGCCGGCGACGAGCACCGGTATCGCCGAGAACACGACGGTCACCCCGACCGCGACCAGCAACTTGGTCACGATGATCGTCGAGCGGCGGAGCGGCTTTGCCAGGAGGTAGATCACCGAGCCGTCGTCGATCTCCGGGCCGATCGCTCCCGTGCCCGCGATCACGCCGATCAGCGGGACCATCGTGCCCAGCGCGAAGCCGCCCAGGATGCCGCCGGCGGTGGCGTCGTCGGCGCCGGTCAGCGCCCGGACGACCACCGCGATCGCCACCAGGAGGGCGGGCAGCGCAAAGAGGATCAGGGCGCGGCGCCGGCCGAGCAGCGCCCGGTAGGTGAGCCGGGCGACGGTCGGGTGGAAGAGCGCGGCCTTGGGCGCGGCGGCGGGCGCCGGCGGGGCCGCGGGAGAGGTCGTGGACATGTGCCTCAGGGCTCCTTTCTGGCCTCAGGCCGCTACGAGGTAGGAGAAGACCGATTCCAGCGACTCGTCTGAGGGCGAGACGGTCAGCAACCGGATGCCGTGGTCGCGGGCGACCCTCGGCAGGAGTTCGGTGAACCGGCCGAAGTCGACGGCCTGGACGCGCAGGGCACCCTCCACCACGTCCACCTCGATGCCGGCCGTCGAGGGGTCGGCTATCAGGGCTCCGGCCAGCGCCCGGTCGTTGTCGGACCGGACGAGGTAGCGGTGCGGGCGGTCGGTCATCAGCCGGCGGATCTTGCGGAAGTCGCCGGAGGCGGCATGCCGGCCGGCCACCACCACCTCGATGTGCGAGGCCAGTTGCTCGACCTCTTCGAGGATGTGCGAGGAGAACAGGACCGTGCGGCCCTCGTCGCCCATCCGCCGCAGCAGCTCCATCAGTTGCATCCGCTGCCGCGGGTCCATGCCGTTGAACGGCTCGTCGAGCAGCAGCACCGACGGGTCGTGGACCAGCGCGGAGGCCATCTTCACCCGCTGCCGCATGCCCTTGCTGTACGTGGAGATCTTGCGGTCCTGGGCGTGCTCCATCTCGACCGTGGCCAGCGCCCGGGCCGCCGCGGCCCGGCCGAGGCCGTGCAACTCGGCGTTGGCGAGGACGAATTCGCGGCCGGTGAGGAAGTCGTACATCGCCTCCCGCTCCGGGACGAGGCCGATGTGGCGGTAGCTGGCGGCATTGCGCCAGACCGTCGTGCCGTCGAGGGTGACGGTGCCGCTGGAGGGAGCGAGGAAGCCGCCCATCATGTTGATGAGGGTGGACTTGCCAGCGCCGTTGGGGCCGAGCAGGCCGGTGACGCCGGGGGCGATCGTCATCGTGATGTCGTTGACGGCAACGACGTTGCCGAACCAGCGCGAGACGTGGTCGATGCTGAGAGAACTCATGGGCGCAGCCCATTCCTTGAGGGGTGGCGGTCGGGCGACGGCGACAAAACGGGGCAGCGCGAAGCGCTTCGTGCCGGGGTGGTGGCGGGTGACGGGCGGGCAGGGCGGGCGGTCACAGTCCGGCCTTCCGGTAGCGGCGCATCAGCAGGCCGTAGCAGCCGGCTATGACGAGCAGCGAGACGAGGAGATAGACGAACCCGGCGGCGGTGGACGGCGTCAGCCCGTTGGGGAAGGAGCTGCTGCCGCCCAGGAACGTGGCCTGCACGCCGTCGACGAGGGTGATGGGCGAGAACAGCCCCAGCAAGCCGACGGCGGCGTCGCTGCCCTGGAGGGTGGCGATCCCCTGGATCGCGCTGACCGCGCCGTACGGGATGGTGAGCACGGCGATCACGGCGACGACACCGAACCCGCGCCGGGGCGTGAGCGCCGAGACGACCAGCCCTATGCCGGCGAACAGCAGCGACAGCAGCGCCACGCTGACCAGCCCCTGCCCGAACCCCTTGGTCTGGTCGAGGAAGTCCAACTTCCCCAGCAGCGCCCCCACATAGAGGATCACCAGCGGCGTGGCGGTGAGCAGGAACAGCGCGCTCGCCATCGCCGCGAACTTCGCCATGACGTAGTCGGCCCGCTCGATCGGCCGGGAGAAGTAGAGCGGTGTGGTCTTGAAGCGCAGGTCGCGGGAGACGGACTGGGGGGCCTGGGACGCCAGGTAGAGGCCGATGACGGCCTGGAGGTAGACGGCGTATTCGCCGTAACCCAGCGGCAGGCTGCGGGCCTTGGTGAACATCGTCACCGCGACCAGGATGCCGGCCGGCAGGCACATCACCGCGAAGAGCAGCATCGGCAGCACCTTGCTCTTCGCCGACCGCCCGATGCCGTAGGCGCCGCGCAGGCTCTGCGAGAACAGCGACCGCCGGGCGTAACCGCGGCCCAACCGGGGGCCGTCGTAGTGCCGGTAGCCGATGTTGTGGATGTAGGCGCCGCCCGGCGTGGTTTCCGTACTCATCCTGCGTTCCCTCCGCCCACGGTGGTGGGGCGATCGGTGCCCCGCCCCGCCGTCGCGTTGCTCTCCTGCGCGGCACCGGCCTGCGCCCGCGCCCCTGCCGCCGCCTGGGCGTCCGCGTCGCGGAACACCTCGGCGATCTGGTGCCGGCGCTGCTCCATCCGCACCAGGCCCAGCCCGAGCCCGGCGACGGTGTCCCGCACCAGGTCGTACGTCCCGTCGCCGGACGCCTCGACGAAGAGGACGTGCCCGGGGGAGGCGAGCCCCTCCGCCCCGGGGGCGCCGGTGGTCACCGCGGCGCCGGCCGCGGTCAGCGCCGCGCGCAGCGCGCCGGTGCCGTCCGGGTGGGCGTCGGTGTCCGTGACCTCCACCGCCAGCGAGGTGGTGACCTTGGTGAACTCCGTGGTGGAGGAGGAGCGCAACAGCTTGCCGCCATCGACCACGACGACGTGATCGCAGGTGCGCTCCAGCTCGCCCAGGAGGTGGGAGGTGACCAGGACCGAGATCCCGAAGTCGGTGTGGACCCGCCGGATGAGGCCGAGCATCTCGTCCCGACCCACCGGGTCCAGGCCGTTGGTCGGCTCGTCCAGGAACACCAACTGCGGGTCGTGCACCAGCGCTTGGGCCAGCTTCACCCGCTGCTTCATGCCCGTGGAGTAGCCGCCGATGGGGCGGTACCGCTCCTCGTAGAGGCCGACGTGGCGCAGGGTGTCGGCGGTGCGCTCCCGGGCGGCGGTCGGCGGCAGGCCGGACATCCGCGCCATGTGCACCACGAACTCGGTGGCCGAGACGTCCGGCGGCAGGCAGTCGTGCTCGGGCATATAGCCGACCCGCTCACGGATGGTGCTGCCGTCCTTGGTCACGTCCAATCCGAGGACGCGGGCGGTCCCTTCGGTGGCCGGGGCCAGACCGAGCAGGATCTTGATCAGGGTCGACTTGCCGGCACCGTTGGCACCCACCAGGCCCGTCACGCCGGGGGCGATGTCCACGGAGAGCCGGTCCAGTGCGGTCACCCTCGGGTACCGCTTGGTCAGGCTTTCGGTCACGATCACAGTCACATGTTCGAAGGTAGTGGCGCCCGCCACACCCGTCGTCAACCCCAGCGATGGTCTTCGCCTACCCCTCCGGTACGACGAACCCGTAGGGGTTCTCATGCTTCAGCGGCAGTCGGGCTCAGGGGCGCGCCGTGCCATCGGCCCTCGTCGGCGCACACCTCTTGACGCAGCCGCCGGTCATTGTCACATTCATCAGTGGCAAGTTACGGGCACGTACCGCAATGGACCGCTCACGGACGGACGGTAGGCGATGGCCTCAGTCACCTCAGCGACCGCAGCAGCAACGGGAGGACTCACCACCGAGCTCAGGGGATTCCGGGAGGTCCAACGGCTCGCCTACGCCTGCGCGGAAGCGGTGGCCGCCCAGCTCAAGCCCGGGATCACCGAGCGCGCCGCGGCACGGATGCAGCGCGAGTGGCTGCGCGAGCGCGGAGTGCAGGACTGGTTCCACCTGCCGTTCGCGTGGTTCGGCGACCGCACCGCGTTCGTCAACTTCCGCGTGCCGCTTCAGTTCTTCCCGACCAACCGGCAACTGGAACCGGGGATGCCGTTCATCCTCGACATGGCGCCGGTGCACAACGGCTTCACCGCCGACATCGGCTACTCCGGCTGCCTGGGCCTCAACCCCCTGCACGACCGGCTCCTCGCCGACCTGGAGGCCCACCGCGAACTGATCCTGCGCGAGGTGCGCGAACGGCGCCCGCTGCGCGAGATCTACCAGGACGTCGACCGGTTGATGATCCGGCAGGGGTACGCCAACCGCCACCGCGCCTACCCCTTCGGCGTCATCGCGCACAAGGTCGACCGGGTCCGGCAACGCCGTTGGTCCCCCACCCTCTTCGGGTTCGGCTCCCAGTCCCTCAAGGGCCTCGCCTCGGACGCGCTGCACGGCCACCGGGAGGGCTGGTCCCCGCTGTGGAGCCCGTACCGCTTCTCCGACCACCCGCCGCGGCCCGGCCTGTGGGCGGTCGAACCCCACCTCGGCTTCCGGGGCACCGGGGCGAAGTTCGAGGAGATCCTGGTCGTGACGGACTCCAAGGACCCGCAGGAGAGCGCCTTTTGGCTGGACGACGATCTGCCGCACGTGCGGCGCTGGCAGGAGGAGAAGGCCGCGTGAAGACGGGACGTGGACGGGGCGCGCAGCAGGGCCGCGAACGGGCGGGCGGGGGGCCGGCGGCGACCGCCGCGCTCCCGGAGGCCCGGGAGCGCCGGGTGCGCACCGGCGGGATCGAACTGTGCGTCGCCGAACTCGGCGATCCGGACCGGCCCACCGTGGTGCTGGTGCACGGCTATCCAGACAGCAAGGAGGTGTGGTCCGAGGTCGCCCGCGGCCTGGCCGAACGCTTCCACGTGGTGCTCTACGACGTCCGGGGCTGCGGCCGGTCCACCGCACCGCGGCCGCTGCGCGGGGGCTTCACCCTGGAGAAGCTGACCGACGACTTCCTGGCCGTGGCGGACGCGGTCAGCCCCGAGCGGCCGGTCCACCTCGTGGGCCACGACTGGGGCTCCGTCCAGTCCTGGGAGTTCGCCACCGTGCGGCGCACGGAGGGTCGGATCGCCTCCTTCACCTCGATGTCCGGGCCGTCCCTCGACCACTTCGGCCACTGGATCAAGAAGCGGATGGCCCGTCCCACCCCCGGGCGGGCGGCCCAACTCCTGGGCCAGGGCGCCAAGTCCTGGTACGTCTACCTGCTGCACACGCCCGCGCTCCCCGAACTTGCCTGGAAGGGCCCGCTCGGCAAGCGCTGGTCGGGCATCCTCCAGCGGGTGGAGAAGGTGCCCGACGGCGACTACCCCACCGCGTCGCTGCCCACCGACGCGGCGCACGGCGCCTGGCTGTACCGCGACAACGTCCGCGCCCGGCTGCGCCGCCCCCGCGCCGACGCCTACGCCCACTGCCCGGTCCAGCTCATCGTTCCGACCGGCGACGCGTTCCTCTCCCAGCGGCTCTACGACGATCTCGACCAGTGGGCGCCCCAGTTGGTGCGCCGCACCCTCCCGGCCAAGCACTGGGTGCCCCGCACCCGCCCCGACCAACTCGTCTCCTGGATCGGCGAGTTCATCACCGCCAGGGAGGAGGGCGATCCGGCGAGGGACGTCGTGGCCACCGGCCCGTACGCCGATCGCTTCGGCGGGCAGCTGGTGTTGGTGACCGGCGCGGCCAGCGGAATCGGACGGGCCACCGCGTTCGCTTTCGCGGAGGCCGGCGCGCGGGTCATCGCCGTCGACCGGGACGCGGAGGGGGCGTCCCGGACCGCCGACCTGGCGCGGCTGATCGGCGCCCCGGAGGCGTGGGGCGAGGCCGTCGACGTCTCCGACGAGGCGGCGATGGAGAAGCTGGCCGACAAGGTCGACGCCGAGTACGGCCCCGTGGACGTGCTGGTCAACAACGCCGGCATCGGCCTGTCCGGCTCCTTCCTGGACACCACGACCGAGGACTGGAAGAAGGTCCTGGACGTCAACCTGTGGGGCGTCATCCACGGCTGCCGGATCTTCGGCGGTCGGATGGCGGACCGCGGCCAGGGCGGCCACATCGTCAACACCGCCTCCGCCGCCGCCTACCAGCCGTCCCGGATCCTGCCCGCCTACAGCACCTCCAAGGCGGCGGTCCTGATGCTCAGCGAGTGCCTGCGCGCCGAACTCGCCGGGCGAGGCATCGGCGTCACCGCCATCTGCCCCGGGCTGGTCAACACCGGCATCACCGGCACCGCCCGCTTCACCGGCGTCTCCGCCCAGGAGGAGAAGCGCCGCCAGGACAAAGCCGCGCGGATGTACGGGAAGCGCAACTACCCGCCGGAGAAGGTCGCCGACGCCATCCTGCGCGCGGTCGTCCGCAACCAGGCGGTGGTCCCGGTCACGCCCGAGGCGCACGGCGCCCGACTGCTGTCCCGCTTCACGCCTCGGGCGCTACGGGCCCTCGCCCGCATCGAACCGCCCATGTAGCCGGCCCGCGCCCCGGCCAACAGCCCACACCAGGCGGGCGTTTGGGCCACCACGAACCGAACGCCCGCCGCACACCCCGCGCCCCACGATCAGGAGAACCCGCACGTCAGGAGCCGCTGATGAGCACGCCCCGCCCCCAGGAGCACCACCCCATCGCGCCCC
The DNA here is from genome assembly GCF_042798755.1 of Streptomyces sp. NPDC057743. Lineage (NCBI taxonomy): Bacteria > Bacillati > Actinomycetota > Actinomycetes > Kitasatosporales > Streptomycetaceae > Streptomyces > Streptomyces sp. NPDC057743. The sequence continues at coordinate 97,909 of NZ_JBHVJX010000011.1, forward strand.
GCCGGGTCGCCTTCGACTGGCGCGAGACGCCGCTGCACTGGATACCGGACGAACCCACCGCCACCCATGTGATCAATGTGCTGCACCTGCTGCTCCCCGCCGGAGAACGGTGGTTCGTCAAGGTCTTCAAGGAGGCCCTCCCCCTGGTCCGGGACGAGCAACTCCTCAAGGACGTCAAGGGGTTCATGGGCCAGGAGGCCACCCACAGCGTCCAGCACTCCTACGTCCTGGACCACCTGGCCCACCAGGGCCTCGACACCGCCCCCTACACCCGGCACGTCGACTTCCTCTTCGAGTACCTCCTGGGGGAGCGGCCTCCCTTCGGCACCCCGGTGCCCGAGCGGGAGTGGCTGCGCTTCCGGCTCGCCCTGATCGCCGCCATCGAGCAGTTCACCGCCGTGCTGGGCAACTGGGTACTGGCCGCCGACGGCCTGGACCGCGCCGACCCCGACCCGGTGATGCTCGACCTGCTCCGCTGGCACGGCGCCGAGGAGGTCGAACACCGGGCGGTCGCCTTCGACATGTACCAGCACACCGGCGGCGAGGAACCCGCCCGCTACGCCCGCCGGGCCCTGGCGATGGCCGTGACGGCGCCGGTCCTGCTCTACCTCTGGGCCTGGGGCGCGGCCTACCTCCTGCGCCACGATCCCCAACTGGCCGCCCCCGCCCGCTACTCACTGCGCCAGCACAACCGCGCCGTCCGCAAGGGCCTGCTGCCCACCTGGCGGGAACTGGGCGCGGCGATCCCCCGCTACCTGCGTCGCTCCTACCACCCCTCCCAGGAAGGCTCGCTCCGAGCCGCCGTCGCCTACCTGGCCTCCTCCCCGGCCGCCCGCACCGCAGCGGGCGCGGTGGGACGCGCGACTCTGCCGTGATGCGTGCACGCTCCGGTCCGATACGGCGGCCTGCCGGGCCGGACCGGGGCGTGGGCGGACGGGGAGGGTGGGCTCGCCGGGGCGGGGCTACGGCGGGTGGACCGGAGCCGTGACGGGCAGGCCGGGCCGTGGCGGGCGGGGTTACACCGTGGCCGGCCACCGGCAAGGCAGCCACGGCCACCCCCGCCCGGGTCCCCTGGCGGCCGTATCGTGGCACCGCCAGACCCGGCCCATGCCGAGGCCGCCCATGGCGGGCCCACCGCCCGTGACCCATTCGTCCCTCGGCGCGGCCACCCCGTAGGCAGCCGCCCTGCCGCCACCACCCGGGGATGGCTGACCGGCCCACGGCCGCCTCGACGAGGTGGCCGCCCCGTAAGGAGCACCGCAGTGACGACCGAGCCGCCGCCGACGGCCGAGTACCGCATCGAGGACCTGGCCCATCTCAGCGGCGCCACGGTCCGCACCATCCGCGCCTACCAGGACCGGGGGCTGCTGCCCCGCCCCGAACGGCGCGGCCGCGCCAACGTCTACGGCGACGCCCATCTGGCCCGGCTGCGCCAGATCGCCGACCTGCTCGACCGCGGTTACACCCTCGCCAGCATCAAGGAGCTCCTCGAAGCCTGGGACGCCGGGCGCGGACTCGACGGGGTCCTGGGCCTGGTCGCCGAGATCGACGGGCCGTGGACGGACGAGAAACCGACCCGCATCAGCCGAACCGACCTGGACGCCGCCTTCGGTGGCGCCCCGAACGAACAGGCGGTCGCCGAGGCCGTCGAGTTGAGCGTTCTCGTACCCGTGCCCGGGCGGGACGACGAGTTCCTGGTTCCCAGCCCACAGGAGCTCGCCGTCGCCGTCGAGTTGTACTCGGCGGGCGTCCCGCTGTTGGCGATCTCCGGGCATCTGCGAGAGCTGCGCGGCCAGGTCGAGCACATCGCCTCCCGTTTCCTGGACTTCACCACCAAGCACGTCTTCCAGACGTTCCTGGACCACCCACCCACCGAGGCCGAGGCGGCCGAGGCCACCACGCTGGTGCGACGGCTACGCCCGCTGGCCCAGCAGACCGTCGACGCCGAACTCGCCCGCGCCATGCGCACACTGGCCAGCCGGTACATCCGCCACCACCTGACGGAGGCCCTGCCCACCGACCAACAGGATCCGCTCGCCACCGCGTCGAACGAAGCGGATGACGACCGCGTCACCACGAACGCCCGATGCCCCGCCGCGCCGACGTCCCACGAGCCGGCGCCGCCCGAGCCGGGCGACGGCGCACGGTCCGGTAGGCGGACCGAGGCCGCGCGCACCTCCTGGGCGGCCGAGGCAGCGGGCAGCCCCCTCCCGGCGGCCCGCCCCGTGGAGGCCGTGGCCTCCGGTCCGGTCGCGGACCCCCGTCCCGCGACCGGCTCGGAGGCCGTGCTGCTACCCGTCGAGGCGGTTCGGGCAGTACGCGCTCTGGTGGGCCCGGAGAACGCCGCCGCCTTCATCGCCGCCGCCGCACAGCGCGAGGTACACGCCCGCGCCATGGACGCCCTGGCCACCGAAGCGGGCCGCCCCGGCGCCTCGGCGGAGGACGCCCCGGGACGCTGAGCCGCCCCAGGCGGCCCACCGCCAACCGCCGGCACCCGGCCACGCCTCCGTCCACGGCCGCCAGCCGTGCCTCGCGTGCTTCCCTCTCCAGTTGTCAAGGATCGAGCCGGACGCCGCGCCCGCCCGGCCACCCCGACGGGTTCTCTCAAGCGACCGGGTCCGGGAGCCAGTTGCCGTGGAATCCGTAAGGCACCCGGCGGGGAAGGGACACCGTGGCGACCGGGCCGGCGGTGAGGTCCTCCGCGTCGAGGATCACCAGATCGCTGGTGTCGGTGGTCGCGTCATAGACGTAGGTGATCAACCAACCCGGTCCGCCCGGCCGGTCGTCGGCCGGGGCGAACGCCGCCTCGCCCGGGGTGCGGCCCGGGCCGAAGTCATGGCGGGCCATCGCGCCGGTCCTCAGGTCGTAGCGGATCAGGGCCCCGGGTATCGCGCCGGTTCCCGGTGCCTCGGCGGCCGTGACGTGGCCGAAGCGAGCGGGCAGGCCCGCGAGCCGGTCATCTATCCGGGGGAACTCGCCCACCTGGTCGTCGATTTGATCCTCGGTCACGGTGCCGGCCGCGAGATCGATCGTCCAGCGCCACAGGCAGGGCGGCGCCGGGGCGGCAAGCGTGGCGTACCGGGATACGTAGAGGACGATCCGCTGGTCGCCGTCGTCATGGGCGTTCAGCGAGTGGAAGACATAGCAGGGGTCGATGGCCAGCCAGCGGACCTCGCCGTAGGGGTCGTCCCGGCGCAACACCCCCAGACGGGCCCCGTACTCGGGATCCCAGGCGTACGGCATGCCGGGGTGGCCGCGGTCATGGACCATCGGCAGGTCCATGAAGACGACATGGCGGGCCGTCAGATGGAAGTCATGCATCATCGTGGCGGCGGGCACCTCGATGGGGCGGCTGACCGTCAACTCCCCCGCGGCGTCCGCCCGGTGATAGGTCAGATAGGGGGGCGCGCCACTGCCGTAGCCGAAGAAGTGCAGCTCACCGGTGGCGGGGCAGGTCTTGGGGTGGGCGGTCATGGCGGTGGTGAGCCGGCCGCCGAAATCGTGGGGACCGAGGGTCTCCAGCTCGTGCCCCGGCCGGCAGTCGATTTCGTAGGGGAAGGACGACTCGACCAGCGCCAGGGTGCGCCCGGCGTGCCGGACGACATGGGTGTTGGCCACGCCGGCCGCCAGATTGCGGTGTCCCTGGGCGTCGACGAGGCGGATGCCATCAGTGAACGTCGAGGTGCGGACCCAGCGGTTGCGGTAGGAGAGGGCCCGGCCGGCCTCCAGGCGCACGCCGTGGACCATGCCGTCCCCGAAGAACCAGTGGGGGCTGGCGGCGTCCCGCGGGTTGGGGCCGTTGCGCAGGTACCACCCCGTGAGCTCCGGCGGGATGGCACCGGTGACCGGGAGGTCGTGGGCGGTCAGTTCGTCGGTGACCGGGGCGAAGTTGCCGGCCAAGTGCGGTGGTGGGGTGGGGCGTTCGGGAGCGGCGGGTGTGGTGGTCATGCTGCGATACCTCCCCGGACGTCGAGCCGCGCGCCGGTCCGTTGAAGAAAGCGGGCCCGGGCGCGCTCCGGGTATGCGGCGGTGAAGCGGGCCGGAAGGGCGAACCCGGCGAGCTGCACGAGGATCGAGAAGACGGAACCCAGGCCATCGGCGACTATGACCGCCTGGGCGATCGCGGACAGGGTGAAGGACAGCGACCAGACCGCGGTGATCACGACGTTGACGCGGCGGAACAGTGGGGTGTGCCAGACCTCGGGCGGGGCCATGCGGCGGGCTATCGCCACGGTGAAGGGGAGCCGGGCGGCGATCGACACCCAGGAGACGAGCGCCAGCCAGCCCATCGAGAGCGCGCCGCTGTATGCCTTGAGGGCGCTATCGGGATGGGTGAAGGCCAGGACGGAGAGGCCGGCGAAGTAGAGGAGCGTGCCGTACTCCAGCAGCCGGGCTTCCAGCGAGAACCCCACGGCGCGGTCCGCTATCAGCAGCACCACACAGGTCAACAGCCCGGCGAGCGCTCCCCATTGCCAGCCGATCGTGGACGCTCCCGCCAGGACCAGCCACGGCACAAAGCCCCGCAGGTAGTTCATGATTCCCCCCTTTTTCTCGCGACCGGCCACGGTCGACGGCCGTTCATCGATGCGCCGGACCGCGAACGCGACCGCAACGCGAGCCCCGGGCTTGAACCTCCCCACCCAGCGACATTCCAACTGTGACATGTCGAGATTGGAAAGTCCAGCTTTGACGTGTCACTTGTGGAAGGTAGTGTGCGCATCATGAGTCTGAGACACGCGGTGCTGGGTCTGCTCTCCGAATCCCCGGCGAGCGGCTACGACTTGATGAAGCTGTTCAACGCCTCGCTCAGCAGCGTCTGGCCGGCAACCCAGAGCCAGGTGTACGGCGAGCTCAACAAGCTGACGACCGCCGGCCTGGTGGAGGTCACCGCCCACGGCCCGCGCGGCCGCAAGGAATACGCGATCACCGACGACGGCCTGGCCGAGCTGCGCCACTGGCTCACCGACGTCACCCCCACCGGCGTCCAGCGCCACGACGGCCTCTTGCGGGTGTTCTTCCTCGGCATCCTCACGCCGTTGGAGGCCCAGACGTATCTGCTCACGCAGGCCGAGAACGCCGCCCGGGCGCGCGCCGCGTACGAGGAGATCGACCGCACCGCGCAGTGGGACGACGAGATGATCTCCGTCTACGGGCGGATCGCGCTCGAATACGGCCTGCGGATGACCGCGACGATGGAGGAGTGGGCCCGCTGGGCCGCCGACGAGGTGACCAGCGCCAAGGCCGAGAAGGCCAGCGAGCTGGCCCGCGCACGGCACGGCGAGGGACGGCGGGAGCGGGACGGCAAGCCGGAGGCGGAGCAGTCCTCCACCCAGTGAGGCCCGCGGACGCGCGCCGCCACGCGCCGGAACGGATCGGCCTCACCCGCGACGCACGGTGCCGGTGCCGGTGGCCGGGCTGCTCGAAGCGTCCGCACGGCGCGGATTCCCCTTCTCCCTGGCGGAGTTGGCGGAGTTGGCGGGGTTGGCGGGGTTGGCGGGGTTGGCGGGGTTGGCGGGGTTGGCGGGGTTGGCGGAAACGGTCGCCGACAACGACAAGCGGGTCAGAGCCCCGGCGCCCCCCACACGGGGAACCACCGGGCGAGGTCCTGCTCGACGGTCAGATCGTTCCCGAGCATCGCCCGCACCTGGAGTTCGAGCGGGTTGTCGCGCTTCTCGTCACCACCGGGCCGGGGCGCGAACGGGTAGAACGTGCCGCGCTTGTAGAGGTAGACCAGCGCCAGCGACCGCTGCCGCGCATCGCGGAAGCCGAGCAGCGAGCACAGCAACTGCGGCCCGAACCCCGCCTCTTCCAGGGAGGTGTTGACCGCGTGGAGGTCGTTGACGACGCCCGCCACGTCCTCCGGCGCGTGCCGCACCAGCAGCCACGTATAGCCGTAGGCGTCCTGCGTGAACTCCACCGCACCGTCCAGGAGCGCACGCGCCTCCTCCTGGATCCGCGAGAAGGCGCCGCCCTCCACGCTCGCGAAGCAGACCGACCCGAGACCGGTGGGGGTGAATGCGGCGGCGGCCTGGAGGGTGACCGCGGCCGACGGCAGCGCGAAGAGCTGGTCCAGATCGGGGCGTACCGGCTTGCTGCGTCCAAGGATGGTGTCCAGAAATCCCATGCGCGGCTTACTCCTTGATCCCTTGCTGCGATGACGCGTTGGGATGTTTCACGGGAAACATCGCCACGCGCCGGCCTCCGCCGTCCCGCCGGGCGCTGCCGCTCACGGCCGCCCCAACTCCGCCGCTATCCGGCCGAGCTGATCGAGCCGCTGCTCCAACGTGGGGTGGGAGGACAGCAGTTGGTTGAAGCTCTCCTTGTTGAACGCCGGGGCGAAGTAGAAGGCGTTGAACGGCTGCGCCTTGCGAAGGTCCTCGGTCGGAATCCGTGCGATCTGACCGGTGACCTTCGTCAAAGCGGAGGCCAGCGCCGAGGGGCGGCCGGTCAGCAGCGCGGCGGCCCGGTCCGCGGACAGCTCGCGATAGCGCGAGAGCAGCCTGGTGAGCAGGAAGCTGATGGCGTAGACGACGACGCTGACGGCGGTGACGACCAGCACGGCGATGGCGGCGTTCTGGTCCCGGTTGTTGCGGCCCACGCCGCTCCACAGGGCAGCGCGGGTGATGATGCCGGCCAGGACGCCGAGGAACGAGGCGATGGTCATCACCGCAACGTCGCGGTGGGCGACATGGGAGAGCTCATGGGCCAGCACGCCCTCCAGCTCCTCCGGCTCCAGCCGCCTGAGCAGCCCGGTCGTGGCGCAGACCATGGAGTTCTTCTGGTTGCGGCCGGTGGCGAAGGCGTTCGGCACGTCCGACTCGGCGATCGCCACCCGCGGCTTGGGCATGTCGGCCAGCGCGCACAGCCGGTCCACCGCGCCGTGCAGTTCGGGCGCCTGCTCCGGCGTGACCTCGCGCGCGCCCATGCTGAAGGCCGCGATCCGGTCGCTGTACCAGAACTGCGCGATGAACATGGCCCCCGCGATCAACAGCACCACCACCCAGGCGCCCTTGAGCAGCACCACCAGCGCGCTGACGACCACGACGTAGAGCAGTCCGATGAAGAACATCGTCATGACCATGCGCGAGGTCAGCCCGCGGTCCGGGGCGAATCGGGTCTGTGCCATGGCTCCTCCACAACGCACCGCACTTTGCGCAGTGCCCCGGCCCGGTCACACGCCGTCCTCACGCGCCCCGGGCCCCACACACTGCGCCGCTGCCCCAATTCTCCCTCTTGATGGCTATATACCGGGTAAAGCCTCGGCCGGATACCGAGGTGAACCAGGGCGCACGGACAGGTGTCGTGGGTGTACCGCTAGGCGCCGAGCTGCGCCAGCCCCTCGGTGGCGATCCGCTCGAAGACCGCCGGGTCGGCGGCGAAGACCGAATCGGCGATCGGCCAGTGGATCACCAGCTCGTCGATGCCCAACTCGGCGTGCCGGCCGGCGAAGTCCACGAAGGCGTCCAGGGACTCCAACGGCCGGTCCGGGGTGAAGCCGGTCAGCATGATCTTCCGCAGTTCGCCGGGGTCCCGGCCCTGGTCGGCGCACGCCTTCGCCAGCCCCTCGATCTGCCGGCGGACGGCGTCGCGGGACTCGTCCGACGTGCCGCCCGCGTTCGAGACCTTGGGGTCGCCGGTCGTCACCCACGCCTGGCCGTGGCGGGCCGCCAGCTTCAGCCCGCGGGGGCCGGTGGCCGCCACCGCGAACGGCAGCCGCGGCCGCTGCACACAGCCGGGGATGTTGCGCGCCTCGTCGGCGGAGTAGTGCGTGCCCTCGTGCGTGACGGCGTCCTCGGTCAGCAACCGGTCCAGCAGGGCGGTGAACTCGGCGAAGCGGTCGGCCCGTTCACGCGGCGACCAGGGCTCCTGGCCGAGCGCCGTGGCGTCGAAGCCGTTGCCGCCGGCGCCGATGCCCAGCGTGACCCGGCCCTGGCTGATGTCGTCCAGCGAGATCAGTTCCTTGGCGAGGGTGACCGGGTGCCGGAAGTTCGGCGAGGTGACGAGGGTGCCCAGGCGTATCCGGGAGGTCGCGGCGGCGGCCGCGGTCAGCGTCGGGAGGGCGCCGAACCACGTGAGGTCGCGAAAGCTCCGCCAGGACAGGTGGTCGTAGGTGTACGCAGCGTGGAAACCCAGTTCCTCGGCGCGCTGCCACGCCTCCTTCCCACCCTCGGACCAACGGCGGACGGGCAGGATCACAGTGCTCAGTCGCATGTCCCCGAGCGTACGGGGCTCCCACAAGAACCCCGTCCGGCCGCCTCTCCGCCGGGCTCGTGCGGGCCACCCACCGCATGCCCCTACGCACCGGTACGCGAGGATGACCCCGTGACTGATGCCTCTGCCACGCCGCCCCGGCCCATCCGGCTGATCGCCACCGACCTCGACGGCACGCTGCTGCACGACGACAAGAGGGTCTCCGACCGGACCATCGCCGCGCTGGCCGCCGCGGAGGAGGCGGGCATCGAGGTGTTCTTCGTCACCGGGCGACCGGCCCGCTGGATGGACGTGGTCAGCGACCATGTGCACGGCCACGGCCTGGCGATCTGCGCGAACGGCGCCGCCGTCGTCGATCTGCACCGGGGCAACCGGATCGTGGAGGTCAGCCCGCTCGACGACAAGGTGGCGCTCGACGTCGTCCACGCCCTGCGCGCGGCGGCCCCCGGCTCCACCTTCGCCGTCGAGCGCACCGGCGGCATCCACTACGAGCCGCAGTACCCGCCCTTCCTCCTCGACCCGGCCGCGGTGATAGCACCGGCCGAGAAGCTGCTCTCCGAGAGCTTCACCGCGCCGTCGTGCCCCGCTCCGGAGGACGGCGCCGGCACGGACGGCCCCTTCTCGGCCGACACCGGGGCAACCGGATCGGACGCGGCGGCCGACGGCGCCGAGCAGCCCGTGCTCAAACTGCTGGCGCACCACCCCGACCTCGACCCCGACGCCTTCCTCACGCTGGCCCGGGCCGCCGCGGGCCACCTGGCGTCCTTCACCCGGTCCAGCCCCACCGCCCTCCTGGAGATCAGCGGCCTGGGCGTCAGCAAGGCCGGCACCCTCGCCCGCTGTTGCGCGGAGCGCGGGATCGCGCCGGACGAGGTCGTCGCCTTCGGAGACATGCCGAACGACATCGAGATGCTCACCTGGGCCGGCACCTCGTACGCCATGGCCAACGCCCACCCCGACGTGCTGGCGGTCACCACCCACCGCACGGAGTCCAACAACGACGACGGCGTGGCCCTCGCCATCGAGCTGATTCTTCAGGGTCGTTGAGGCGCCGCCGGAAACGACCGGGGGTTCGCCGGGAGAGACGACAGTCGCGGTTTCACGTGAAACCACGGTTGGATAAGGCGAGTTGGGCTGTTTCACGTGAAACGGTGCGTTGTTCTCCGACGGCCTTGTTTCACGTGAAACGCGTCAACTCCCGGAAAAGGGCGAGGGTTTCACGTGAAACCGCGCCGGGCCGGTCCGCGTACCGCTCCCTCACCGCGGCGCCTCCCACATCACCGTCGTCCCGCCGCCGTCCTCGCCCAGCCCGGGCCCGTAGGTGCTCGAACCGCCCAGCGACTCCGCCCGCTTGGCGAGGTTCTTCAGACCGCTGCGACGACCGCCCTCCGTGATCCCCACCCCGTCGTCCGCGACGGTCAACCGGACTCCGGGGGTGCCGTCCGGCAAGCTGATCGTCGCGTCGACCACCACCTCGATCCGGGTCGCCCCGGCGTGCCGGAAGGCGTTCGACAGTGCCTCGCGCAGCGCGGCGATCAGGTTCTTCCCGGCCAGTTCGCTGACCTTGGCATCGACCGGACCGAGGAACTTCGCCGAGGGCTGGAAACCGAGCGGCACGGCGGCGGTGCCGATCTCCCGCAGGACCCGGGTCCGCAGCCCCGACGGCGCCTCGGCGGGGCTCTGTTGAAGGGCGAAGATCGCGGTCCTGATCTCCTGGATGGTGATGTCGAGCTCGTCGATGGCCTTGCCAACGCGGCGCGCCACCTCCGGCACCGCTGTTCTGCGCTGGGCGCTCTCCAGCACCATCCCCGTCGCGAACAGCCGCTGGATCACGAGGTCGTGCAGGTCGCGGGCGATCCGGTCGCGGTCCTCGAAGACCGCCAGCCGCTCCCGGTCGCGCTGGGCATCGGCCAGCACCAGCGCCAGCGCGGCCTGCGCGGCGAACTGCGTGGCCAGGGTCCGCTCAGCGGCGGAGAACGGACGGGCGCCGCGGGCCCGTGGCGTGGCGAGGGTTCCCAGCACCCGTCCCCCGCTCTTGAGCGGCAGCATCATGCTCGGCCCGTAGCGCGGCGCGAGGTCGGTGACCATCCGCGGATCACTGGCCGAGTCGTCCACGAACACCGGTTCCCCGGCGAGGAGTTGCTCAGTCACCGGGCTGTCGCGCGGGATCTGGGTGCCGATGATCCCGGTCGGGTCGTCGGCCGACACCGCGACGATCTCCAACCCGCCGTCCTCGTCGGGCAGCAGCACGATGCCGGCCGCCGAGTCCGCCAGCTTCCGGGCCTGTTCGGCGACCACCGCGAGCGCGTCGTCGACGTCGCTGCCGGCGAGGAGCTCGGTGGTCACTGCCACTGAGCCGTCGATCCACCGCTCCCGGTGCCGAGCCGCCGCGTACAGCCGGGCGTTGCCGATCGCGATACCGGCCTCGGTCGCCAGCACCCGCACCATGTGCAGATCCTCTTCGCTGAACTCCCCGCCGCGCTTCTCGGTCAGATAGAGGTTGCCGAAGATCTCGCCCCGGACGCGGATCGGCACACCCAGGAACGAGCGCATCGGCGGGTGGCCCGGCGGGAACCCGGCCGAGCGGGGGTCCTTGGCGAGATCGGCCAGCCGCACCGGCTTCGGATCGTGGATCAGCGCGCCGAGCAGGCCCTTGTGCCCGTCGGGCAGCGCACCGATCCGCTCGTGCTGCTCCCCGGTCACGCCGTAGGTCACGAAGTCCGACAGGCCCTCCCGGGCGTCGTCGATGATCCCGATCGCCGCGTACCGCGCATTGGCGAGCTCGGCGGCGGTCTCCACGATCCGGTCCAGCGTGATGTGCAGGTCCAACCCCGCGCCGATGGTGCGCATCGCCTCCAGCAGCCGCGGCACCCGCGCGGTCAGCTTGGACGACAGTCCCTGGAGGCTGCGGGTGGCCTCGGTGGCGGCGTCCATGGGGTCCGGGCGCTCGCCGGTGAGCGCGGGGTCCGCGGGATCCGCGGGGTCTGGAGGCGATCCTGCCGTGGCTGCCATGCCTTGAGCCTAATAAGGGCTCATTTCCGGGGAAAGTTCAGTTATGCGACATCGCCCGGTCGTGCGGCGGGCGAGGCGGCGGGTGCCGATGCCGCCGCCCCTGCCTCATGACGCGGGCACCCCGGCGGGCTCCCGGTCGCCCGCGGAGACCATCCGCGGGTACGCCGCATCGACCGCCCGCTCGCGCTCCCACATCCGCCGGAACGGGCCGTCGGCCGCGGCCAGTTCCGCGTAGGTGCCGCGCTGTGCCACCCGCCCCCGGTCCAGGACGAGCACCTCGTCGACCGCGTCCAGACCGGCGAGCCGATGCGTGATCAGCAGCGTCGTCCGGCCCTCGGTGGCGGCCAGCAGATCGGCGGTCAGCGCGTCGGCGGTGGCCAGGTCGAGGTGTTCCGCGGGCTCGTCCAGCACCAGCACCGGGAAGTCCGCGAGCAGCGCGCGGGCCAGTGCCAACCGCTGCCGCTGGCCGCCGGAGAGCCGCGCGCCGTGCTCCCCGACCATGGTGTCCAGCCCGTCGGGCAGCCCGCGCACCCAGTCCGCCAGCCGCGCCCGGCCGAGCGCCTCCCAGAGGTCCTGGTCGTCCGCGGTGCTTGGGCCGCCGCTACGGTCCCGGCGGGCCAGCCGGAGGTTCTCCCGCAGCGAGCTGTCGAAGAGGTGCGCGTCCTGCGCGCACAGCCCGACCAACTGCCGGACCGCGTCGCCGGCCAGTTCCTCGGCGTCCGTCCCGGCCAGCGTGTACGCCCCCGACTCCCGGTCCAGGAAGCGCAGCAGCACCTGCGCGAGCGTGGTCTTGCCGGAGCCGGACGGCCCGACGACGGCGAGCCGGCGGCCCGGGGCGAGCGTGAGGTCGACGCCGTCCAACGCCGGGGCCTCCTGGCCGGGGTGACGTGCGGTCAGTCCGTTCAGCACCAGCGGGAACGGTGCCGCGGGCGCGGGAGCGGGAGCGTCCGGCTCGCGGACCGGTGCCGGGGCGTCCAGCACCTCGAAGACCCGCTCGGCGGCGTGCCGGGTGCGCCGGCGGTACTGCGCGGCCAACGGCAGACCGGCCACCGCCTCGAACGCGGCGAGCGGGACCAGCACGATGACGGCCAGCTCCACGCCCGCCAGCCGGCCCGCGTGCACCCCCTGGATGCCCACCACCGCGGCGGCGGCCACGGTCAGCCCACACAGCAGCGCCGACAGCCCGGCGCCAGCACCGGCCGCGGCGGCCGAACGGGACGCGATCCGGGTCAGGTCCCGGTCGGCGCGGCGCACCGCCTCCGTGCGGGCCCCGAGGGCACCGGCGACCGTCAACTCTGCGGTCCCGGTGAGGAGATCGACGACGCGGGTGGCGAGCGTCCCGCGGGCCGGCGCCAGCCGGCGCTCCGCGCGCCACGCCAGCGCGCTCGAAAGCGCCGGCACCGCGGCACCGGCGAGCAGCAGCCCGACGGCGAGGATCGCACCGGCCTCCGGCAGCAGCCAGCCGGTGAAGGCGACGGTGCCCGCGCCGACCACCACCGCCGCCCCGACGGGCAGCAGCCAGCGCAGGAAGTAGTCCTGCACCGCGTCGACGTCGGCCACCAAACGCGACAGCAGATCGCCGCGGCGGCGCTCCTTGAGTCCGGCCGGCGCCAGGTGCTCCAGCCGCCGGAAGACGGCGACCCGGACATCGGCCAGCATCCGGAACACCGCATCGTGCGCCACCAGCCGCTCCGCGTACCGGAACACCGCCCGGCCGATGCCAAACGCCCTGGTCGCGGTCACCGCCACCATCAGATACAGCACCGGCGGTTCCTGCGAGGCCCGCGAGATCAGCCAGCCGGAGGTCGCCATCAGCCCGACCGCGCTGCCCAGCGCCAGGCTGCCGAGCAGCAGCGCCAGCCCGAAGCGCGCCCGCCGGGCCCGGGCCAGGCCGCGCAGCCGCCGCAACGCGGAGCGCGGGGCGGAAACCGGCGCGGATACGGGCGCGGCGTCGCCGGCCGGCACCGACCCGGAGTCCACCGTCGGGCCGGGCTCGCTCGAAGCCGCCGGGGCAACGGCCGCCGGCGCCTCAGCGGTCACCGGTTCCGCCGCCCCGACGCCCTCCTCCGGCGCCACCAGCCGCACCGTCCGGTCGGCCACCGCCAGCAGCGCCGGCCGGTGGACCACCAGCAACACCGTCCGCCCGACCGCGAGTCGGCCGACGGCCTCGACCAGTGCCTGCTCGGTCTCGCCGTCCAGATTGGCGGTGGGCTCGTCCAGCAGCACGATCGGGCGGTCGGCGAGGAAGGCCCGGGCGAGCGCGATGCGCTGCCGCTGGCCGGCGGAGAGCCCGGCGCCGGACTCCCCGAGCCGGGCGTTTGCGCCGTCGGGCAGGGCGTCGACGAAGTCCAGCGCCCCGGCCTCGTCCAGGGCGGCGCGGACCGCCGCGTCATCGGCGTCCGGCCGCGCCAGTCGGACGTTCTCGGCGATGGAGCCGGCGAAGAGGTGCGGATGCTGCGGCACCCAGGCGATCCGGCGGCGCCAGTCGTCGGGGGAGAGGTCGGCGAGGTCCCGCCCGTCGACGGTGACCCGCCCCTCGGACGGCTCGGTGAAGCCGAGCACCACGCTCAGCAGCGTGGACTTGCCGGCGCCGGAGGGCCCGACCAGGGCGACGGTCTCGCCGGGCCGGACCTCGAAGGAGGTCGCGGGCAACGAGGCGGCGGTGCGGCCGGGGTGACGGACCACCAGCCCCTCAACGGTCAGCCCGGTGCCCTCGGGCGCGGGCGCGGTGCCGGGCGTCCGCGGCCGGGTCTCCAGCACGGCGAAGATCTCCTCCGCCGCCGAGAGCCCCTCGGCCGCGGCGTGGTACTGCGCCCCCACCTGCCGCAGCGGCAGATACGCCTCGGGCGCCAGCACCAGCACCAGCAGCCCCGTGTAGAGGTCGAGTTCGCCGTACACCAGGCGCATGCCGATGCCGACCGCGACCAGGGCCACGGAGAGCGTGGCGAGGAGTTCGAGGGCGAAGGACGAGAGGAAGGCGATCCGCAGGGTGCGCAACGTCGCCCGACGGTACTGGCTGGTGATCGCGCGGATGGCGGCGGCCTGGGCCTTGGCCCGGCCGAAGACCTTCAGCGTCGGCAGCCCCTCGACCACGTCGAGGAAGTGCCCGGACAACCGGGACAGCAGCCGCCATTGGCGATCCATCCGCGACTGGGTGGCCCAGCCGATCAGGACCATGAACAGCGGGATCAGCGGCAGGGTGATGACGATGGTCAGCGCGGAGATCCAGTCGCCCGTGACGATCCGGGCCAACACCGCGACCGGCACCACGACCGCCAGCCCCAACTGCGGGAGATAGCGGGCGAAGTAGTCGTCCAGGGCGTCGATGCCACGGGTGGCCAGGGTCGTCAACTCCCCGGTCCGCAGCTCCAGGTTGACGGCGTCCGCGGTGCCCTCGGCACGGCGGACCGCCACCCCCGGGCCCAACTCCGCGGCCCGCGCGAGCAGTCGCATCCGCAGCTCGGACTTGACCGAGGCGCTGGCGCGGTGCGCGGCCAGCTCCGTGAGCCAGGAGACCAGCCCCCGACCCACGGAAACCGCGGCGAGCAGCGCCACCGGCGTGGCCAACGCGCCGAGCGGACGGCCGTGTTGGAAGGCCCCGACCACGATCTCCGCGATGAGCATGGCCTGTCCGATGACCAGGCCCGCTCCGGCAAGCCCGAGCACCACCACCGCGACGAGGAATCCACGGGTGGCGCGGGCGTATCGGAGCAGGCGCGGGTCGATCGGTTTCACGTGAAACCTTCCCTCTCTCCCGGTCCCGCCCTGGCGGGGCGGGACGCGACTAGTGGGCTTCGGCGATGTGCTGGGTGCCGATCCGCTTGCGGAACACCCAATAGGTCCACCCCTGGTAGAGCATCACGAGCGGCGCGGCGATGCCGGCGCACCACGTCATGATCTTCAGGGTGTAGGGCGTGGACGAGGCGTTGGCGACCGTGAGGCTCCAACTCTCGTTCAGCGTCGACGGCATGACGTTCGGGAAGAGCGTCAGGAACAGCATGGCGACGGCGGCCACGATGGTGATCCCGGAGAAGGCGAACGCCCAGCCCTCGCGCCCGAGCCGGTTGGCCCCGAGCGCGGCGACCAGCGCCACCACCGCGACGATCATGGCGATCAGGCTGGTGCCGTCGCCCTTGTCGGCCTGGGTCCAGCCCAGGAATCCGACCGCGAGCACGGCGGTGATCAGCCCGAGGACGCCCGCCATCCGGCGCGCCCGCTCCCGGATGTCCCCCACGGTCTTCAGCGACGCGAACACCGCACCGTGGAAGGTGAACAGCGCCAGCGTGACCAGGCCGCCGAGGAGCGCATACGGGTTGAGCAGGTCAAGCACGCTGCCGACGTACTCCTTGTGGGCATCGATCTTCACGCCGTGGACGATGTTGCCGAAGGCCACGCCCCACAGCACGGCGGGCAGCAGCGAGGTCCAGAAGATCGCGTGCTCCCAGTTGCGCTGCCAGCGCTCCTCGGGCCGCTTGGCGCGGTACTCGAACGCGACGCCGCGCACGATCAGGCAGACCAGGATCAGCAGCAGCGGGAGATAGAAGCCGGAGAAGAGGGTGGCGTACCAGTCGGGGAAGGCGGCGAAGGTCGCCCCGCCCGCGCTGAGCAGCCAGACCTCGTTGCCGTCCCAGACCGGCCCGATGGTGTTGATCAACACCCGCTTCTCGCGCCGGTCCCGGGCGAGCAGCTTGGTGAGCACGCCGATCCCGAAGTCGAAGCCTTCGAGGAAGAAGTACCCGGTCCAGAGGAAGGCGATGAGGACGAACCAGACGTCGTGGAGTTGCACGGTCGCCTCCTTAGTACGAGAAGGCCATCGGCCGGTCGGCGTCCGTGGGGTCGCCGCCGATCTTGGTGGGCGGGTTGAGGTCGGAGTCGGAGAGTTCCTGGGGTCCGGCCTTGATGTACTTCGCCAGCAGCCTGACCTCGACCACGGCGAGGATCGCGTAGAGCGTGGTGAAGACGACCAGCGAGGTGATCACCTCGCCCTGCGAGACGCCCGGCGAGACCGCGTCACGGGTGCGCAGCACGCCGTAGACGACCCAGGGTTGGCGGCCCATCTCGGTGAAGATCCAGCCCCAGGAGTTCGCGATCAGCGGGAAACCGAGGGTGAGGAAGGCCAGTCGCCAGTACCACTTGGTCAGCCGCTCGCCCAGCGTCCTGTTCTTGGTGAGCGCGAGATGCGGTGGTTCCTCGTCGCCGGTCCGCAGGGCGGGCGCGAGCCAGAACTTCTTGCGGGTGAGCCAGAGTCCGGCCAGACCGATGGCGAAGGACGTCATCCCGAAGCCGATCATCCAGCGGAAGCCCCAGTAGGTGACCGGAATGTTGGGCCGGTAGTCGCCGGGCCCGAACTTCTGCTGCTCGGACTTGTTGACGTCGTTGATGCCGGGGACGGGCGAGGAGAAGTCGCTGTGCGCGAGGAAGGACAGCACACCGGGTATCTCGATGGCGACCTTGTTGTGGCCCTTGGCGACGTCGCCGTAGGAGAAGACCGAGAACGGCGCGGGCGCGGCCGTGTCCCACAGCGCCTCGGCCGAGGCCATCTTCATCGGCTGCTGCTTGAACATGACCTTGCCCAGGCTGTCGCCGCTGACCGCGGTGAGCAGTCCGGCGACGACCAGGGTGACCAGGCCGAGCCGCAGCGACGTCCGCATCACCTTGACGTGCTTCTTGCGCATCAGGTGGTACGCGGCGATGCCGACCATGAACGCGGCACCGGTCAGGAAGGCCGCGGTCAGGGTGTGGAAGACGACGACGAGGGTGGTGTCCTGCGTCAGCACCTTCCAGAAATCGGTGAGTTCGGCCCGCCCGGTGGCGTGGTTGTACTTGTAGCCGACCGGGTGCTGCATCCAGGAGTTCGCCGCCAGGATGAAGTACGCCGAGAGAATGGTGCCGATCGAGACCATCCACATGCAGAAGCAGTGGATCTTCTTCGGCAGCTTGTCCCAGCCGAAGATCCACAATCCGATGAAGGTGGACTCGAAGAAGAACGCGATCAAGGCTTCGAAGGCGAGCGGCGCACCGAAGACGTCCCCGACGAACCGCGAGTAGTCGGACCAGTTCATACCGAACTGGAATTCCTGGACGATGCCGGTGACAACGCCCATCGCGATATTGATCAGGAACAGCTTGCCCCAGAACTTGGTGGCCTTGAGGTACTTCTGCTTACCCGTGCGCACCCATGCGGTCTCCAACCCGGCCACCAAGGCCGCGAGCGAGATCGTCAGGGGCACGAACAGGAAGTGGTAGACGGTCGTGATGCCGAATTGCCATCGCGCCATAGTCTCTGGCGCCAGCGCCAGTTCCACGTCGCGGCCTCCTTACGTCCTTACGTCGCCGTTACAACAACGGCTTGTCCCTTTTGCGCCACATAAAGCAGCACAAACCAGGACGCGAGCTTGTGAACGCGTTCACATTCACAAGCATTATCTCCCATACGACTCCGGCCTTACGGAAGGGGGGTACGTGACTGCCATCACGCCGAAATCCATGGTGGATGAAACATTTATGCCGTGATTACGCGAGCACTCTCCGGCACCCCTTCAACATATTGTTGAATTTCCCGTCGCGGAGATCCGCATCTCCCAGCTCGCCCCGAAACCTGTACCGAGCGCCGCCCTCGACGACACCCCGACCGCCGCCGCACTCCTCGCCACCCTGCCGCTCAAGGCCACCGCCCACACCTGGCGGGGGGAGAATCCCAACTGCCCCTCGTTCACACACGGTTGAGGCCGCGGGTCCGGCGGACCCACGGCCTCAGAGAACACCCCCCGACACAGGCGCGACACCGCTCCCGCCCGTCGGGAAAGGGCTACAGCGCCTTGCGGAACTCCTCGGCCGCCTTCAGGAACAGGTCCATCGCCGGCTTCTCGCCGATCGTCACCCGCACGCCCTCGCCCGGGAACGGCCGCACGACCACCCCGGCCCGCTCGCACGCCTCGGCGAACTCGGTCGTCCGGTCCCCCAGCCGCAGCCAGACGAAGTTCGCCTCCGAAGCCGGCACGGTCCACCCCTGGGCCACCAGCGCGTCGTACACCCGGGCCCGGTCGGCGACCACTGCGTCGACCCGCTCCAGCAGCGCCGACTCACTGCGCAGCGACGCCACCGCGGCCTCCTGGGCGAGCTGGCTCACGCCGAACGGCACCGCCGTCTTGCGCAGCGCGGCGGCCACCTCCGGGTGCGCCACCGCGAAGCCGACCCGCAGCCCGGCCAGCCCGTACGCCTTGGAAAACGTGCGCAGCACACAGACGTTGGGGCGGTCCCGGTAGAGCTCGATCCCGTCCGGCACGTCACCTCCTTCACCTTCGGCGGCGCGGATGAACTCGCGGTACGCCTCGTCCAGCACCACCAGGATGTCGCCCGGCACACGGTCCAGGAAGGACTCCAGTTCCGCACGGCGCACGACGGTGCCGGTGGGGTTGTTGGGGTTGCAGACGAAGATCAGTCGGGTCCGGTCGGTGATCGCCGCCAGCATCGCCTCCAGGTCGTGCACCTCGTCGGAGGTCAACGGCACCTGCACCGACGTCGCGCCGGAGACCTGGGTGATGATCGGGTACGCCTCGAACGACCGCCAGGCGTAGATCACTTCGTCACCGGGACCGGCCGTCGCCTGGACCAACTGCTGGGCCACCCCGACCGATCCGGTGCCGGTCGCCAGGTGCGTCAGCGGCACCGAGAAGCGATCGGCCAGCTCCGCCATCAGCCCCGTGCACGCCATGTCGGGGTAGCGGTTGAACGATCCGGCGGCCGTCACCGCGCTCTCCAGGACGCCCGGCAGCGGCGGATAGGGGTTCTCGTTGGAGGACAGCTTGTAGGCGACCGGGCCGCCGGTCGCCGCCGGCCGCCCCGGCTTGTAGGTGGGGACACCGTCCAGTGCAGCACGCAGCCTCGGGGTCTTCTCGCTCACCGCAGGTCCTCCTCAACCATCCCTCTCGACTCCAATACTGCACACCTTATGAGGATTGCCCCTCCCAGCGGCAGGCCCCGGAAAATCCGCCGTTCCACCGGCACCTCCGTAGCGGGCGCCGGGCGTGCACCCCCAGGGGAGCGCTAGCTCGGACACCGCGCGCCGGTGGCTCGCTCCGTGGCGCGCGTCCCTCGTCAAGGTGACTTGAGACCTCTTCGAGACCTGGGCGGATCGCCAGGTAGAGCGGTTTTCACTCTCCTTGATTGATCGCCGAAATCAGCAACTTCCTTATATTTCAAGGCAATTGATGGTGCGTCACCATGCAGAAACGTGCCTTCTTGCCATCGTTGTCGGTCCCCCGCGAATGGCCGTACCGAGCCCTACTATCGGCTCGCCATGACAGCAGCAGGGAAGCACCAGGTGGGCCGGTCGACCGGTCGCCGACTGGGACGGGCGGGCATCCGGGACGTGGCCGCCGCAGCCGGCGTATCGATCACGACTGTCTCCGACGCGCTCAACGGCAAGGGCCGGCTTCCGGATGCCACCCGTAGCCACGTCCGCGAGGTGGCCGATCGGCTGGGCTACCGCCCGTCCGCCGCCGCCCGCACCCTCCGTACCGGCAAGTCCGGCCTCATCGGTCTGACCGTGACCACGTACGGGGATGAACCTTTCACCTTCACCGAGTTCGCGTACTTCGCCGAGATGGCCAGGGCCGCCACCTCGGCCGCGCTGGCCCGCGGCTACGCCCTGGTCATCCTGCCCGCGACCTCCCGGCACGACGTCTGGTCCAACGTCGCCCTCGACGGCACCGTCGTCATCGATCCGGCCGACGGCGACCCCGTCGTCACCGAGCTCGTCCGGCACGGCGTCCCCGTCGTCTCCGACGGTCGCCCCGGCGGCACCCTCCCGGTCACCGGCTGGGTCGACAACGACCACGAGGAGGCCGTGCTCGGCCTGCTCGACCACCTCGCCGAGGCCGGCGCCCGCCGCATCGGGCTGCTCACGGGCACCACCACCGACACCTACACCCGGCTGTCCACCACCGCCTACCTCAGCTGGTGCGAACGCGTCGGCCAGGACCCGGTCTACGAGTCCTATCCCGCGTACGACCCGCGGGCCGGCGCGGTGGCCGCGGACCGGCTGCTGGCCCGCCCGGACCGACCGGACGCGGTCTACGGGCTGTTCGACCCCAACGGCACCGACCTGCTGGCCGCGGCCCGCCGCTACGGCCTGCGGGTGCCGGACGACCTGCTGCTGGTCTGCTGCAGCGAGTCCACCGTCTACGCCACCACCGAGCCGCCGATCACCACGCTCTCCCTCAAGCCGCGGCGGATCGGCACCGCCGTCGTCCAGATCCTCATCGACGCCATCGAGGGGCTCGACGGCAGCTGCCCGGTCGAGCAGGTGATACCGACCGACCTGATCGTGCGGACTTCCTCGCAGCGCCGCTCCCCGCGGACGACGGTCAGCCCGCCGCGGGGCCCGGCCGGCGATTGAGCGTGCGCCGGGCACGGCGGGCCGGGCGCACCGGGCGGGTCCCGGGCGGCCGGTCCACCGAGGAAAAAACAGGGCGATCCCGGGAGAAAACCATCGCGAACGCCGGGCTCCACAGGATTGATCACCCCCGGGTGCGTCACAACCCGCGAGCGGCGTTCCTATGATGGGCGCACGACACCGCGGACCGCCGTCGACCAGGCAAAGGTCCGAGAGGTGCACGGCGGCGCAACGGTGGAGGGGTCGATGACTCAGGGGGCCAGTCAAGGACCCATGGTGTGGACCATGGGGGCACAACCTCCGGGGTCCGTTCCGCCGCCCGGAGTGCCCTCGGTACCGCCGGCCGGCCCGCCCCTCGCCGCGCCTTCGGCGCCCCCGGTCGCGCCGCCCGCGCCCGTGGCCCCGCTGCCCGAGGACTACACCCCGACCGCCCGCGACCTGCCGGTCATCGGCCCCACGGACACCCTCGTGGACCACCCGTCCGTGCTGTCCGTCCCGGAGCCGACGCCCGCCTCCGAGGGCCTGGGCCCGCTGTACGTCGTCGGCGACGTGCACGGCTACTACGACGAGCTGCGCGCCGCGTTGGAGGCCGAGGGGCTGATCGACGCCGAGGGCGGATGGGCGGCCGGCAACGCCCGGCTGTGGTTCCTCGGCGACTTCACCGACCGCGGCCCGGACGGCATCGGCGTCATCGACCTGGTCATGCAGCTCTCCGCCGAGGCCGCGGCGGCCGGCGGCTACTGCAAGGCCCTGATGGGCAATCACGAACTGCTGCTGCTGGGCGCCAAGCGGTTCGGCGACACCCCCGTCCAGTCCGGCGCGGGCACCGCCTCCTTCCACGCGGCGTGGCTCCTCAACGGCGGACAGAAGAGCGACATGGACCGGCTGCAGGACCACCACATCCAGTGGATGGCCCGCCTGGACGCCGTGATGGAGGAGGACGGGCACCTGCTCGTGCACTCCGACACCACCGCCTACCTGGAGTACGGCACCTCCATCGAGGAGGTCAACGACACCGTCCACGACGTGCTGACGCGCAGCGAGGCGGACGAAGTCTGGGACCTCTTCCGCAAGTTCACCAAGCGGTTCGCCTTCCGCGACGAGGCCGCCGGCGCGGGCGCCGTACGGGAACTGCTCGACACCTACGGCGGCACCCGCGTGGTGCACGGGCACAGCCCGATCCCGTACCTGCTGGGCGAGGTCGGCGCGGAGGACGGCGACAACGACGGGGCCACGGTGGACGGTCCGCACGTCTATGCGGACGGGTTGGCCATCGCGATGGACGGTGGTATCACGATGGCCGGAAAGCTGCTGGTCTGCCAACTCCCGTTGGCCGGCTGACAGTTAACCGGAGGAGCAGATTCCGCTCTGTCGGATGAGCGGGACGGAAGGAATCCGGTCGGGGCCGACCGGAAATTCCACAAACTCCCTGTCACCCCCCGCCGCACGCCCTCTACCATCGGTCTATCCGTAGCAGGCTCTCCTCCGTTTCCGCCCGGCGCCCGGCCCAGGCCGGCCCGTACGGCCCTACGGAGCTTCGGGGGATCCACATGAACAGCGCTCCGCACCTGCTGAACGAGGACCGCGCGGAATTCGCGCGGATCCTTGATGAGGCGCTGCGCACCGCCGCATACCGCCCGGACGACCACGCCTCCGCTGCCGCCGAAAACCGGCTCAGCACCGAGCAGTTGCGCGTGATGGCGCTCAGCGCGACCAGCGCGATCGCCGCGTGCGCGACGGCCGAATACCAGCGCTACATACGGCTGCGCGCCGAGCTGCGCGCCCCTGCGCCCACCACGTACGGCGCGCGCGGTGGTGGCCCGTCGACGGACTGGTCACCTGACGAGGGCAGCGGACCGGACACCGCGGACGACGAACCGGCCGCCGATGCGGCCGGCTTCGGCCTTGCGGCGATGGCCACCGTGCTCGTCCCGGTGCTCGCCGGAATCGCGGCCGTCCTCTTCCTCGTCATCGGCTATGTGCTGCGCGCCGTCGACCCGGACCCGGCCGTCTCCCGACCGCTGGTCAGCGTCGGTTGGATCTTCGCGGCGCTGGCCGCCGCCGGCGCGCTGGTCGCCATGGGCTGCGTGCTCGTCACCGCGCTGCGCAACGGCGCGTCCCGCGACACCGCGGCCGAGGAGCGCGCCGCCGCACTGGACACCGCCCACGGCGTCTGGCGGCAGGCCCTTTTGGAGCGCGGGCTGCTGCCCTTCCTCCGCGAGGCGCTGGCCGACCCCTCAGCCGACCCGACGGACGACCCGGTCCGCTACGTCCCCCGGCCCCTGGAGGCCCCCGAGCGCCGCACCCCCACCCTCGGCTACACCCGCCCGCGGTTCACCAGCCCCGACACCGACACCTCCTGGTCCGGTCCCCGCTACTCCCGCCCGGACTACAGCAGCCCGGACTACGGGGGGACGGAGCAGCGACCGGAGTAGGCCAAAGCACCGCGGGCCCGGGGCGGGCCGCCCGAAGACCGCGCCACAGACGCGCCTTTGGGCCGGCCCCGGCCCGCGGTGCTCCCTTCGGCCCGCTCCGTTCGCTCAGTCCGCGATCGGCAGGTAGACGCGGTTGCCGGCCGCCGCGAACTCCCGCGACTTCTCGGCCATCCCGGCCTCGGGGTCGACCGCCAGGGCACCACCGTGCTCGCGCCGGATGTCCTGGGAGATCTTCATCGAGCAGAACTTCGGCCCGCACATCGAGCAGAAGTGGGCCGTCTTGGCCGGCTCCGCGGGCAGCGTCGCGTCGTGGAAGGCGCGGGCGGTGTCCGGGTCGAGGGCCAGGTTGAACTGGTCCTCCCAGCGGAACTCGAAGCGGGCGTCGGAGAGGGCGTCGTCCCATTCCTGGGCGCCCGGGTGGCCCTTGGCCAGGTCCGCCGCGTGGGCCGCGATCTTGTACGTGATGACGCCGGTCTTGACGTCGTCGCGGTCCGGGAGGCCCAGGTGTTCCTTGGGCGTGACGTAGCAGAGCATGGCGGTGCCCCACCAGGCGATCATCGCGGCGCCGATGCCGGAGGTGATGTGGTCGTAGGCGGGCGCGACGTCGGTGGTGAGCGGGCCGAGCGTGTAGAACGGGGCCTCCTCGCAGATCTCCTGCTGGAGGTCGATGTTCTCCTTGATCTTGTGCATCGGGACGTGTCCCGGGCCCTCGATCATGGTCTGCACGCCGTGCCGCTTGGCGATGGTGTTCAGCTCGCCGAGGGTCCGCAACTCGGCGAACTGCGCCTCGTCGTTGGCGTCCGCGATGGAGCCGGGGCGCAGGCCGTCGCCGAGCGAGAAGGTGACGTCATAGGCGGCCAGGATGTCGCAGAGCTCCTCGAAGTGCGTGTAGAGGAACGACTCCTGGTGGTGCGCCAGGCACCAGGCCGCCATGATCGAGCCGCCGCGGGAGACGATGCCGGTCTTGCGGTTGGCGGTCAGCGGGACGTAGCGGAGCAGCACGCCGGCGTGCACCGTCATGTAGTCGACGCCCTGCTCGGCCTGCTCGATGACGGTGTCCTTGTAGATCTCCCAGGTCAGCTCCTCGGCCTTGCCGTCGACCTTCTCCAGCGCCTGGTAGAGGGGGACGGTGCCGATCGGCACGGGGGAGTTGCGGAGCACCCACTCGCGGGTGGTGTGGATGTTGCGGCCGGTGGAGAGGTCCATGACCGTGTCGGCGCCCCAGCGGGTCGCCCAGGTCATCTTCTCCACCTCCTCCTCGATCGAGGAAGTGACCGCGGAATTGCCGATGTTGGCGTTCACCTTCACCAGGAAGTTCTTGCCGATGATCATCGGCTCGATCTCCGGGTGGTTGATGTTGGCCGGCAGCACCGCGCGCCCGGCCGCGATCTCGTCCCGCACGAACTCGGGGCTGACGTTCTCGCGGAGCGCGACGTACTCCATCTCCGCGGTGATCTCGCCGCGCTGCGCGTAGGCGAGCTGCGTGACCGGGGCACCGTCCCGCCCGCGGCGCGGCTGCCGCGGCCGGCCCGGGAAGACCGCGTCGAGGTTGCGCAGCCCCCCGCGCGGGGAGGTGTGCTTGATCCCGTCGTCCTCGGGACGCATCGGGCGGCCCGCGTACTCCTCGGTGTCGCCGCGGGTGATGATCCAGTTCTCCCGCAGCGGCGCCAGACCGCGGCGGACATCGGTTTCGATGGTGGGGTCGGTGTACGGCCCTGATGTGTCGTAGAGCGTCACATGCTTGCCGTTGGTGAGGTGCACCCGCCGGACCGGGACCCGGAGGTCCGGGCGCGATCCGGAGACATAGCCCTTGTGCCAGCCGATCTGCGACTGCTCGCCGTCGGCCGGGTCGTTTTCGGGCGTGCGTGCATCCAGAGTCATAGAGACCCAACTCCCTACGCCGGCATTACCCGGTAACAGGTTCGGCGGTCGACGCAGCGGCTTCCGTCATCCGGTGTTTCACGTGAAACACCGCTGGGACGGAGGTCAGCGCCCTCTCAGCCCGGTGCTCCGAGCTCCCGCGATTGCAAAGGTGCCACCACGGTAGCGGCCGATGCGGCAGTGTGAACAGGGGGCCCCATCGGTTCTTGCAATGATCGGGCGGTGAGCCCTCCCGAAACCCTGCACGCTCCCGCGGCCCATGGCCACACCCACAGCCACGGACCCGCCGCCCCCGTCTCCCGGCATCTGCGCAAGGTCATCGCCGCCGTCCTGGTCCCGTTCGCGGCCGCCGTCGCGGTCGGCCTGATCGTCCTCTGGCCCGGTGGCGCGCCCCCGCACCAACCGTCCGGCGTGGGCTTCGACCAGCCGACCGAGAGCGCCCGGGTCATCAAGGTCGAGGAGGTCAACTGCGCGGCGGTGCACGCCGAGCAGCAGCCACGGCCCACCGCGCCGGGCGGGCAGCCGGCGACCGGGGGAGCGGCCCGGGACAAGCCCTGCGAGCAGGCGACGGTCAAGGTGACCACGGGGCAGAACGCCGGCCGAACCTTCCAGACGGTGGTGACGCCGGACGCCTCGCGGCACTACACGACCGGGCAGGACGTGGTCGTCTCCTACTCCCCCAAGGCGCCCAAGGAACTGCAGTACGCGGTGACCGACGTCGACCGCACCGTTCCGATGTGGGTGCTGGCCGCGCTCTTCGCGCTCGCCGTGGTGGCCATCGGACGGCTGCGCGGGGTGCTGGCGCTGGTCGCGCTGGCGGCCAGCTTCGGGCTGTTGACGGTGTTCATCCTGCCGGCGATCCTCCAGGGCTCCGATCCGCTGGTGGTGGCGATGGTCGGCGGCAGCGCCATCATGTTGATCGCGCTCTACATGTGCCACGGGCTGACGGCCCGCACCTCCGTGGCGGTGCTCGGCACCCTCGCCTCGCTGCTGCTCATCGGGCTGTTGGGCTCGGTGTTCATCAACTGGGCGCTGCTGACCGGCAATACGGACGACACCACCGGCCTGGTGCACGGGCTCTACCCGAACATCGAGATCCGCGGCCTGCTGCTGGCGGGCGTCATCATCGGGTCGCTGGGGGTGCTCGACGATGTGACGGTGACCCAGACCGCCGCGGTGTGGGAGCTCAAGGACGCTGATCCGTCGGCGAGTTGGCGCAAGCTGTACGGCGCGGCGATGCGGATCGGGCGCGACCACATCGCCTCCGTGGTGAACACCCTGGTCATGGCCTACGCGGGTGCCGCGCTGCCGCTGCTCCTGCTGTTCTCGATCGCGCAGAGCAGCGTCGGCACGGTCGCCAGCAGCGAGGTGGTGGCGGAGGAGATCGTCCGCACGCTCGTGGGCAGCATCGGGCTGGTCGCGTCGGTGCCGGTGACCACCTTGCTGGCGGCCCTGGTGGTCTCGGCGGACCGTCCGGCGCCGGGCGGGGCGGGCGCCGGGGGACGACGGGGCGGGCGCCGGGCGGCGCGCGGGCGACGCCGCAAGCACTGAGCGGGCAATACGGGGGCGGGGCGAGCCGGGACGAGCGGGCGGGCGAAGTGCGGGGTGGGCGGCGGGCGTTGGCGGTTCTGGGCAGGGCCGACCGGGCAAGGGCGAACGGGCAGGGGCGACCGGCGTCCGGCCGGGCGCGGCGACGGTGGAGCGGTGGGCCGGCGGCCGGGGTCAGCCGGCCGGGGCCTCCGCCAGGATCCGGTCCAGCGTGGCCTCCAGGGTGTCGCAGACCTCCTCCTTGCCGAGCGGAACGATGCGGTCCGTGCGGTCCAGGAAGGCGATCAGCGGTGGCGCGCTGGCCCGGAACAGGGCGCGCTCCGGGCCGACTTGAAGGCTGATGTAGACATCGCTGAGACGCTCGGGGGAGGACGGCTCGACCCGCACGTCCCCCTCGCCGGCCGGGCGGTTCAGCCCGTCCAGCAGCAGTTCACGGCCGAACACCCAGGTCACGGGCGCATCGCCGGGAAGGTCGAAGGTGAGCCGGACGGCATAGGGGTCGCCGCTGTCGAAATCCAATTCCACCGGGATCCGGAAGGAGAGCTCCTCCGAGACGAGGAAGCTCATGATCACTTCTGCCTGAACCGTGTCGTTCATCAACCACTGCCCCGCACTTGATCGGAGATGGCCGGGAATCATCCCCTGAAGCCCTATTGACGCCATCGTCGGTCACGTGCAGGCAGATCACAAGGAGTGAGTTTTCAGATACTGATAGAGAAGGCGAGTGTCGTTAGTACCGTCTCCGCCATTTTCCGTAGTCGGTTCGTAACTGTTTGCAATCGGTGCACTTCCGTCGCAGGAAGAGAAACCGCCAGCGTCGCGGCGGCCGAGCCAACACGAATGGGGATCGCCGAGCACACCGTGCCCAGGGCATATTCCTGGCGGTCGTAGGCGACTTGGCCGCGACGCACCGTAGCCAGTCGATTCAGCAGATCGCCCTCGGAACGCACCGAAAAGGGCGTTATCGACTGCACGGGATAGCGCGACAGATGTTCTTTCCTGGTCGCCTCGTCGAGCTGCGCCAGCAGACACTGCCCGATCGCGTGGGTGTGGGCGGTGGAGCGGAAGTCGACCCACTCCTCGACGGGTGGTCGCGCCGGATCGTCGGTTATCGCCACCACCTCGATCTCCCCCTCGCGGTAGACGGCGAAGTAGACGGCGGCGCCGAGTTCGCGGCCCGCGGCGGCCAGGGCGTCGGCCAGCTCGCGACGGCGGCGCCGCCGCGCCCCCGCCTGACTGAGGGACTCGGCGCCCTCGCCGATCACGAACACGCCGTTCTGCCGGCGCAGATAGCCCTCGTGGGTCAGCGTCCGCAGCAGGTGATACGTGGTGGGCAGCGGCAGTTGGGCCTCTCTGGCCAGCTGCTTGGCGGGCGCGCCGCCGGTGTGCGCGGCCACCGCCTCCAGGAGTCGCAACGCCCGCTGCACCGACCCGATCAGGGTGGGGTGCGAGCCGGATTCGCCGTTGTCGATCACCAACGCCAACCCCCAGGTCCGAGCGCCATGGTCCCCGCGGCCCCGGCCGCGGGACCCGCTCCCGCGACCGCGCGTCTCCCCGTACGTCCGCCCCGACACCTGGCCCGATCGCTCGGTGCTTTCCGGAACGTCAAGGTCCGGAAGACGCCTGCGATCTGCACTTTAGCCCGGGCGGTCCACAACGGGAGCCGAAAGTCCGGGAGTTGCCCCCGGGCCGACCTCCTCTCCGACACCGCTGCCCCTACGGAGCGCCGCGCGCACTCGTGGTGAACAGGTGCAACGCCCGCCGCACCGAACGCCCCGGGGCGGCCGACGACCGGCTTTCCGATCCGCGTTCGACTCCGTCGCGGGAGTGTCGTCCCGGGCCCGGGAACGCCGGACGCCCCACCCCGGGAGGGGGCAGGGCGTCGTCGGACGGTGGGGGCCGGACGGTACCGGTCGCTCGGGCTCGGCCTACCAGTCGCTCTTCGACGAGGACGAGGACGAGGACGAGGAACCGGTGAACCTGCGCACCAGATAGATGACACCGGCGATCAGGGCCGCCGCGACCAGCACCTTGAAGAGCAGGCTGATCAGGAAGCCGAGTGCGGTGGTGATCAGTCCGCCGAAGACGACGATCAGGATGACGGGCACCACGACCCAGGTGACCCACCACGGAAGCCCTGCGAGTATCCCCTTACCAGCCACTGCTCTGCCCTACTTTCTGTCGGTCGCGCTCTTGTCGGTCTCTGCCGTCCGGTGGCACCGTCCGCGCGCGTTTCGCGTCTGCCGCGCCGCGTCTCCGGTTCCCCCTGTACATCAACGATGCTAGGGCGCCGAGGGCCTCCGTGGGGGCCCGACAGCCCCGGCTCGTCCCTGAGCCAACCCCTAGGGGTTTCGGGGGGTCGGGTCTCAGCTTTCGGGCGGAGAGAAGACCACCACGACCCGGAGATCCTCGCTGATGTGGTGGAACTTGTGGGGCACCCCCGCGGGCACGTAGACGATGCTGCCGCGGGCCACCGACTCCGTCTCCGTCCCCACCGTGATCGCCCCGCGGCCGCTCACCACCATGTACACCTCGTCCTGGCGGTGCGGCTGCTGCGGGTCGACGCCGCCGGCGTCCAGTGCGTAGAGCCCCACCGACATAGTGCGCTCCCGGAGGAACTGGAGATACGCGCCGTCGTTCGCGGCCCGTTCCGCTTCCAGTTCGTCCAGTCGGAAAGCCTTCATGCCGTTCGCACCTCTCACCGGTCTGCTGTCGTCTGCGACGATCTCACCATGAAGCATTTCCTGGTCAAGACGCTCGCCAATGCCGCGGCACTGGCCGTGGCCATCTGGCTCCTCAAAGGCATCACGCTCACCGGTGAGAACACCGGTCGCAAGGTGCTCACGCTGATCCTCGTGGCGCTGATCTTCGGGCTGGTCAACTTCCTGGTGAAGCCCGTGGTGAAGGTGCTCTCCTTCCCCCTCTTCATCCTCACGCTCGGCCTGATCACACTGGTCGTGAACGCCCTGATGCTGTTGCTGACCTCCTGGCTCGCCGGCAAGGTCGATCTCGCCTTCCATGTGGACGGCTTCTGGACGGCGCTGCTCGGCGGCGTGATCGTCTCCATCGTCTCCTGGGCGATGCACGTGCTCCTCCCCGACAAGGACTGACGGTTGACCACCCCGTACCGCGTCTGCTTCGTCTGCACCGGCAACATATGCCGCTCGCCGATGGCCGAGTCCGTCTTCCGCGCCCGCATCGCGGAGGACGGGCTCGACGCGCTGGTCGAGATCGACAGCGCCGGCACCGGCGGCTGGCACGAGGGCGAGGCAGCCGACCCCCGCACCCGCGACGTGCTGCGCACCGGCGGCTATCGGTCCGCGCACACCGCCCGGCAGTTCCACGCCTCCTGGTTCGCCCGCCGCGATCTGGTGATCGCGCTCGACTCGGGCCATCTGCGCGAGCTGCGCCGGCTGGCCCCCACCGCCGAGGACGCCGCCAAGGTCCACCTGCTGCGCGCCTACAACTGCGGCACCGGCCCCTCCGCCGGGCCCGCGGACCTCGATGTGCCGGACCCGTACTACGGCGGCCGCGCCGGCTTCGCGGCGTGCCTGGAGATGATCGAAGCGGCCTGCGACGGCCTCCTGGAGGCGGTCCGGGCCGAGGTCACCTCCGGTGCGCCGGGCCCCGCCGTGCCGCGACCGGGTCTGCACCACCCGCCCTACAAGGAAAGCGCATGACGGCGCACCCCAAGGAGAGCGCATGACGGCAGACGGCACCCGCGCGGTCCGGGCCGGTCTCCCGGAGCCGGCGGCCCACGAACCGGCTCTTCCCGGCCCGGTGTTCGCCGCCCACTTCCACCTCCCCGGCGAGGCCACCGGCCCGTATACGTACGGCCGCGGCACCAACCCCACCTGGACCCTGCTGGAAGCCGCCATCGGCGAGCTGGAAGCGCCGGACGAGCCCGCGCACACCGTCTCCTTCGCCTCCGGGATGGCGGCGATCAGCGCCGTGCTCTTCTCCCAACTGCGCGCCGGCGACGCGGTGGTGCTCCCCGACGACGGCTACCAGCTCCTGCCCGCGGTCCGCACCCGCCTGGAGAGCTACGGGATCGAGGTCCGCACGGCGCCCACCGCCCACGACGCCCAGCTCGATGTCCTCGACGGCGCCCGGCTGTTGTGGATCGAGACGCCCTCCAACCCGGGCCTCGACGTCTGCGACATCCGACGGCTGGCGGACGCCGCGCACGCCCGCGGCGCGCTGGTCGCCGTGGACAACACCCTCGCCACCCCGCTCGGCCAGCGCCCGTTGGACCTCGGCGCGGACTTCTCGGTCGCCAGCGGCACCAAGGCCCTGACCGGCCATGGCGATCTGCTGCTGGGGTACGCCAGCACCCGAAACGCGGCGCTGGCCGACGACGTCCGGCTGTGGCGCAAGACGCTCGGCGCGATCCCCGGCCCGATGGAGAGCTGGCTCGCACACCGCTCGCTCGCTACCCTGGCCCTGCGCGTCCGCCAACAGGCCGAGGGCGCACTGGCGTTGGCCACCGCGCTGACCGCCCGCCCCGAGGTCACCGGGGTGCGCCACCCCGGCCTGCCGTCGGACCCGTCCCACGCCCTCGCGGTGCGCCAGATGCGCCCCGGCCGCTTCGGCTGCGTGGTCTCCTTCGTCCTCCCGGACCGGGCGTACGCCGAACGGTTCCTGGCCGCACTGACGTTGGTGGACAACGCGACCAGCTTCGGCGGCGTGCGCTCCACCGCCGAGCGCCGGGCCCGTTGGGGCGGGGACGACGTCCCGGACGGCTTCATCCGGCTCTCCGTCGGCATCGAGGAGCCGCAGGACCTGATAGCCGATGTGCGGCGGGCGTTGGACGCGGCGAGGCCGTAGGGCGGCGCCCGACGGAGGAGCGGGCACGTCGCGGTGGTCCGGCGACCCCTGGGCACGAAAAGGCCGGCAGGGTATCCCCCCTCGTCACCCTGCCGGCCTGCGGCTCCCGTGCCTCCGGTCCGGACGTTTCACGGGCCGGATGTTTCACGTGGAACGAACCGCTTCAACAAGGCTAGTTGACTCAGCGTCAGTGTCCAATCACGCTAGCGACACAGTCCTATCGACAAATTTATAGTTGCCCCGCGACCAGGCTTCTGAGGGGCGCAGGAGGTACGCGATGGATCTGGCCCTGCTGCGTACCTTCGTCACGGTCCACCGGGCCGGCTCGTTCACCCGGGCCGCCGCGCTCCTCGGGCTCTCCCAGCCGGCGGTGACCAGCCAAATCCGCACGCTGGAGCGGCAGTTAGGGCGCCCGCTCTTCGTCCGTTGCGCCCGTGGCGTCACCGCCACCACCTTCGGCGACGAACTCGCCCACAAGGTCGCGCCCCACCTCGACGCCCTCACCGAGATCACCGAGGCGGGCCTGGACCAGGACTCCACCACCCGCACCCTCCACCTCGGCGGCCCCCCGGAGTTCACCGCCGAGCGCGCGTTACCCGCGCTGAGCCCGCTGGTCTCCCAGGGCCTGTCCATACGCACCGCCTACGGCGCCGCCGACGAGTTGCTGAACGGCCTGGCCGCCGGCCACCACGACCTGACCGTCACCACCACCCGGCCGCGCGGCGGGCTGCTCACCGCCACCCCGCTCTGCGACGAGGAACACGTACTGGTCGCTGCGCCCCGCTGGGCGACCCGGTTGGGCGGCCCCGGCGTCGTCCAGGCCGGCGGCGTCCGGGTCCTCGACCCCGTCCCGCTGGTCGAGGTCCACGAGAGCCTGCCGCTGATCGCCCGCTACTGGGCCGCCGTCTTCGACGCCAAACCCACCGCCTCCGCCGCGGTCGTCGTCGACGATCTGCGGGCGGTGCTGTCCTGCGTCGCGGCGGGCGCGGGGCTGGCCGTCCTGCCCCGCTACCTGTGCGCCGAGGCGCTGGACAGCGGCGCCGTGATCGCCCTCCTCGACCCGCCGGTGCCCCCGCTGCGCACCTACTTCCTGGCCGTGCGGACCGGGACGCTGGGGCTGCCGCACATCGCGCGGGCGCACGAGTGGCTGCTGCGGACCGCCGCCGGCTGGTGACGTGAGCCGCGGGACGGGGGTTTCACCCCGGCTCGACTGCGGCATCTGTCCCCTATGACCGTACGGCCAGTCGTCAAACGCACCGCCCGCGCGATCCTCCTCGACGGCGCGGACCTCGTACTGATCAAGCGCACCAAGCCGGGCCGGGCCCCGTACTGGATCACCCCCGGCGGCGGCGTGGAGCCGGAGGACGCCACGGTCATCGAGGCCCTCCACCGCGAGCTGGACGAGGAGCTGGGCGCCAAGGTCACCGACGTGGTGCCGGTCTTCGTCGACACCGTCGAGCACCTCACCGACGGCGGGGTGGACGGCGTCAAGGTGCAGCACTTCTTCGTCTGCCGGCTGGACTCGATGGACCCGGCCCGCCGGCACGGCCCCGAGGTCGAGGAGCCGTGCGGCGAGTACGAGATCGTGCGGGTGCCCTTCACCCGGGTCGGGATCGCCTCGGTCGACGTCGTCCCGCTCTCCCTGCGGCACTACCTGGACGGCAACATCGAGGGCGTGCGCGCGATGCACGCCCCCGACCTCGGCTGACACCCCCTGGCGAACCGGCCCCGGTCAGCCGTCGCGCCGGTCGAACCAGCCGCGGAACTCCGGGCCATCCTCGGCCGGCCGGCGCGGCTGGGCCCGGGCCAGCACCGCCTCGACCCGGTCGAGGAACTCCTCGTTCAGCTCCGCGGCCAAGTCACCCCGCGCTGGGCACCGTTGGCCGGGCACCGGCACCGGGCCGGGCTCGGGGACGTCCTCGTGCAGCCCGCCGCGCAGATGCTCGCTCCCGCGCTGCGGGCGGCGGAACGGCGGGCGCCGGTCGGCCTCGGCGGCGGACCCGAAGAAGTCGCCGCCCTTGCGCTTGACGTCGTCGGTGCCCCAGGCACGCGCCCGGCGCTCGGTCGCGGGGACCTTCGCCAAGTGCGGGATGTGCTTGGAGCAGTGGATGTACGCCTCCTCGACCTCGACCGCCACCCACAGTTGGGCCCGCCGGCCCGGGACCGGATCGACCGGCAGCCCCGGAAAGTGCGCCCGCATCTCCTCGTCCAGCACCACCCGGGCCCGCCCGTTGATGTGCAGCCCGATCCGGTAGCGGGTGAAGTCGACCATGAGGATGCCCAGCCGCGGGTTCTCGGAGAGGTTGCCGAGGGAGGCCATCACGCCGTTGCCGCGGTACTCCGGGTACGCCAACAGCCGGTCGCCCAGCACCTGGACGAAGCCGGGCGGCCCGGCCCGGAAAGTCGAGTCGCACTCGCCGTGCCGGTCGGCGGTGGCCAGGAAGAACATCTCCTGGCAGGCCACGAACTCCTGCATCCGCGCGTTGAGATGGTCCAGGACCTGGTCCGCGTAGAAGCGGTCGGCGCGCGCGGTCGTCCCGAGTCTCCGCTGCACCAGGTGCTCACCGTCGCTCCCGGGCCGCTCCGCCGGCCGGCCCGGGCCCCATGACTCCGTCGCGCGGTCGTGTTCACCGTGTGCTGCCAAGACTTCAGTCTCCCGTTGCTACCAGCTCGTCGATGGAGTCGTGCCAAATCCGCCCGGCCGGGACGCCGACCTCCACCAGTGCCTCCACACCGTTGCGGATCAGCCCCAGCGGACCGGAAAGATATGCGTCGTATTCCCGGTACGGCCCGTATTGCCGTACGGCGTCGGGGAGTTGGCCCGTGAGGGTGTTCGGGCCGCCCCGGGTACCCGGCCCGACGGTGACGACCGGGCGGACGGAGAGCCAGGGGTGGGTCTGCTCCAGCCGCAGCATGGTGTCGATGTCGTAGAGGTCGTGGTCGCTGCGGGCACCGTAGAAGACCTCCACCGGGCGCCCGGCGCCGCGGTCGGCGATGTCCTCGATCAGCGCCTTGATGGGCGCGATGCCGGTACCGCCGCCGACGCACAACAGGCCGTTGCCGGTGGAGTGGTCGACGGTCATCGAGCCGGCGGGCGCGCCCAGCCGGACGACGTCGCCGGGCCGGGCGCGGTGCACCAGCGCGTTGGAGACCCAGCCGGCCGGCACCGCCTTCACGTGGAACGAGAGCAGGCCGTCGGAGCGCGGCGCCGAGGCGAAGGAGTAGTGCCGCCACACCCGGGGCCACCAGGGGGTCTCCAGGCTGGTGTACTGGCCGGCGCGGAACGGGTACGGCTGGTCCGGGCGGACCGTCACCACCGCGGTGTCGGGGGTGCGCAGTTCGTGCGCGACGACCTCGGCCTGCCACCAGGCCGGGGCGATGGCCTCGTTCTCGGCCGCCGCGTCGATCATGGTCTGGGAGATGGCGGTGTAGGCGCGCACCCACGCGGCCTCGGCCTCCGGGCTCCAGGTGGCCGTGGCATAACGGGAGAGCGCGCTCAGCAGGCACTCACCGACCGCCGGGTAGTGGTCGGGCAGGGTGCCGTACTTGCGGTGGCCGCGGCCGAGTTGGGTGAGGTACTGGCCGAGCACCTCGGCGTTGTCGACGTGCTTGGCGGCGGTGAGCAGCGCCTTGAAGAGCCGGTCGCGCTGGGTGTCCATCGAGGCGGGGAACAGCGCCCGCAGATCGGGGTGTTGGACGAACAGCAGCGCGTAGAAGTACGAGGTGACCTTGTCGGCCACGGGCTCGATCTCGTTCATGGTGCGCCGGATGAGCACCGCGTCGGGAGAGGCCATGGCTTCTGACGGGCCGGTGGCTTCCAGCGCGGCCAGGGAGGACGGAGCCGCGGAGGGTGCCGGTGGCGCAGGCGGGGTCGGAGCCGCGGAAGGGGCCGGAGGTGCGGGTGGGGCTGGGGCGGGCGGTGGTTCAGGAGCGGCCGACGGGGCGGTGGGGGCCGCCGAGTTCGGCGGGGCCGCGGGGGCGTCCGGGGCGGGTCCGGGGGCCACAGTGCGCGGGTCGAAGCCACCGAAGGCGTCGAACGGCGTGTGTGCGGCGGGCTCGTGGACCGGCTCCGGCTCCGCCGCGGGACGCGGGGCGGCGGGCGCCGCGCCCTGCCGCGGCACTCGTTGCGCCGCCGGCTCGCGCTCCCGCTCGGCGGCGGTACCCACCGGACGTATCGGGTTCACGGACCGGCTGGGTATCCGCTCGGCGTCGACGCGTTCGCCCGGCTCGTCGCGGTCTTCTTGCGCCGATTCCCGCTCGTCCGGGCCGTTTTGCCGGCCGGGTTCCTCTCCGGAAGATTTCTTCGCCGGCGGAGTGAACCAACCCCAATCGCCACTGCTGCCGCCAGAAGGGCCGTTATCGGCCGACGTGGTGGTCGGAGCGTCCATGGTCTGCCTCGCCTCGAACGTCTTTCGGTGGTCTTTGCCGTTCCACTGACCGGAACTGCCCGGAATTCCCCCGCCCTGCCCGGAATTCTTCGTCGCCTCAAGCGATCCCGGCAACACTCTCTAAAGCGGACACATCTCACTTCCCTGTGGCAAGCGGCGCACATACCGTTCCGTCAGCATGCCACCCCACTCCACCGCATCGGACAAACAGCCGGAAAGTCGGGTGACACGGGCCGACTCCCCGCTAGGCTGACGGGCTTTGTCCGCCGTCCACGCCCCGCGAAGGACCCGCACCCCCGTCGAGCCGGAGTCGACCATACCGGCAGTAGTTGAAACCACAACCCCCGATCCGGGGACACTCAACGCGCCCCCGCCAATACCAGTGATCCTCCCCACAGACGGCGAATTCCGTACGCGCGGCGGACGAATGCACCACGGAAAGCGCGCGCCCCGTCGAATTACCCGCCGGTACGCACCAGTTCGTATGCCGCACGAAGATCACGTCCCGCATACGCATACGTGGCCAGGTCGCTGACATGGTGATCCGCATTCACCGCCACCGACTCCGGTACCACCGCGAAGAGTTCGACGTCCGACATCGAGTCGCCGTATGCCACGCAGTCGACCCGGCCCAGCCCGTACCGCGCACAGAGTTCGTCCGCGATCCGCACCTTCGCTGACGACGAGAGGATGCCGGCCGGTTCCACCGGGGTGCGGATCGGCACCGCGGGCCAACGGGAGCCGTGCGCGGTGTCGACGCCCCAGTCCAGCAGCCGCTCGACGAAGAAACCGGGCGAGAGCGAAATCACGGCGCACCGCTCGCCGCGGGCCCGGATGTCGGCCCACACCTCCCGGATACCGGCCAGCCACGGCGCGCCCTCGAAGGCCGCCGCCACATGCGCCTCGGTCAGCTCGGCGGCCCACAGGTCACACGCCCGCTGCGCGAAGCCCGCCGGGGTCAACTCCCGGGCCGCGAACGCCCGCTCCAGTTCGGCGATCTCGCGATCCAGCCCCAGCTGACGGGCGATCTCGACGGCGGCCGCGGACCCGTGGAGCAGGGTGCCGTCCATATCGAACAGATGCAGCTTGCTCATGGACGGAGCCTAGGTCCTGTCCGGTGGGTCGGGGTCGGAAAGGCCGGGGCGTCCCGCCGCCCGCCGGCGGACCCGGGCCGTACTCGCCGCCGCGTACGCGCGGATACTCCCGCCGTCAGATGTCCCGTCCCCCGCCGCCCGGCACCGTGGGGGCATGCAGCTTCGCCGGCCCGCCCGCCGGGCCCTCCTCGTCGCCCATGTCGCCTGCTCCGTCGGCTGGCTGGGGCTCACCGCCGGGCTGTTCGTGCTCGGGGTCACCGGCTTCACGGCCACCTCCGCCCCCACCGCCGAGGTCGCCTACCGGGCGATGCAGCTCCTCATCGACCACCTGGTGCTCCCAGTGGCGCTGGCCTCACTGGTCAGCGGGTTGGTGCTGGCCCTCGGTACGCCGTGGGGGCTGACCCGGTACCGCTGGGTCCTCACCAAGGCGTGGCTGACGCCCCCGGCCCTGCTGCTGACGGTGCTCGCGCTCCGTCCCGGCATCGCCCGCCTCGCCGCGGCGGCCGCCGCCGATCACCCCGTGTCCGACGTCGGCCTCCTCGTGGCCCCGGGGGTCGCCTCCGCGCTGTACCTCTTCCTGACCGCGCTCTCCGTCCTCAAGCCGTGGGGGCGCACCACGCGCGGCGGCCGACCGCACGGGGCACGGTCGGCCGGGGGGCGCCTCCGGAGGGACGTCGCGTCGTGACGGGTCCCGCCTGGGGGCCGCGGCCGCGCGACCCCACCGGGACGGGCGACCGGAACGCTCAGCTCCGCACCGCCGGCGCGGCCGCCCCGTCCCCCTCGGTCGCCTCCACCGTCACGACCGGATCGCCCGCGGCCACCACCTGGCTGTGGCCCGGCCGCCGGCGCTCCAGGGAGGAGGCCAGCACCGCCACCCCCAGCGCCGCGACGGTCATCAGCGCGCCCACCCAGTTGGGCGCGGTCAGCCCGAGCCCACCCGAGATCACCAGGCCGCCGAGCCACGCGGCCAGCGCGTTGCCGAAGTTGAAGGCCGCGATGTTGCCGGCCGAGGCCAGGGTGGGCGCGGCGGCCGCCTGGTCCAACACCCGCTTCTGGAGCGGCGGTACGGTCGCGAAGCCGAAGAAGCCGATCAGCCCAATGGTGATCACCGCGGCGACCTTGTGGTGCGCGGTGAAGGTGAACGCGGCCAGCACCACCGCCAGTCCGGCCAGGGACGCGTAGAGCATCGGCATCATGGCGCGGTCGGTGTACCGACCGGAGAAGAGGTTCCCGCCGACCATCCCGAGGCCGAAGACCGCGATCAGCCAGATGACGGAGGACGGCGCGAAGCCGGCGACCCCGGTCATCATCGAGGCGAGATAGGTGATGGCCGCGAAGACCCCGCCGAAGCCGAGGACGGTCATCAGCATCGCCAGGCCGACCTGCGGGTTGCGGAAGACCGCCAGCTCGCTGCCGATCCGGGCGGCCGCCTTGGCCCGCTGCGCCGGGACCAGCTTCACGATGCCGAACAGCCCCAGCACGCCGAGCACGGTGATCGCGTAGAACGTGGTGCGCCAGCCGAGCTGCTGGCTGACCAGGGTGCCGGCCGGCACGCCCACGACGTTGGCCACGGTCAGTCCGCTGAACAGCAGCGAGAGCGCGGCGGCCCGCTTCTCTGGAGCGACGAGGTCGGCGGCCACCAGCGAGCCGATGCCGAAGAACGCGCCGTGGGCGAAGGCCGAGACGACCCGGCCGACGAGCACCAGCCCGAAGGTGGGCGCAAGGCCGGTGAGCAGGTTACCCACGACGAACAGGCCCATCAGCAGCATCAGCATCTGCTTCCGGGTGAAGCGGGTGCCGAGCACCGTCATCAGGGGGGCGCCGACCACCACGCCGAGGGCGTAGAGCGTGGTCGCGTAGCCGGCGAGCGGGATGGAGACACCGAAGTCGGCCGCCATGTCGGGCAACAGCCCCATCACCGCGAACTCGGTCGTTCCGATCCCGAAGGCGCCGATGGCGAGCGCCAGGAGCGCGAGAGGCATGGCGGGTCCTTCCCATTGATTGCACACATCCTCAACCAGCGCAGACAATAATTGCAGACGCGCTTTATTTGCAAGCGCCGACTATTTCGGAGGTGGCCTATCCTGGTGCGGACAACGGATGAGGAGGTCTGCGATGACGCAGCGGACGCGGGAGACGACCACGACACGGGATGCCGCCTCCGGGGCCCTCGCCCAGGGCTGGTGCGCGCTCTCCGCCCTGCACGGCCGCATCGAGTCGCACATCGAGCGCGCCCTCCAGGCCCAACACGGCCTCAGCGTCCGGGAGTTCTCGGTGCTCAACGTGCTCAGCGAGCAGCACGACGGACCCGGCGGCCACCTCCGGATGCACCAGGTCGCCGACGCGGTCGTGCTCAGCCAGAGCGCCACCACCCGGCTGGTCACCCGGCTCGAAGAGCGCGGGCTGCTCTCCCGCTACCTCTGCCCCGACGACCGGCGCGGCATCTACACCGACGTCACACCGGACGGCCTGCGCCTC
This sequence comes from Streptomyces sp. NPDC057743, assembly GCF_042798755.1. Lineage (NCBI taxonomy): Bacteria > Bacillati > Actinomycetota > Actinomycetes > Kitasatosporales > Streptomycetaceae > Streptomyces > Streptomyces sp. NPDC057743. Next base: position 137,180 of record NZ_JBHVJX010000011.1, read on the forward strand.
CTCGAAGCCGCCCGGCCCGTCCATGACACCGCGCTGCGCGAGGCCCTCCGGGACGCTGCCCAGCGACCCGAGCTGGCGCCACTGGTGACGGCGGTCGAGACGCTCGGCACCTCCGCGTAACGGGGACGGCCCACCCGCCCGCTGCGGGCGTCGCGAGCGCCCCGAAACCCTGGGCAGGCCGGCCGGCGCGGCATAAGGTCGCGCTCATGAGCGATCTTGAGATAAGGCGCGCCACCGAGAACGACCTGCCCGCCATCGTGGCGATGCTGGCCGACGACCCCCTGGGCGCCACCCGCGAGTCCCCCGACGACCTGACGCCCTACCGCGCCGCGTTCGCCGTCCTGGACGCCGATCCGCACCAGCACCTGGTCGTCGCCGACCGCGGCGGCCGGGTCGTCGGCACGCTCCAACTCACGGTGATCCCCGGCCTCTCCCGGCGCGGCGCCACCCGCTCGATCATCGAGGCGGTACGGATCCACGCCGACGAGCGCGGCGCCGGCCTGGGCACCGAGCTCATCGACTGGGCGGTCAGCCAGTCCCGGAAGCTGGGCTGCCAGCTCGTCCAGCTCACCTCCGACGCCACCCGGGTCGACGCCCACCGCTTCTACGAGCGGCTCGGCTTCGAGGCGTCCCACCTCGGCTTCAAGCTGCCCCTCTGACGGCCCCGGGGAACGGTCAGCGGCCGGCCGGGGGAGCGGTGCGGCGGGCGCGGTGGGCCTTCTGCCGGCAGGCCCCGCCGCAGTACCTCGCGGGCCGCCCGGTGCGCGCCACCGCGAGCTCCGCCCCGCACACCTGACACCGGGTTTCGTTACGCTCCGCCCGCACCGCCGGAAGTTCCGTTACACCCCGGTCGGCGCGCAGCCCGTCGAACAGCAGCGCCGCCATCCGACCCGCCGGCGCCGCTTGGGGCTCCCCTTCCGCGCCCGCGGGACCCCACCCGGCCGACCGCCGGCGCTCCATCGTCAGCACCCCGGCCAGCAGCACCCGGACGTCGTCCAGATCGACGTCCGCCCTTACCGCGCCGGCACGTTGGGCCCGCGCCAGCAGCACCCCGAGGGCCGCCAGAAACTCCAGCTCCGGGCCCTCCTCGGCCGCCTCGGGGCCGCGCCCCTCAACCGCCTCAAGCACCTCGCACAGCGCCCGGTTGGGGGCGGCCAGCCGCACCACCGACGCCAGGAAGCGGAAGAACACCTCGCCGGGGTCGTCCGCATCGGTCAACTCCCCCGCGGCATCGGCGAAGAGCCACATCCGGTCCCGGACCGCCGCCCTGAACAGGGCTTCCTTGGAAGGGAAATGGCGGTACACCGTCCCGGCACCGACCCCGGCACGCCGGGCGATCTCATCGAGCGGGACCCCCAACCCCCGTTCCGCAAAGGCGGATCGGGCCGCCTGGAGCACCAGCGCGCGATTGCGCCGGGCATCCGCGCGCGGGGTCGCCGACCGGCTCTCCGCCCGCCACACACCTGCTGGCACCACCCGGCTCCTCCGCGCTCCACACCCGGGAGAACAACCGGGTTGATCGTTCCGATTCTACGAGGCCGTTAAAACACGCGTGCGGATCGCCACGCTGGGGTGGCGGGCGGGGCGGCGCGAGGAAGTGGGGCGCGGGGTGACGGAGACAGCGGGGGAGGCCGAGGTTCCGGGCGCGCAGCACGCCGCACACGGTGGGCGGGCGCGCCCCCACGCAAAAGGGGTGTGGTCCGTTTCACGTGAAACAGACCACACCCCTGGGCCTCATGTCGAGGGGCGTCCGACGGTCGAGAACCGCCCGCCGGATCAGTGGAGCGGCACGGCTCAGGCCGCGGAGACGGCCCCGTCCCATGCCGCACCGGCCGCACCGGCCGCCGCGTCCTCGTCGACCGCGACTCCCAGCGCCCGCAGGCCAGCAGCCAGCGCCGCCAACGAGGCGAGCACCACCGCGCGGTCCGCGGCCCGCCCGTAGTGGTTCACCCTGATCATCTCCGCGGCCAGCGCACCGGCGGCGGCCTGCACCGGGACCGAGCCGTCGGCGGCCAGCGCCGCGGACACCACCTCACGGGCGTCCACCCCCGCCGGCGCACGGAGCGTGGTGGCGGCCGGCGCCGCGTGCTCGTCGCGGATCACGTACGGCACCGGCCCGCCGAGCACCGCGACGCCCGCCCGGACCGCCGCGGCGGCCGCCCGGTGACGGGTGATGACCGCGTCCAGCCGCTCTTCCTCGATCCGGTCCACGGCCTGCTCCAGCGCCAGCATCTCCAACTGCGCCGGAGCATGCGGAAGGGCAGTGCGGCCGGCGTCGATCCAACGCTCCTTCCAGTCCAGCAGCGAGAGGTAAGAGCGCCGCGGCGCCTGCTCGTTGGCGGCGATCCGCTCCCAGGCGCGGGCGCTGACCGACACCGCGGAGACCCCGGCCGGACCGGCCAGCGCCTTCTGGCCGCCGATGACGCAGAGATCCACCCCCCAGTCGTCGGTGAGCAGCGGCTCGGCACCCACCGAGGCGACCGCGTCGAGCATCAGCAGCGCCCCGTGCTCCCGCACCACCGCGCCGATCTCGGCGACCGGGTTGGTGTTGCCGGTCGCCGCCTCGGCGTGCACCAGGCTCACGAAGTCGATCTCGGGGTGCTCCCGCAGCGCCTCCGCCACCTGCTCGGGGCTGACCGCACCGGTGAACGGCGCGCTGATGGAGATCACCTCGGCGCCGCAGGACCGCAACCAGCCGCCGAACGTCTCGCCGTAGGGGCCGGTGATGACGTTGAGGGCGGTGCTGCCCGGCCGCACGGCCGAGCGGATGCACGCCTCCAGGGGCAGCAACGCCTCGCCCTGCATCGTCACGACATCGCAGCGGGTGCGCATCAGGGCCGCGACCTTGTCCTCGATCCGCGCGAAACGGGCGGCGTCGAGCGGGGGCAGGTCGAGCAGAAGCGGGGCGTCGGCGTTCGCAGTCACGGCAGTCACGGTGGCCTTCCAGCGGTAGCGAGCCGCGCGCTGCGGCGGCTCCTGACATCTCGCTCGACTGTACGTCCGCCGGTGCACCTCCATCGGCCGGGTCCGGGGCCCTCCCCGGGGCCGGACCCGCCTCGACGCGGAGCCCCCGCTACCCCTCCCGGCCTCCGGATCAGACGCCCCGCCAGCCCTCGGGGTCCACCCCGCCCGGCACCGGTCCCGCGGGCTCGTAGGGCCCTCGGGTGAAGACGAAGCTCCCCAGGTCGAGGTGGGTGACCGTGCCGTCCGGCGCCCGCTGCGCACGGAGCGTCTCACCGGCGTAGTAGCCGTCCAATCCGGTCCAGGTGCCGTCATCCTCGGCCCGGAAGCGCGAGGTACGCCCGCCGCCGGACAGCGTGATCAGCTCCAGTCCGCGCCCGTCCAGCAACCGCAGCGCGAACGGGTTCGCGCCCCAGTACCAGGGCCCGGTCAGGGCCAGCAGCTCCTCGTCGACCGGGCCCGGCAGCGGGCGCCACGGCTCCGGGATCCGCGGCTCCCGGCTCGCGACGGTCTCCAGGAAGTCGGCCGCCACCGTGCTGATCGGCACGCCGGAGGTGCAGTTCGCCAGCGCCAGCGCCGCCGTGTCCTGCCCCCGGTCGATCCACAGCGTCGCCAGGAACCCCGGCATCGACCCGGTGTGGCCAGCGAGCAACCGCCCGCGCCGCCGTACGAACTGCGTGCCCAGCCCGTACCCCCCGTCCCAGGCGTCGCCCTCCGGCGGCACCGCGGGCTTCTGCATCTCGGCCAGGCTCGCCCCGCTCAGCACCCGCTCGTCGCCCCGCAACAGGAAGAACGCCCACCGGCACAGGTCCTCCACCGTGGACCACAACTGCCCCGCCGGGCCCATCAGTCCGGTGTCGTGCGCGGGCTCCGGCAGCACCGCGTCGGCCCACGGATGGACCGCCCACCCCTCCGCGTGCGGCGCCTCCGGCAGCAGCGTCGTCCGGGCCAGGCCCAGCGGCTCCAGCACCTCGCGCCGCAGGACCTCACCCCACGGCGTCCCGCCCCGCAGCCGCTCCACGAGCGCCCCGAGCACCGCATAGCCGGGGTTGGAGTAGTGGTGGCGCCGCCCCACCGGATGCAGCCGCGCCCGCTCACCGAACAGATTGGCCGGCTCGGGCCGCAACCCACCGTCGGTCCGCTCCCACCAGGGGCCCTGCGACTCCGCCGCCAACCCGGCGCTGTGCGAGAGAAGTTGGGCGATCGTCGCCTCCGGAACGGGGACGTCCGTCAGATGGGTCCCGATGGGGTCGTCCAGACCCAGCAGCCCCTCGTCCCGGAGTCGCAGCACCAGCACGGCCACGAAGTTCTTGGTCAACGAGCCGATCCGGTACTGCACATCGCCGTGCGGCACCTCCCCGTCCACCGTGCCGCGGGCCCCCGCCCAGACCACCCGCCCCTCGCGGACCACCGCCCCCATCATCGACGGCGCCCGCCCCTCGGACTGCGCGACCGCCAACCGCCGCACCAAGTCCCGCCGCGTCTGCGGCAGCAACTCCGCATAGTCCTCCGCCACTTCGACGACGACACCCTCACGCGGAACCACCGCGCCCACCCCGCCCCCGCGCGCCCCGGGCTCCTGCGACTCCGTCGGCTCCACGACCGTCATGACGCTCCCCAAGTAAGGCTTCTCGCCGGCCGCACCGGCCCGGCCGGCCCTGTCAGCGGCGGACGACGCCCACCGCGCCGCCATCCTGCCCGCCAACCGCCAACGACGCCGCCACGTTTCACGTGAAACGACCGCATGCAGCAGCGCACCGTTTCACGTGAAACGCCGCCCGGCGCACGCCATCACGAGACCTCCAGCGCTCCCAACACCCCCTGAAGCGCGGCCTGTTCAGCCTCGGGGAGCCAGCGCCCGGCACGCACCATGTGCAGCGCGCTCCGCAGCCGCGCCCGGTCCTGGTCCGTTCCCAAGAAGCCCAGAAAGGCCGGCAACGTCAGCCCCAGCGCCTTGAGATCGCCCCGCTCGCACCAACGCGCGAACAGATCCCGCAGGGGCTCCTCAACCCCCACGGCCACGCTCCCGTGTCCCGCGGCCACCTCTTCCCCGTCGCCCGCGGTCTCGCGCAACCCTTCCGCAATGGCGAAGCGGTTCCAGTCGCCGTACTGTCCCTCGGGCGCCTCGGCCGCCCGCTCGGCCGCGCGAAGGAAGTACCGGTGCGCAGCGGCGCGTTGGCCGAGCTCACGATGCGCGTTCCCCAGGTTGATGTACAGCGACGGGTAGAAGCCCCGCACCCGTTCGTCCCCGACCAGGTCGGCGCGGCCCAGGCACTCCCGGTTCCAACGCAGCGTCTCCTCCGCCGAGTTCTGGTGCCGCGCGAGGTAGTGCGCGGCGATGCACGCCTCGTAGTCGTCGCGCGCCCCGTCCCACGCCTGTCGGAAGAGCTCCCGTGCCACCCCGGGGCGCCCCTCCGCCTCGGCCCGCATGCCCGCCACGCACAGCCGCACCACCGGCAGTTCCGGATCCATCCGCCCGTTCTCCCCCTCAGCCATCGCCCGCTCCCGCCTTCCGGTTCTCCTCGGCTCCCTCAGCGGTCCCGCACCGGCATCACCACCGTCGTGAAACTCCCCTGGTCCGCGGAACGGACGACGACCGGCTGGTCCGCCCCCGCGACCTCCAGCAGCACGTCGGGCCCCACGCCCGCCTCCAACACCGGCACCAGGACTGCCGGATCGAAGGCCAACCGCACCTCGGGCCCGGTCCGCACCGCCCGCAGCCGTACGGGCCCGGCCTCCCCGCCCGACACCTCCAGCACCTCCACCGCCCCGTCCGCGGTGCCCCCCGCGTCCGGTCCGAACGCCAACGACGCCGGCCCGCCGCTCCGCTCCGCCACCGCGTCCCGCAGCCCGACCCGGTCCACGATCACCCGATGCCGGGCGGCGGCCAACCCGGCCAGCATCAGCCGGTAGTCCGGGAAATCCCCCGGTTCGACTCCGCCGGCCGGCCCCTCGACGTCCCAGCACGCCCGGCCACTCCGCAGCCGGACCCGCGCGACGCCCGGAGCGTCCGCCGCGGCCGAGGCGCACTCCACCTCCACCGCCGACTGCCGCACCGCCCACTCGGCCATCCGCCGCGCCCGGTCCGCCGCGATCAGCACCCGCAACGGACCGCCCTCGCAGACCTCCGGCCGCAGCACCCGCACCGCCAGCCGATAGCGATCGGTGGCCACCAACCGCACTTCCCCGTCGGCGAGTTCGAGCAGCACGCACCCCAGCACCGGGAATTCGGCCGCCGCCCCGCCGGTCGCCGCCGCGGGCCCCACCTGCCGCACCGCGCTGGCGAGCTCCGGCCCGTCCACCCGCGCCCGCACCGTGCCGGCGGACCGCTCCGGGTGCCCGGACGCCTCGCGCAAAAAGCCCTCCACGACGGCCCGCGCCTCGTCGGCCGCCCGCCGGGTCCGCTCCAGATGCGCCCGCAGCACGTCCCGGGCCGCGTCCTCGGGCCCGTCGAGCACAGTCTCCACGTCCACCAACGGCAGCCCGGCCGCCCGCAGTTGCCGCAGCTGCACCGCCCGCTGCGCCTGCCCGGACCCGTAGCGCCGGTATCCCGTGGCGGCGTCCACCCGGTCCGGTCGGAGCACCCCGCAGTCGTCGTAGAAGCGCAGTGCGCTCGGCGTCAGCCCCACGCATCGGGCGAACGCGCCGATGCCCAACAGTTCCCCGTCGTCCATGTCCGCGATTGTCGGGCTTCGACCAACTCGAAGGTCAACTCGAAGGTCAAACCGCCAGCGGCCGGGCCACGAGGTCAGCCCCGCCCGGCCGCGTCCATGGGCGCCAGGAGCCGGTCGAGGGCCCGTCGGGCGCGGTCCGCCGCCGACGGGTCGGCGGCCAGCTGGACCGCCTGGTTGAGCCCCAGATAGATGCCGACCACCTCGAACCCGACCTGCTCGGGGTCGGTGTCCGGCGGCAGTTCGCCCTGCCCGACCGCGGTGCGCACCTCCTGGGCCAGGCGCCGCCGCCACAGCAGGAAGAGCCGGGCCACCGTGTCCCGCACCGGACCGCCGCGGGCGTCGAACTCCACCGAGGCGGTGATGAAGAAACAGCCGCCGGGAAAGGCGCCGCGCTCGCGCTCCAGATACCTGATCCAGCCCTCACAGATAGCCCGGAGCCGGGTCAGCCCCGGCTTCTCGTCCGCGGCCGGCTCCCACACCACCCGGGAGAAGATCGCCGACGCCCCCTCCAACGCGGCCAGTTGGAGCGCCTGCTTGGTGCCGAAGTGGCCGAGCACCCCCGCCTTGCTCATCTCAAGGTCGGCCGCCAACCGCCCGATCGTCAGCCCCTCCAGCCCCTCCACCGAGGCGATCGCGACACTGCGCTCGACGATCCGCTCCCGCGTTCTGCGGGCCTCGGCGACGGACTTCCGTGGGCTCATGGCGCCATCGTAGCCGCCGACCCGGCTTTAACTTCCGACCGTTCGGTTGCTATATTCCCGGGCCACCAGCAGTGCACCGCACCACCACCGCGAACCGAGGAGTCCAACGTGCCGGGAACCCGTATCGCCGCCCTGGGGCACTACCAGCCGTCCCGCGTGCTCACCAACGACGACCTGGCCGGCATGGTCGACACCAGCGACGAGTGGATCCGGCGCCGCACCGGCATCGCCACCCGCCGGATCGCCGACACCGAGTCGGTGACCGACCTGGCCCACGGCGCCGCGGCCAAGGCACTCGCCGCGGCCGGCCTCGCCCCCGCGGACATCGGCCTGATCACCGTTGCGACCTGCTCCGCCATCGACCGCTGCCCCTCCATCGCGGCCCAGGTCGCCGGCCGCCTCGGCATCCCCACCGCGGTGGCCTACGACCTCAATAACGGCTGCGCCGGCTTCTGCACCGCCCTGGCCTCGGCCGACCACTCCGTCCGGGCGGGCGCCGCGCGGCACGCCCTGGTCATCGGAGCGGAGAAAATGTCCGACGTCACGGACTGGACCGACCGCAGCACCTGCGTCCTGCTCGGGGACGGCGCCGGCGCCGCGGTCCTCAGCGCCGACGACGAGGCCGGCATCGGCCCGGTGGTCTGGGGCTCCGACCCCACCCGCGCGGACGCGGTCCGGCTGCTCGACGACTGGCACCCGCGCTTCGCCCAGGAGGGCCAGACCGTCTTCCGCTGGGTCACCACCGCGCTCCCGGACCTGGCCAGGGAAGCCTGCCGCCGGGCCGGGATCGCCCCCGCCGACCTCGCCGGCGTCGTCACCCACCAGGCGAACCTGCGCATCATCGAGGCCGTGGTCCGCCAGCTCGACCTGCCACAGACCACCGTCATCGCCCAGGACGTCATCGACTCCGGCAACACCTCGGCCGCCTCCGTCCCGCTCGCCTTCGCCAAGCTGGTCGAACGCCGGGAGATCCCCGCCGGCGCCCCCGTCCTGCTGCTCAGCTTCGGCGGCGGCCTCTCCTGGGCGGGCCAGGTCGTCAGCTGCCCCTGAGGACCGCCGGGCACCCGCTCGGCTCAGGTCTGCGCCATGTCCACGAAGCGCGAGTAGTGGCCCTGGAAGGCCACGGTGATCGTCGCGGTGGGACCGTTACGGTGCTTCGCCACGATCAGGTCGGCCTCGCCGGCCCGCGGCGACTCCTTCTCGTAGGCGTCCTCGCGGTGCAGCAGGATCACCATGTCGGCGTCCTGCTCGATGGAACCGGATTCACGCAGGTCAGAAACCATCGGCTTCTTGTCCGTGCGCTGCTCGGGACCACGGTTCAGCTGCGAGAGCGCGATGACCGGGAGCTCCAACTCCTTGGCCAGCAGCTTGAGGTTTCGGGACATGTCCGAAACCTCCTGCTGACGGCTCTCGGCGCGCTTGGAACCGCCGGACTGCATCAGCTGGAGGTAGTCGATGACGACCAGTTTGAGCTCGTTCCGCTGCTTCAGCCGGCGGCACTTGGCGCGGATCTCCATCATCGAGAGGTTCGGCGAATCGTCGATGTAGAGCGGCGCCGCCGAGACGTCCGGCATCCGGCGCGCCAGCCGCGTCCAGTCGTCGTCGGTCATGCTGCCGGACCGCATGTGGTGCAGCGCGACCCGGGCCTCGGCGGACAACAGACGCATCGCGATCTCGTTGCGCCCCATTTCGAGGGAGAAGATCACGCTCGGCAGGTTGTTCTTGATCGAGCAGGCCCGCGCGAAGTCCAGCGCCAGCGTCGACTTACCCATGGCCGGACGGGCCGCGATCACGATCATCTGGCCCGGGTGCAGGCCGTTGGTGAGCGCGTCGAGATCGGTGAAGCCGGTCGGCACGCCGGTCATCTGCCCCTGGCGCGAGCCGATCGCCTCGATCTCGTCGAGCGCGCCCTCCATGATCTCGCCGAGCGGCAGATAGTCCTCGCTGGTGCGCTGCTCGGTGACGGCGTAGATCTCCGCCTGGGCCTTGTTGACGATCTCGTCGACGTCGCCGTCGGCGGCGTATCCCATCTGCGTGATCCGGGTGCCGGCCTCGACGAGGCGGCGCAGCACGGCCCGCTCGTGGACGATCTCCGCGTAGTACTCGGCGTTGGCGGCCGTCGGAACGGACTGCACCAGGGTGTGCAGGTACGAGCCGCCACCGACCCGGCCGATCTCGCCGCGCTTGGTGAGCTCGGCGGCGATGGTGATCGGGTCGGCCGGCTCGCCCTTGGCGTACAGATCGAGGATCGCCTGGTAGATCAGCTCATGGGCGGGACGGTAGAAGTCCTCGCCCTTGAGCACCTCGACGACATCGGCGATGGCGTCCTTGGACAGCAGCATGCCGCCGAGCACCGACTGCTCGGCGTCGAGGTCCTGCGGGGGGACGCGCTCGAAGCCGCCGGACCAGGAGCCGCCGCCCTCGTCGTCCCGGTCCGGGCGGTCGCCGCGGCCCCGGCCCTTGCCCTCGCCGCGACGGGAGCGGGCGGCCGGCAGCAGGTCGCTCGGACCGGAGTCGGCCCAGGGGTCTTCCATGGGCTCGGGAATACTCACCCCGGCACCTCCTCCCGTCCGCGACGCGGACCTTGCTGTGCGGTTCTTTCTTACGGCACAGCTCTGACAATCAAGTTGCCCGACTCCGGTTACGGCGCGTCGAGTTCGGACGAGGTTTCCTGGCCGGAACAGGCGGCGGGCGCCGGACCACGGTAGGCCCGCGCGCACCGTCCGCCAATCTGGTTATCCACAGGCCGTGTGGATGACCGCCCCATAGCTGTGGAGAAGTCCCCGGATCCTGTGCACGGGCCGGGGGAAACTTCTGTGGACAAGCACACAATCACGCCATCCACACCCCTCTGACCTGGGCTTTTCTCATCCATAGGCTGTGGGGGAGAAAAACTTCGGCAACCTGTTCATGATCACCGCGAACGCCACACAGAAGGCACCTCCGCACAGCGGAAAGTAAGGATCACAAGACAGTTGCATCTGTTACCTGTGGACGATTAGATTGCCGCTCATGACATCGGCCCCCGCGACGCCACGGCGTGCCCCCCGCCGCCATGACCGCGAGATCATCGCGCTCGCCCTGCCGGCCTTCGGCGCCCTGGTCGCGGAACCGCTCTTCGTCATGGTCGACAGCGCCGTCATCGGCCACCTCGGCACCCGCCAGCTCGCCGGCCTCGGCGTCGCCGCCGCTCTCCTCACGACCGCCGTCTCGGTCTTCGTCTTCCTCGCCTACGCCACCACCGCCGCGGTCGCCCGCCGGGTCGGCGCCGGCGACCTCCCCGCGGCGATACGCCAGGGCATGGACGGCATCTACCTCGCCCTGCTCCTCGGCGCGGCCGTCATCGCCGTCGTCCTGCCCACCGCCCCCTGGCTCGTCGAGGTCTTCGGCGCCTCCCCGGCCGCCGCCCCGTACGCCACCACGTACCTGCGGATCAGCGCGCTCGGCATCCCCGCGATGCTGGTGGTGCTCGCCGCCACCGGAGTCCTGCGCGGCCTCCAGGACACCAGGACCCCGCTCTATGTCGCCGTCGGCGGCTTCACCGCCAACGCCGCCCTCAACGCCGGGCTGGTCTACCTCGCCGGCCTCGGCATCGCCGGCTCCGCCTGGGGCACCGTGATCGCCCAGTGCGGCATGGCCGCCGCCTACCTCGTCGTCGTGGTCCGCGGCGCCCGCCACCATGGTGCCTCACTCCGCCCGGACGCCGCCGGGATCCGGGCCTGCGCCCAGGCCGGCGTTCCGCTGCTGATCCGCACCCTCTCGCTGCGCGCGGTGCTGATGATCGCCACCGCCGTCGCCGCCCGACTCGGCGACGCCGAGGTCGCCGCCCACCAGATCGTGCTGTCCCTCTGGTCCCTCCTGGCCTTCGCCCTGGACGCCATCGCCATCGCCGGGCAGGCCATCATCGGGCGCTACCTCGGCGCCGGGGACGAGGACGGCGCCCGGGCCGCCTGCCGCCGGATGGTGCAGTGGGGCATCGCCTCCGGAGTGGTCCTCGGCGTGCTGGTGGCGCTCGCCCGACCGCTCTTCATCCCCCTCTTCACCACCGACCCCGCCGTCCAACACCCGCTGCTCGCCACGCTCCTGGTCGTCGCGGTCACCCAGCCGGTCTCGGGCGTCGTCTTCATCCTCGACGGCGTCCTCATGGGCGCGGGGGACGGGCCCTATCTCGCCGGGGCGATGGTGGTGACGCTGGCCGTCTTCGTCCCGGCCGCCCTCGCCGTCCCGGCCCTCGGCGGCGGCCTGGTCGCCGTGTGGTGGGCGATGGCCCTCATGATGACCGTCCGGATGCTGACGCTCTGGGTGCGTACCCGATCAGGACGGTGGATTGTGACCGGGGCCTCGCGATGAAGCACCTGCCGAATTCCGGCCCCGCACAGATAATGACCTTGTGCGCTCGCTTGCCAGGAAATCCGTCCTGCCCCTGACGCTCGTCATCGTCGGGGCAGCCGCAGTGGTGGGCTACGCCGCGGAGGAGAACCACCACAGCAGAGCCGGCAGTGGCCCCGCCGGTTACGGCAAGTCCGGCGCGCCCGGCGGGCCGCCCCAGGACCAGGACCCGACCGCCTCCGCCCCGCCCCAGGACGGCAACGCCTACACCCCGCGCAGGACCGAGGAGAACGGCCGGATCGGCGCGGTCTTCGAGAAGGACGACCACGGCGCCCACTTCTGCACCGCGAGCGTGGTGCAGAGCCCGGGCCGGAACATGCTGATCACCGCGGCCCACTGCGCCTTCGACGCGGACACCGGCAAGCCGGTGGACGACCTGGTCTTCGCCCCGGACTACCGCAACGGCGACGAGCCCACCGGCCTGTGGAAGGTCAACAAGGTTGTGGTGGACGACCGTTGGGCCACGTCGCAGGACGAGGACCTCGACGTCGCCTTCCTCAGCCTCGACGCCAAGGACGGCAAGCAGATCCAGGACGTCCTCGGCGGCAACACCCTCGGCATCGACCGCGGCTTCGACAACGAGGTCAAGATCACCGGCTACCCCACCAGCCGGGACACCCCGATCTCCTGCCAGAACCGCGCCACGAAGTTCAGCGACACCCAGATGCGCATCCAGTGCACCGACTTCGAGGGCGGCACCAGCGGCAGCCCCTGGCTGGCCGACTACGACCCCAAGAGCCACACCGGCACGGTCATCGGCGTCCTCGGCGGCCACGAGGGCGGCGGCGACCAGGACGACGTCTCCTACGCCGCGTACTTCGACGACGACATCGCCAAGCTCTACAAGCGCGCCCAGGACGAGGACTGACCGCGCTCAGCCCGCCCGCGCAACGCGAAGGGCCGTACCCCGCGAGGGGGTACGGCCCTTCGGCGTTCGCTGCGAACTACGCTCAGGCGGCGACGACCTCGACGCCCAGCTTCGCGACGACCTCGGCGTGCAGACGCACCGAGATCTGGTGCGCGCCCAGGGTCTTGATCGGCGAACCGACCTCGACGCGGCGCTTGTCGACGTCCGGACCACCGGCGGCCTTGATCGCCGAGGCGATGTCGGCCTGGGTGACCGAGCCGAACAGGCGGCCGGCCTCGCCGGCACGCACGGCCAGCTTCACGTTGACGCCCTCAAGCTGAGCCTTGACCTCGTTGGCCTGCTCGATCGTGGCGATCTCGCGGATCTTGCGACCGCGGCGGATCTGCTCGACGTCCTTCTCGCCACCCTTGGTCCAGCGGATCGCGAAACCGCGCGGAACCAGGTAGTTGCGGGCGTACCCGTCCTTGACGTCAACGACGTCGCCGGCGGTGCCGAGGCCGGAGACCTCGTGGGTGAGGATGATCTTCATGTGTCAGTCACCCTTCCCTTATCGCGCGGTGGACGTGTAGGGCAGCAGCGCCATCTCACGGCTGTTCTTCACGGCCGTGGCGACGTCACGCTGGTGCTGAGTGCAGTTGCCGGTGACCCGGCGGGCACGGATCTTGCCGCGGTCGGAGATGAACTTCCGCAGCAGGTTCGTGTCCTTGTAGTCGACGTAGGAGATCTTCTCCTTGCAGAACACGCAAACCTTCTTCTTAGGCTTGCGAGCAGGCGGCTTCGCCATTGTCTCTCTCCAGTGAGTTCAAGAAGTGTGTGCTGACGCCCTCAGGCCCCGGCCGCTCTCCGCCCCGTGCCACGGGAAACACGCCGTTTCACGTGAAACACCGACGGAGTAACGCATCGCCGGACCTAGAAGGGCGGCTCGTCCGAGTAGCCACCGCCACCGGAGCCGCCGGAGCCACCGCCCCAGCCACCGCCGCCACCCTGGCCACCGCCAGAGGGACCACCAGTGGCCCACGGGTCGTCGGCCGGAGCACCGCCACCCTGCTGACCGCCGCTGGGGCCGCCGCCCCAGCCGCCGCCACCCTGGCCGCCGCCCTGCTGGCCGCCGCCGAAGCCGCCGCCCTGGCCACCGCGACCGCTGGTCTTGGTGACCTTCGCCGTGGCGTTCCGCAGGCTCGCGCCCACTTCCTCGACGTCGAGCTCGTAGACCGTGCGCTTCACGCCCTCGCGATCCTCGTAGGACCGCTGCTTGAGACGGCCCTGGACGATCACGCGGGTACCCCGCGTAAGGGATTCGGCGACGTTCTCCGCCGCCTGACGCCACACCGAGCAGGTCAGGAACAGGCTCTCGCCGTCCTTCCACTCATTGGTCTGGCGATCGAAGGTGCGGGGAGTGGACGCGACGCGGAACTTCGCGACCGCCGCACCGGACGGGGTGAAGCGCAGCTCGGGGTCGTCGACAAGATTGCCGACGACCGTGATGACGGTCTCGCCTGCCATTAGGGGAACCTCTCGGCGGGTGTGCTGCTGGCTGCTGGTGTTGCTGCTACTCGAACCCGGTTACCGCTGGACGCGTACGCGCTCAGTGGGTCTCGGGACGGAGGACCTTGGTCCGAAGAACCGACTCGTTCAGGTTCATCTGACGGTCGAGCTCCTTGACGACCGCAGGCTCGGCCTGCAGGTCGATGACCGAGTAGATGCCCTCGGGCTTCTTGTTGATCTCGTACGAGAGACGACGACGGCCCCAGGTGTCGACCTTCTCGACCTTTCCGTTGCCCTCGCGGACGACGGAGAGGAAGTTCTCGATCAGGGGGGCAACGGAGCGCTCCTCCAGATCGGGGTCGAGGATGACCATCACCTCGTAGTGACGCATGGTGAACCCACCTCCTTTGGACTCAGCGGCCACGGTCGTTCCGTGGCAGGAGGGTCGTGATGCGTTTCCGCGCCCGCCGACCCGTGTATCCGGGCAGACATGGGCGCAGACCGTACAGAGTACCTGCCTCCGCGCTTCCGGTTGAAATCCGCCCACCGGACCCCGCAATCTGGAACACAACGGGTGTGAGCGGCGTTACAGTGCGCCGCCTCGTCAGTGGGAGGTGCCGTATGGCACAGGCAGCACGGACCCAGCGGAATCTGCTCGCGATCCTCAACAGCGACGGCCAAGCCCATCCCGTAGAGAACACCTTCGCGGTCGTGACCCTCGTCCTCGGAGCGATTGCCGCCTTCACCGCACTCTCCCCCAGCCTCCACCTGGTCAGTTCCTGGGTGGGCCTGATCGGGATCGGTACGGGCCTGTGGGGCCAGTACATCTCCTCCACGACGGCGGAGCGCTTCCTGTTGATCATCGGGCTCGGCGCGGCGGGCGTCGGGTTCTACATCGGCCTGGCCCACGGCGGCCTCTTCGGCGGCGTCATCGGCTAGTCCGCACCGTCGCGCTGGCGGCTATACGGGGCCTGGTCCCGTACGGCCCAAACGGGGCGCTCCCGGGTCACAGTAGGCTTCGGCGCGAGAGCCGGAGCCCCGACCATGGGGACACACCAGCCGAGGAGCGCCCCGCATGAGCCTGACCCTGAGGACCATCAGTCGAGAGCAGCATCTGGCATACATCCAGAGCCTGCCCGCGGCGAGCCACATGCAGGTCCCGGCCTGGGCTGACGTCAAGGCCGAGTGGCGGTCCGAGAGCCTGGGCTGGTTCGACGCGTCCGGCGAGCTGGTCGGCGCCGGTCTGGTCCTCTACCGCCAGCTGCCCAAGATCAAGCGGTACCTCGCCTACCTTCCCGAGGGCCCGGTCATCAACTGGTACGCGCCGAACCTGGAGGAGTGGCTGCAGCCGATGCTCGGCCACCTCAAGCAGCAGGGCGCCTTCTCCGTGAAGATGGGCCCGCCGGTGGTCATCCGCCGCTGGGACTCCGCCGCGATCAAGGCGGGCATCCAGAACCCCGACGTCAAGCGGCTGCGGGACGTCGAGGCCAGCCACATCGAGGCGCGCGCCTTCGAGGTCGCCGACCGGCTGCGCCGCATGGGGTGGCAGCAGGGCGAGGACGGCGGCGCCGGCTTCGGCGACGTGCAGCCCCGCTACGTCTTCCAGGTCCCGCTGGACGGCCGGCCGCTCGAAGAGGTCCACAAGGGCTTCAACCAGCTGTGGCGCCGCAACATCAAGAAGGCCGAGAAGGCCGGCGTCGAGGTTGTCCAGGGCGGCTACCAGGACCTGGAGGAGTGGCAGCGGCTCTACGAGATCACCGCGAAGCGCGACCAGTTCCGGCCGCGCCCGCTCAGCTACTTCCAGCGCATGTGGTCCGCCCTCAACGCCGAGGACCCCAACCGCATGCGGCTCTACTTCGCCCGCCACAACGGCGTGAACCTCTCCGCCGCGACCATGCTCGTCGTCGGCGGGCACGTCTGGTACTCGTACGGCGCCTCGGACAACATCGGCCGCGAGGTGCGGCCCTCCAACGCGATGCAGTGGCGGATGCTCCAGGACGCCCACGCGCTCGGTGCCTCGGTCTACGACCTCCGCGGCATCAGCGACTCGCTGGACGAGAACGACCACCTCTTCGGCCTGATCCAGTTCAAGGTCGGCACGGGCGGGCAGGCGGCGGAGTACCTCGGCGAGTGGGACTTCCCGCTCAACAAGCTGCTGCACAAGGCGCTCGACATCTACATGTCGCGTCGCTGACCGCTCCTTCGCACCGTCCGTACTCCTGACACACCCCCACGAGAAAGGTTCCGGGCCGGCCATGGCGCTCACCCTCTACGTCGACACCGCGCGCTGGCGGGCGCATCAGCAGAGCGTTCTCCAGCAGTTCCCCGGGCTGGTCCCGGTCTGCAAGGGCAACGGCTACGGCTTCGGCCACGAGCGCCTCGCCGAGGAGGCCACCCGACTCGGTTCCGACATCCTCGCGGTCGGCACGACCTACGAAGCGGCCCGGATCAAGGACTACTTCAGCGGCGACCTGCTGGTGCTGACGCCCTTCCGGCACGGCGAGGAGCCGGTGCCGCTGCCCGACCGGGCGATCCGCTCGGTCTCCTCGGTCGAGGGCGTGGGCGGGCTGGTCGGCGCCCGTGTCGTCATCGAGGTCATGAGCAGCATGAAGCGGCACGGCGTCCAGCCGGAGGACCTGCCGAAGCTGGCCGCGGCCATCGAGGACGTCCGGCTGGAGGGCTTCGCGATCCACCTGCCGCTGGACCGCACCGACGGCTCCGACTCCGTCGACGAGGTCATCGGGTGGATGGACCGGCTGCGCGCCGCCCGCCTCCCGCTGCACACCATGTTCGTCAGCCACCTCAAGCCGGATGAATTCGCCCGGCTCCAGCAGCAGTTCCCGCAGACCCGCTTCCGGGCGCGGATCGGCACCCGGCTCTGGCTCGGCGACCACGACGCCACCGAGTACCGCGGCTCGGTCCTCGACGTCACCCGCGTCGCCAAGGGCGACCGGTTCGGCTATCGCCAGCAGAAGGCGGCCTCGGACGGCTACCTCGTCGTGGTGGCCGGCGGCACCTCGCACGGCGTGGGCCTGGAGTCGCCCAAGGCGCTGCACGGGGTGATGCCGCGCGCCAAGGGCGTGGCCCGCGCCGGCCTGGCGAGCGTCAACCGCAACCTGGCGCCGTACGTCTGGGCCGGCAAGCAGCGCTGGTTCGCCGAGCCCCCGCACATGCAGGTGTCGATCCTCTTCGTCCCGGGCGACGCCCCCGAGCCCAAGGTGGGCGAGGAGTTGGTGGCCCATCTGCGGCACACGACCACGCAGTACGACCGCGTCGTGGACCGCTGAGCCGGCCGGCCCGCACACAACGTCAGGGGCCCGGTGCCGCGGAACTCTCCGCGGCACCGGGCCCCCGATGCTTTTCCGCCGCTCAGTCCCGGGCGACGCCCCAGCGCACCCGCGGTGTCGCCTCGAAGCGCACCGCGTGCCGCGGCTCGTGGGCCGTCCCCCCGAGGACGAAGACATCGGGGCTGCGGTCCAGGACACCGCCCGAGGGGTCGTCGTCCCCGTCCCTGCGGACCACGTCGCGCTCGGGCATCAGGATGTCCCGGACGACCAGGGCACACACATAGAGGGTGCCCAACAGGTGCACGGCGATGGCCAGTTGGTAGCCCTCGGGCGGCAGCCCCTGGTGCTTGTCGCCGTTGCCGGTGTAGGCCAGGTACAGCCAGATCCCCAGGAAGTACATGACCTCGCACGCCTGCCAGATCAGGAAGTCCCGCCAGCGCGGCCGGGCCAGCGCGGCCAGCGGGATCAGCCACAGGACGTACTGCGGCGAGTAGACCTTGTTGGTGAGGATGAACAACGCCACGACCAGGAAGGCGAGTTGGGCGAAGCGCGGCCGGCGCGGAGCGTAGAGCGTCAGCAGCGCGAGGGCGCCGCAGCCGACGATCATCAGCAGCGTCGCGTAGAGGTTGGCGTTCTCCAGCGGGTTGCCGGTGCGCTGGGAGAGCAGCAGCCAGAGCGAGCCGAAGTCGATCGGCCGCTCCTGGCTGAAGGTGTAGAACTTCGCCCAGCCCTCGCGGATGTGGAAGCCGGAGGCGTCGTGGGCGATCATCACCGGCAGGTTCACCACCAGCCAGGAGACCACCGCGCCGAGGACGGTCCGCCCGTAAGCGCGCCAGGTCCCGGCCCGCCAGCACAGCACCAGCAGCGGGCCCAGCAGCAGCACCGGATAGAGCTTCGCCGCGGTCGCCAGCCCGATCAGGACGCCGGCCGCCAACGGGCGACTGCGCGACCACATCAGCATGCCGGCGGCGGTCAGGGCGACCGCCAACAGATCCCAGTTGATGGTGGCGGTGAGGGCGAAGGCCGGCGCCAGGGCCACCAGCAGCCCGTCCCACGGACGCCGCCGGTGGGTCCGGGTCACGCAGACCGCGATGACGGCCGCGCAGACCATCAGCATGCCGGCATTGACCAGCCAGTAGATCTGCTCCCGGCCCTGGATCGCCCCGCCGTGCGGGGTCAGCCACGACGCGACTTCCATGAAGAGCCCGGTCAGCACCGGGTACTCCAGGTACTGCATGTCCCCGGGCAGCTTGTCGAAGTACGGGATCAGGCCGTCGGCGAAGCCCCGGCCCGAGTAGAGGTGGGGGATGTCCGAGTAGCAGGCATGGACGTACTGGCTGGTGGCGCCGAAGAACCAGCCGCCGTTGTAGCAGGGCAGCTTCTGCACCATGCCGAGCGCGAACATGCCGAGGGCGACGAGCACGACCACCCGCACCGGCGTCAGCCAGTGCGCCCCGAGCAGGGCGCGCCGGCCGATCGGCCCGCCGACCAGCTCGCTGCCGGCCGCGGCCACCTCATCCCGTTTCGTCGGCCGAACGGGCTCGTCCTGTCGCAGGCTCGTCATGGCCCCATCCTGCCGTACGGACCGGGGACGAACGCGACGAAGCCCCCGCCCGGTCGCGCCGGGTCGGGGGCTTCGTCGAGCCATGTTTCACGTGAAACGCGTCAACGTTTCACGTGAAACGCTCAGCCCGTCTCACCTCCGGTGGGCCCGCCGAAGATGCCTCCGCCGGTGCCCCCGCCGTTGGTCGGGTCGGGGGTGCCGGGAGGCGTCCCACCGGTGTCACCACCCGGTCCGCCCGGGCCTCCGCCGGTCGTCCCGGCGTTGCCTCCGTGGTCCTTGCAGTGCAGGTCCCAGGGAGAGCAGCTCTTGGTCGGCGTCGGGCTGCCACTGCCCGTCGGAGTGGCGCTCTGGCTGGGCGTGGCCGTCGGGCTCGGCGACTGCGTGGCGCTCGGCGTGGGCGTCGGTGTGGGGGTGGGCATGCCGGGCTCGTTGATGACCTGCCCGATCGGCTGGGCCTCCGGGAACGGCTGCGGACTCATGCCCTCCATCGCCTGCATCATGTACTGCGTCCACACCTCGGTCGGCAGCGCGCCACCGTGGATCGAGTCGAAGCCACCGACGCCGTTCATCGACAGCTGGCGCGGGTTCTGGGCGTCCTCGCGGAACATGGCGATGGCGGTCGACAACTGCTTGGTGTAGCCGACGAACCAGGCCGACTTGTTCTCGTCCGTGGTACCCGTCTTGCCCGCGGCCGGCATGCCCAACTTCAGGGCGTTCTTGCCGGTGCCGTTCTTGATCACGTTCTGCAGCACGTCGGTGACGTTGTTGGCGATGTTCGCGTCGATCGCATTCGACTTCGGAGTCGGCTTGTCGAAGCCCGGCAGTTCCTTGCCCTCGGAGACCACCTTGGTCACCGAGTAGGGCTCCACCTGCGTACCGGAGGAGGCGAAGGTGGCGTAGGCGTCCGCCATCCGGATCGCGCTCGGCGTCGAAGTACCCAGTGCGAACGACGGGTTGAGGTTCTTGTCGAAACTGGACTGCGAGATGCCGGCGGCCTGCGCCATGGACCGCACCTTGTCCATGCCGACGTCCATGCCGAGTTGGACGAACGGGGTGTTGACCGACTGCTCCATCGCCTTCCGCAAGGAGATGTAGCCCCAGGGGTAGTTGCTCTCGTTCACCTGGTAGAAGGGCGAACCGTCCTTCTTCAGCACATACGAGCCGTCCGCGTTCTTCACCTTGAGGTGGTCGTCGCCGTTGTACTTGCTGTCCGGCGAGATCGGCTGGCCGCTCCCGGCCTTCCCGTACTTCATCGCCGCGGAGAGGACGAACGGCTTCCAGGTCGAGCCGACCGGCACGCCGAAGGTGTCGGCGTTGTTGCTGAAGTGCCCCTTGTCGTAGCCCTCGCCGCCGTACAGCGCCACGATCCGGCCGTCGCCCGGCACCACCGAAGCGCCGCCGAACTGGACGTACTTGTCCTTGTCCGGACGCTTCTTCGGGTCGATGTAGCGGTCGTTGACCTTCTGCACCGCGGCGGCGAGTTCCTTGGTCTTCTTCTCGTCGAAGGTCGTCTGGACCGTGTAGCCGCCCTTGTCGAAGCGGGCCTCACTGATGTCCGTGTTCTTGAGGACGTACTTCTTGGCGACGTCGATCAGGTAACCGATCTGACCGCCCTTGCTCGCCACCGGCCTCGGCTTCAGCGGGGTGGGGAAGCCCTTGGCCTTGTACTTGGCCTCGTCCGCCTGCGACAGGTGCTTGTTGGCGACCATGCGGTCGAGGATCCAGGCCCAACGCTGCTTGGCCCGCGCCGTGTTGAGGGCGGGCGTGGCGTTCGCGCCGATGCCGCCCGACGGGTCGTAGAGGTTGGCGCCCTTGAGTACGGAGGCCAGGAAGGCGCTCTCGCTCGGGTCCAGCTTGGAGGCGTCCTTGCCGTAGTACGCCTGTGCCGCGGCCTGGATCCCGTAGGCACCGCGACCGAAGTAGCTGGTGTTCAGGTAGCCCTGCAGGATCTCGGGCTTGGTCTGCTTCCAGCCGACCTTGATCGAGATGAACAGTTCCTTGAACTTCCGGTCAATGGTCTGTTCCTGACTCAGCATCGCGTTCTTGACGTACTGCTGAGTGATGGTCGAGCCGCCCTGGGTGTCACCGCCCCGGGCCATGTTGACCAGGGCCCGGAGGATACCCATGGGGTCGACGCCGTGGTCGCTCCGGAACGAGGCGTTCTCCGCTGAAATCACCGCGTTCTGCATGGACATCGGGATCTCGCTGATCCCGACCACCTGACGGTTGGTCTCGCCGTCGCGGGCCATGACCTTGCCGTTGGACCAAAGGTAGACATTGTTCTGCGACTTGGCGGCCTTGTTCACGTTGGGCACCTGCACCATCGCGAGCCCGACGCCGGCCGCGCCGACGATCAGGGCGGCGGTCCCGACGCAGATGCTGGCCACCTGTTTCCAGGACGGCATCCACCGCCGCCAACCGGTGTGGTTGGCACGCGGGTAGTCAATGAAGCGCTTCCTGGGCGGCTTTCCGCCGCCACGGCCTCGCCCGCGACCCCCTTCACCGCCACCGCCACCACCACCACGGCGACCGCCGCCCTGGCCGACGCCACCACCGGACGCCATGGCTGTGGAGTCGGACGCCTTGCGTCGGCCGCCCCGTTGGGCGGCCCGACGGGCCTCGGCGCGGCCACCCGGCCGCGGTTGGGGCGTCAGCGGGGTGGTGTCATCGGTGCGCGACGGAGCAGCGCGGCGCCCGGAAGGCTGTGCGGCGCGTCTGGCAGCGGCACGCCCGCCACCTTGCGGCTGGGGTGGTTTGCGACGGTGCTCGCTCATGGAACGAATACTCCTCGGACAGGCGCGCTCTCTCGTCGCCTGAAGGCGGCAGTTGGCTTCAGGTCCCCCCAGTGCACGGCCCGTTCCTGACGCGCGGGCCGCACTACACCGAGGTCAGGGACGCCACGTATAGGCCCACGGTTCCCGGCAGTCTGCATGCCGCACAGACTACGCACGGCCAAAACCTGCCCAGTGTTGAAATTCACTCCAAAACAGTCAGGTTGCGTCGCACGAATAAGTGATGTGACGCCGTTCACCGTCTGACCTCTTGTTCCGCCCAGGGCCCCGTTCTATCGTCTGGATGTATCGACTCGATACATCAGAGCGAGATAAAGACCGCACAGGGCCTAGGAGGCGGAGGATGAGCAGGCGTTCCGGCATCCTCGAATTCGCCGTCCTCGGTCTGCTCCGGGAATCCCCGATGCACGGTTACGAACTGCGCAAGCGGCTCAACACCTCGCTCGGGGTCTTCCGCGCCTTCAGCTACGGCACGCTCTACCCCTGCCTCAAGTCGCTGGTCGCGAACGGCTGGCTCGTCGAGGAAACGGGTGGCGCCCCGGAGGGCGTTCCCGCCACGGCGCTCACCGGACGCCGGGCCAAGATCGTCTACCGGCTGACCCCGGCGGGCAAAGAGCACTTCGAGGAACTGCTCAGCCACTCCGGGCCGGACGCCTGGGAGGACGAACACTTCGGTGTCCGCTTCGCGTTCTTCGGCCAGACGTCTCGGGATGTGCGGATGCGCGTGCTGGAAGGCCGCCGCAGCCGGCTGGAGGAACGCCTGGAGAAGATGCGCACTTCCTTGGCCAGGACCCGCGAGCGCCTGGACGACTACACCCTCGAACTGCAGCGGCACGGCATGGAGTCCGTGGAGCGCGAGGTCCGTTGGCTCAACGAGCTCATCGAGAGCGAGCGCACCGGGCGCGAGCAGCGCGCACCGGAGGACTCCACAGCGCAGGACAAGAACAACCAGTCAGGAGACACGGGCGGCCTGCCCCGGCACCGGGGTGGTTCCCGGCCGGACCCGTCCGAATGACACCACCACATGAGGCCCTGCCCTCCAGGTCCTCATCGAGATCACAGGGAGCAACCGGAATGGGTTCGGTTCGCGTAGCCATCGTCGGCGTGGGCAACTGCGCCGCCTCGCTGGTACAGGGCGTCGAGTACTACAAGGACACCGACCCGGACAGCCGCGTGCCCGGCCTCATGCACGTGCAGTTCGGCGAATACCACGTCCGCGACGTCGAGTTCGTGGCCGCCTTCGACGTTGACGCCAAGAAGGTCGGCCTCGACCTCGCGGACGCCATCGGCGCCAGCGAGAACAACACCGTCAAGATCTGCGACGTGCCGAACACCGGTGTCCAGGTCCAGCGCGGCCACACCCTCGACGGCCTGGGTAAGTACTACCGCGAGACGATCGAGGAGTCCGACCAGGCCCCGGTCGACATCGTCCAGGTGCTCAAGGACCGGCAGGTCGACGTCCTGGTCTGCTACCTCCCCGTCGGCTCCGAGGACGCGGCGAAGTACTACGCGCAGTGCGCCATCGACGCCAAGGTCGCCTTCGTCAACGCCCTCCCGGTCTTCATCGCCGGCACCAAGGAGTGGGCGGACAAGTTCACCGAGGCCGGCGTGCCGATCGTCGGTGACGACATCAAGTCCCAGGTTGGCGCCACCATTACGCACCGCGTGCTGGCCAAGCTCTTCGAGGACCGGGGCGTCGTCCTGGACCGCACGATGCAGCTGAACGTCGGCGGCAACATGGACTTCAAGAACATGCTGGAGCGCGAGCGCCTGGAGTCCAAGAAGATCTCCAAGACGCAGGCGGTCACCTCCCAGATCCCCGACCGCGAACTGGGCGAGAAGAACGTCCACATCGGCCCGTCCGACTACGTGGCCTGGCTGGACGACCGCAAGTGGGCCTATGTCCGCCTTGAGGGCCGCGCCTTCGGCGACGTCCCGCTGAACCTCGAATACAAGCTGGAGGTCTGGGACTCCCCGAACTCCGCGGGCGTCATCATCGACGCGCTGCGCGCCGCCAAGATCGCCAAGGACCGGGGCATCGGCGGCCCGATCCTCTCCGCCTCCTCGTACTTCATGAAGTCGCCGCCGGTGCAGTACTTCGACGACGAGGCGCGGGAGAACGTCGAGAAGTTCATCCGCGGCGAGGTCGAGCGCTAAGCGCGTCCCGCCCCCTCCCACCGCCGGCCTCCGGTTATTCCTCCCGGAGGCCGGCGGGCTGTGTGAGGCTGTGCCTCATGCATGTTGTGCGCGATCTCCGCGTATTACTCCGGCTGCGCGACTTTCGTTCGCTCCTGGCCGTGCGGCTCCTCTCGCAGGCCGCCGACGGGGTGTTCCAGGCGGCGCTCGCCACCTTCGTCATCTTCTCGCCCGAGAAACAGGCGTCCCCCGAGGCGATCGCCTCCGCCATGGCGATCCTGCTGCTGCCGTACTCCCTTCTCGGGCCGTTCACCGGGGTGTTGCTCGACCGCTGGCGCCGGCGGCAGGTCCTGCTCCACGGCAATCTCCTGCGCGCCCTGCTCGCCGCACTCACCGCGGTGCTGATCGCGGTGCGGGTCCCCGACTGGCTCTTCTACGTCTCCGCGCTGTGCGTGACCGCCGTGAACCGCTTTGTCCTGGCGGGACTTTCGGCCGCCCTGCCCCGCGTGGTCGACGGCCTGCACCAGCTCGTGATGGCCAACGCCCTTTCCCCCACGGCGGGAACGCTCGCCATGACGGCCGGCGGCGGGCTGGCCTTCGCGCTCCGACTGGCCGGCACGAGTGTGGACGGCCTCGTGGTGCTGCTGGCCGCCGGGCTGTACCTCTGCTCCGCCCTCACCGCCCTGCGGATGACCCCACAGCTCCTCGGGCCGGACCCCTCGGTGCTCCAACCCCATCTGAAAGACGCCCTGTTGAGCACCGTGCGCGGGCTCGTGGAGGGCCTGCGCCATCTCGCCGCCCGTCCCACCCCGGCCAGCGCGCTCACCGTCATGACGGTGGTCCGCTTCTGCTACGGCGCGCTGACGGTCATGGTGCTGATGCTGTGCCGGTACGCCTGGTCCAGCACCACGTCCGAGGGGCTGGCGCTGCTAGGGGTGACCGTCGCCGTGTCGGGAGCCGGCTTCTTCGCGGCCGCGGTGGTCACCCCCTGGGCGGTCGAACGGCTCGGCCCCTTCGGCTGGATGGCCTGTTGTGCCGCGGCGGGCGCGGTCCTGGCACCCGCACTCGGGCTGTTCTTCCGCCCGGCGCCGATGCTGGTGGCCGCCTTCGTCCTCGGCCTGGGCACCCAGGGGACCAAGATCTCCACGGACACGGTGGTCCAGTCCTCGGTCGACGACGCCTTCCGCGGCCGCATCTTCGCCATCTACGACGTGCTGTTCAACGTCGCGTTCGTCGGCGCGGCCGCGGTCGCCGCCCTGATGCTGCCGCCCGACGGCCGGTCCGTAGTCCTGATCGTCGTGGTCGCCTCGCTCTACGCGGTGGTCGCCGCGGCCCTGGTCCGCTTCGTGCGCCGCTGAACACTCTCCGCCGGCATCCAACACCCGCGCCGATACGGCGCCCCAGCGGAGCAGATACCTTACGGGCGTACTTCACGCGCCCGGACACCGCACGTCTGGGCACACCAGATTTCGGGGGAACTTCCCATGACCACGCCTCCGCAGGGGCAGAACCCGTACGGCCAACCCCCGTACGGGCAGCAGCCATACGGACAGCAGCCGTACGGCCAGCCTCCCTACCCGCAGCCTCCCCAGCCGCCACAGGCCGGCTACGGACCGCCTCCGGGCGGGCAGCCGCAGGGCGGGCCCGCGCCCCAGGGCGGATACGCCTACCCCCAGCAACCGCAGCCGCCGTACGGCCAGCAGCAGCCGCAGGGTTATCCGCAGGCGCCGCAGCAGCCCTTCCTGCAGAACGGGGCTCCCGTG
This sequence comes from Streptomyces sp. NPDC057743, assembly GCF_042798755.1. Taxonomy (NCBI): domain Bacteria; kingdom Bacillati; phylum Actinomycetota; class Actinomycetes; order Kitasatosporales; family Streptomycetaceae; genus Streptomyces; species Streptomyces sp. NPDC057743. The sequence continues at coordinate 162,800 of NZ_JBHVJX010000011.1, forward strand.
CCCCCGCCGCCGGCCCGCCAAGGCCGGTCGCCCAAGGCGATCCTGAAGGGCATCGTCGTGGTCGTGGGCCTGGTCGTCATCGGGGTGGCCTGGGTGAGCAGCTGGCACGACGCCGACACCGCCAAGGCCGGCGACTGCATGAAGAACGAGGGCAACGAGATCAAGCCCGATCTCAAGGTGGTGGACTGCGGTACGGCGGAGGCCAAGTACAAGGTGAAGTCCGTCCACACCGACACCACGGACGTCTCGCTCTGCCCCAGCGGCACGAGGGCCTATTCGGAGGTCCAGCACCGCCGCCGGGCCTCCGACACCCGGTTCGTGCTCTGCCTCCAGGACGTCAAGTAGCCGCGGAATCCGCCCACTTGCACCGCGGGGCGGTGTTTCACGTGAAACGGCAGAGCCTCTGCCGCCGCGTTTCACGTGAAACACCGCCCCGTTGCACTTCGCCCGGTTTCACGTGAAACACCGCCGGTTTCACGGTCGCCACGGGCTCCGGCGCCTCAACTCTGCGTCGCCCACCACTCCTTGAGAGCGGCCACCGCCGCCTCGCGGTCCATCGGACCGTGCTCCAACCGCAGCTCCAGCAGGTGCTTGTACGCCTTGCCGATCTGCGGGCCGGGGCCGACGTCGAGGATCTCCATGATCTCGTTGCCGTTCAGGTCCGGACGGATCGCGTCCAGCTCCTCCTGCTCCTGAAGCCGACCGATGCGCTCCTCCAGCCCGCTGTAGGCCCGCGACAGCGCGGCCGCCTTGCGCTTGTTGCGCGTGGTGCAGTCCGAGCGGGTCAGCTTGTGCAGGCGGTCCAGCTGCGGGCCGGCGTCCCGGACGTAGCGGCGGACCGCGGAGTCCGTCCACTCGCCCGTGCCGTACCCGTGGAACCGCAGATGCAGCTCCACCAGGCGCGCAACGTCCTTGATCATGTCGTTTGAGTACTTCAGGGCGGTCATGCGCTTCTTGGTCATCTTTGCCCCGACCACCTCGTGGTGGTGGAAGGAGACCCGACCGTCGCTCTCGAAACGCCGCGTCTTCGGCTTGCCGATGTCGTGCAGCAGCGCCGCCAGCCGCAGCACAAGGTCGGGCCCGTCGTCCTCAAGGTCGATGGCCTGCTCCAGCACCGTCAGCGTGTGCTCGTAGACGTCCTTGTGCCGGTGGTGCTCGTCGCTCTCCAGACGCAGCGCGGGCAGCTCCGGCAGCACCCGGTCGGCGATCCCGGAATCGACCAGCAGCCGCAGGCCCTTGCGCGGATTCGGCGCCAGGATCAGCTTGTTGAGCTCGTCGCGCACCCGCTCCGCGGAGACGATCTCGATGCGCTCCGCCATCGCCGTCATCGCCTCGACGACCTCGGGCGCCACCGTGAAGTCCAGCTGCGCGGCGAAGCGGGCCGCCCGCATCATCCGCAGCGGGTCGTCGGAGAACGACTCCTGCGGCGTCCCCGGAGTCCGCAGCACGCGGGCCGCCAGGTCCTCCAGACCGTCGTGCGGGTCGACGAACTCCTTCTGCGGAAGCAGCACCGCCATGGCGTTGACCGTGAAGTCCCGACGGACCAGATCGTCCTCGATCGAGTCGCCGTAGGACACCTCGGGCTTGCGCGAGGTGCGGTCGTACGCCTCCGAGCGGTAGGTCGTGACCTCGATGTCGAACGCGTCCTTCTTGCAGCCGACCGTGCCGAAGGCGATGCCGACCTCCCAGACCGCGTCCGCCCATGGCCGGACGATCTTCAGCACGTCCTCGGGACGGGCGTCGGTGGTGAAGTCCAGATCGTTACCGAGCCGGCCGAGCAGCGCGTCCCGGACCGACCCGCCGACCAGGGCAAGCGTGAACCCGGCCTCCTGGAAGCGACGGGCCAGGTCGTCCGCGACGGGGGAAACCCGCAGCAGCTCGCTCACGGCACGGCGCTGCACGTGGTTCAGCGCGTTCGTCGACTGCGGAGCCTGCTCGGACCGCGTGGTGGGGAAGTCATTGTTGGCGTTCGGCACAACAGAAAAGGGTACGTGGCCGCGCGGCTCGCGGCGCCACGTTAATAAAGGGGACAGCGGCCACCAGATCCCACCGTCATGATCATGTGGCGCAGTCCCCGGCACTACGGCACGCCGGGCCTCGTTACCATTCGTGGACGCACATTCCGACGACCACTGACGACGACGAGGGACGGGCGAGCGCGTGGCCGATGCGGCAGGGTTCCAGGCGACTGAACGGCCGCGTGGCCGATGGCTGCGAAGGACCGTGACGCTGCTCACCGGAGTGCCCCTGCTCGTGGGGACGCTCCAGGTCACCCACGCCCCCGAGGCCCGGGCGGCCTCGCACCCGGTCAACGTGACGATCAACGCGATGTCCCCGGTCGCCCCCGGCAAGGACGACACCGTCACCGTCTCCGGCACGCTGACCAACGACACCAAGAGCGCGATCACCGACGCCCACGTCGGACTGCACCGCGGCGCGGCGCTCAACGACCGCAGCTCCATTCAGGCCGTGACCAAACGCACCGGCTATCTGCCGGGCGCCGACGGCAAGGAGATCGGCGACCACACGGAGAAGATCGACCGGCTGGACCCGGGCACCAGCCGGACCTTCACCCTCAACGTCCCGGTCAAGGACCTCGGCCTCAGCAGCGACGGGGTCTATCCGCTCGGCGTGACCCTGTCCGGGCACGGCCCGAGCGCGTCGTACGACCAGGTCCTCGGCATCGACCGGACCCTGCTGCCCTGGCAGGGCTCCGCGCCGTCGAAGAAGACCCAGCTCACCTACCTGTGGCCGCTGATCTCCACCACCCACCTCACGGCCGAGACCGGCGCCGACGCCCAGCAGACGCCGGTCTTCCGCAACGACGGCCTCGCGTCGGAGATCGCCCCCGGCGGCCGGCTCCAGAAGATGGTCGAGCTCGGGAAGAACCTCCCGGTGACCTTCGTCGTCGACCCCGACCTGCTCGCGACCGTCGAGGCGATGACCAAGCCGTACCACGTGCACGACCCGGACGGCCCGGTCGGCAAGAACCAGGCCGCCGCCAAGCAGTGGCTCAACGATCTGCAGAACGCCGTGAAGGGCCACGAGGTCGTCGCCCTGCCCTTCGGTGACCCTGACCTGGCCTCGCTGGCGCACCACGGCAAGAGCGTGCCCAGCTCGCTCGGCCACCTCGGCCCGGCCACCGAGCTCGCCTCGAAGGCCGTGGACACCATCCTCGGCGTGAAGCCGCGCACCGACTTCACCTGGCCGGTGAACGGCGCCATCGACTCCTCGATCGTCGACGTCGCCACCTCGGCCGGCGCCCACAACGTCATCACCCGTAGCGACAGCCTGCGGGACAACAACCTGCCGTACACCCCGACCGCGGCCCGGCCCATCGGTGGCGGCAACACCGCCATCGTCACCGACGCCCAGCTCTCCCGGGCCTTCGAGGGCGACATGTCGAAGTCCGGGAACGCCAGCCTGGCGATCCAGGAGTTCCTCGCCGAGGCCCAGATGATCGGCCTGGAGAACCCCGAGCAGCAGCGCAGCATCGTCGTCGCACCGCAGCGCATGCCCTCGGCGACCCAGGCCCAGGCGATGGCCGGCGCGCTGCGGAATCTGGAGCAGGCCGGCTGGGTCCAGCCGACGAAGCTGGGGGACGCGGCGAAGGCGAAGCCCGACCCGGCCGCCAACCGCCAGATCCCCGGCCGCTCCGCGTACCCGTCGGAACTGCGGCAGCAGGAGCTCCCCACCGACGCCTTCCGACAGATCGAGGACACCCAGTCCGCGCTGGACGACTTCAAGGTGGTCCTGGCCCATCCCGAGCGGGTGGTCACCCCGTTCGGCAACGCCATAATGCGCGAGATGTCGACGTCGTGGCGGGGCGATTCCAAGGGCGCCACCGCCTTCCGCACCTCGGTGCGCGACTACCTCGACGGCCTGACCAAGAAGGTCCGCCTGATCCCGAAGACCGAGGCGACGCTCTCCGGGCGTAGCGCCACGATTCCGGTGACGGTGCAGAACAACCTCCTCCAAGGCGTTCAGGGCCTGACGCTGCGGCTGACCTCGTCGCAGCCCAACCGGCTGGACGTCGGGAAGTCCCAGGAGATCAAGGTGGACGGCGGGCACAGCCAGTCGTTCAAGTTCGAGACCACGGCGAACGCCAACGGTCTCGCCTCGGTGACCGCCCAGCTCTACACCGCGGACGGCACGCCCTACGGTGAGCCCATGACGTTCCGGGTGAACGTCACCGAGATCACCGCCACTGTGATGCTCGTCATCGCCGGCGGTGTCCTGCTGCTGGTGCTCGCCGGCGTGCGGATCTACCTCCAGCGCAAGCGGGCGGCCTCCGAGCGCGCCGGGGACGAGGAGAACGGCGAGGACAACGGCGGTGCCACCGCCGATGGCGAGGGCGGCGACAGCGGCAACCCCGGCGGCGACAGCCCCGAGCAGCCGAGTGACCCCACGCCGGACACCGGTTCGGAGAAGTCCGGGCCCTCCGGCTCAGGTGAGAAAGTGGACCGTTGATAGACGACGGGGCCGGATGGCCGGCGACGGATGAGGTGGGGCAGCGATGAATGCGCCGTATGACGGTGGCCGCGGCCGGGGTTCGCACGGCGATCCCTCGGGGGCGGTCCCTCCGACGCCACCGTTGCCCGCGGACCAGGACCCCCACGTCCAGGACGCCTACCGCAACGATCCGCAGCAGGCTCCGGCCCCGGCGTCCCAGGACCCGGCCGGCGCGGCGCCGTATGGCCACCCCGCGCACCCGTCCCCCTCGGGACCGCCCGCGAATCCGCTCTACCAGCAGCCGCCCGGCCCGCAGCAGTGGCCCGCACCGGCGCAGCCGCAGGGCCCGGTCCAGGACCTGTCGCAGGGCGACCCCGACGCGACGGTGCAGTTCGCCGGCGGCGACGCGCTGATGGCCCAGGGCGCCGACGAGCGCCCCGAGCGGGACGCGTTCGCGCACCTCTTCCGGGACCAGCAGCAGCCGTACCAGCCGCCGCGCCCCGCCCCGGCTCCCGTCGCCCAGCAGGCGCCGGCAGCTCCCGGACCGGAGCCGCTGGCCCAGCAGGCCGTCGAGGAGGCCGAACCCGAGCCCGAGCCCGCCCCGGTCGCGGCGGCCGGCAAGCCGTCCGGCGGCCGCGCGTCCGGGCTGCTGAAGTCCAGCGCGGTGATGGCCGCCGGCACGATGGTGTCCCGGCTCACCGGCTTCGTCCGCTCCGCGCTGATCGTCGCGGCCCTCGGCGGCGCGGTGCTCGGCGACTCCTGGCAGGTCGCCTACCAGCTCCCGACGATGATCTTCATCCTGACCATCGGCGGCGGCCTGAACTCCGTCTTCGTCCCGCAGCTCGTCCGCGCGATGAAGGAGGACGAGGACGGCGGCGAGGCGTATGCCAACCGGCTGCTCACCCTCGTCGTCGTCGTCCTGGGCGCGCTGACGATACTCGCGGTCTTCGCCGCACCTCTGCTGGTCAAACTGGTCTCGTTCGACATCTCCCGCGACCCGGCGGCCAACGAGGTCGCGGTCGCCTTCACCCGCTACTGCGTGCCCACGATCTTCTTCATGGGCCTGCACGTCGTCATGGGCCAGATCCTCAACGCCCGCGGCCGCTTCGGCGCGATGATGTGGACCCCGGTCCTCAACAACATCGTCATGATCGCCACATTCGGCCTCTTCATCTGGGTCTACGGCACGGCGAAGACCTCCCACATCGGCGTCACCACCATTCCCGACGCCGGCATCCGACTGCTCGGCATCGGCACGCTCCTCGGCCTGGTGGTCCAGGCGCTGGCGATGATCCCGTACCTGCGCGACGCCGACTTCAAGCTCCGGCTCCGCTTCGACTGGCGCGGCCACGGCCTGGGCAAGGCCGCCAAGCTCGCCAAGTGGACGGTGCTGTTCGTCCTCGCCAACCAGGCGGGCGTGCTGGTCGTCACCCAGCTCTCCACCTGGGCCGGCAAGACCGCCGACCACCAGGGCCACCCGGGCACCGGCTTCATCTCCTACGCCAGCGCCCAGCTGATCTGGAACATGCCGCAGGCGATCATCACCGTCTCCGTCATGGCCGCACTGCTGCCCCGGCTGGCGCGCTCCGCCCACGACGGCGACACCGGCGCGGTCCGCGACGACATGTCGCAGGGCCTGCGCACCTCGGCCGTGGCCATCGTCCCGATCTCGTTCGGGTTCCTCTCCCTCGGCATCCCGCTGTGCACGCTGGTCTACGGCTCGTCCGGCGCCGGCATCCCCATGGGTTACATGCTGATGGCCTTCGGCGTGGGCCTGATCCCGTTCTCGGTGCAGTACGTCGTCCTGCGCGCCTTCTACGCGTACGAGGACACCCGCACCCCCTTCTACAACACGGTGATCGTCGCCGGCGTCAACACCGCGGCCTCCGCCCTCTGCTTCCTGGTCCTGCCCGCCCGCTGGGCCGTGGTGGGCATGGCGGCGTCCTACGGACTCGCCTACGTCATCGGCGTCGGCGTCGCCTGGCGCCGGCTGAGCAAGCGGATGGGCGGCGACCTGGACACCCCGCACGTCGTGCGAACCTACGCGCGGCTGGCCGGCGCCAGCATCCCGGCCACGATCGTTTCCGGTGCCCTGGTGTACGTGCTGATGCAGGCGCTCGGCACCGGGTTCGTCGGCTCGCTCGCCGCGCTCATCGCCGGAGCCGCCGCACTTCTGGCCGTCTTCTACCTCGCCGCCCGAAAAATGCGGATCGAGGAGCTGAACGCCCTGGTGGGCATGGTCAGGTCCAAGCTGGGACGCTGACCGGGCACAACCATCGACTGCCACCGTGTGTCGTGCATAGTGGCGGACTGTGGGCACAATTGTCTTGGCTCATTGAGCCTGCAACGGATGGGGAGGCAGGAACGACGGTGGCGGAACGGAGCACGGCTGCCGTCGACGTGGCCGACACGAGCGGCGAGGAGCCGCTGACCGCCAAGGCGGGGCGGGCCACGGACGACGGTGCACAGGCCGAGAAGGTATCCGGCAAGGAAAAGGACGCCGCACGCACCGACGAGAAGGGTGCCCAGGCAACCGATTCCAAGCCACCGGAACTCCACAGCGGTCACAAGCTGGCGAGACGTTACCGCCTCGAAGAGTGCGTCACCCGTCTGGACGGATTCAGCAGCTGGCGAGCCGTCGACGAGAAGCTCCGCCGGGCCGTCGGCGTGCACGTGCTGCCCGCCGACCACCCCCGCGCTCGTCCGGTGCTCTCCGCCGCCCGGGCCTCCGCACTCCTCGGCGATCCGCGTTTCGTGCAGGTCCTCGACGCCGTCGAGGACAGCGACCTCGTCTACGTCGTCCACGAGTGGCTGCCGGACGCCACCGAGCTGGCCACCGTCCTGGCCAACGGCCCGCTCGAACCCCACGACGCCTACCAACTCGTCAGCCAGGTCTCGCAGGCCATGACCGCCGCCCACCGCGAGGGCCTGGCCCATCTGCGACTCACCCCGAGCTCGGTGCTGCGCACCGAATCCGGGCAGTACCGCATCCGCGGCCTCGCCGTGATGGCAGCGCTCCGCGGCATCACCTGCGAACACCCGCAGCGCACCGACACCGAGGCCATCGGCGCCCTCCTGTACGCCGCCCTCACCCAGCGCTGGCCGTACGAGAACGACGCCTACGGACTCGCCGGCCTCCCCAAGGGCGTCGGACTGATCGCGCCCGACCAGGTGCGCGCGGGCATCCACCGGGGGCTGTCCGAGCTCGCCATGCGTGCGCTGGTCAACGACGGGGCCACCGCGTCCCGCCAGGAGCCGCCGTGCACCACCCCGGAGGAACTGGCCAAGGCCGTCGCGGCGATGCCGCGCATCCGTCCTCCGGAGACGGCGTTCTCGACGCCCCCGCCGTATCAGCGCACGGGATACCAGCAGGGCTCCTATGGGCAGGCGGCGGCCCGCAACGGTCAGTCCGCGCGGGCGACGCAGCCCGTCGCCGCCCCGCCGCCCCCACTCCAGAGCCGCACCGGCAAGGCGCTGAAGTGGTCCGTCTCCGCGCTGCTGATCGCGGCGCTCGGACTGGGCAGCTGGCAGCTGGCGGACACCCTGCTGAAGCGCGAGGGCGACCAGGACGCCCCCGGGAACTCGCAGAGCGCAGGCAGCGGAGCCAAGAAGCCGACCGGCAAGCCGATCAAGATCGAGGACGGCGCCGAGTACTACCCGGACGGCCAGCCGCAGCACCCCGAGCAGGCGAGGGCCACCTACGACGGAGACCCCTCGACCTTCTGGCGCAGCAAGAGCTTCCTTGAAGGCCCCGACCTGAACCCGGCCTACAAGAAGGGCGTCGGGCTGGTCTACGACCTCGGCTCGGAGCAGCAGGTGAGCAGCGCGTCGATCGGGCTGCGCTACAGCGGCAACCACACGACGGTGGCGCTCTACGCCGCCAACTCGCTCTCACCGTCCGAACCACTGAGCTCCATGCGGGAGCTCGGTACGGCCAAGACGTCGGGAAACACCGCCAAGGTCTCGCTGAAGTCACCGGCGAAGGCACGGTACGTCGTCGTGTGGATCACCGCGATGCCCTACTCGGAGGCCGACGCCGAGTCCTACAGCAAGGCCGGTTACAAGCAGGGCGTGACCGAGGTCTCCTTCACCGGCTGAGCACGCTCGCCTTTCGAGAGGGGCGTGGGTACGGGTTTCGATCGACCGACAGGTCGGACCCCTATCCACGCCCCTTCCTCCATCGAGATCGTTTCCGGTCGGCGAGGTGCCTTTCCCAGCATTTACTTTCGTCATCCGGCCGGCTTCAATGGGATCGAGATCAGGCAGCTACGGCCGGGGGGCCCGTGTCCACCGACAGCGACAAGGCTTCGACACCAACCGACGCCGATCTCCTTGCGCTGCACGTAAAGGGCGACCCCGATGCGTTCGGGGAGATCGTCCGACGTCATCGCAACCGGCTCTGGGCCGTGGCCTTACGCACCCTCGGTGATCGCGAGGAAGCCGCCGACGCCGTACAGGACGCGCTGGTCTCCGCCTATCGCGCCGCCCACACCTTCCGCGGCCAGTCGGCCGTGACGACCTGGCTGCATCGCATCACGGTCAACGCCTGCCTGGACCGGGCCCGCAAGACCGCGTCCCGACGCACCTCTCCGGTCGCCGAGACCGAGCGCCTGGAGCAGCTCCTCGAACCCGAAGAGTCCGCTGCCCTCCCGGCCGAGCGCCAGGACGTGCACCGCGAACTGCTCATCGCGCTGCGCACTCTCCCCGAGGAACAGCGCGCCGCTCTCGTCCTCGTCGATATGCAGGGGTATTCCGTCGCGGAGGCTGCCGCGATCCTCGACGTTCCGACCGGAACGGTGAAAAGCCGCTGCTCGCGTGGGCGCGCGCGCCTGCTTCCGTTGGTCACCCATCTGCGCGACGAAGGCGGGGATAGCGATCCCGAGAGCGGGGGAAGGAACCGGGCGCAGGGGACATCCGTCCCACCGACGGCAGGACCGAAGGGCACAGGTGCCGTGAAGGGCGGAGGTGGGCGAGCGTGACGTCGACGACCGGCGCGGGCGAGCACCCAGAGGTCTCTGAGATTTCCGATCTCACAGATGGGTTGCTCTCCCCCTCACGCACGGCAGACCTGCGGGATCACCTCGCTGGCTGTGGGTTGTGCGAAGACGTCTACGCCTCCCTGGAGGAAATCCGCGGGCTCCTCGGTACGTTGCCCGGCCCGACGCGGATGCCCGCCGACGTCGCCGGGCGCATCGATGCGGCACTTGCCGCTGAGGCACTGCTGGACTCCGCCGAGGGCGAGCCTGGTGTTTCACCTTCCGCTGGCACGGTTTCACGTGAAACGTCGCTCGATCCCGCTTCGGTTTCACGTGAAACATCGGCCGCGCCTCTCTCCGTTTCACGTGAAACCAGCGTGCAGGCGCCGCCATCTGCTGCCGCGGCCGCACCTCCGCCCGGGCGAGCCCGTGGTACTTCCGGGCCAGGTCGCCAGGCTCCAGGGCGACGTTCGTCACGCTCGCGACGGTGGCCTCGAATCCTGCTCGGCTCCGCGGCAGCCGCGGCGGTGCTTGGAGTCGGTGGCCTCCTTATCCAGGGCGCCGGCACCAGCGGCATCCAAGCCACCAAACCGGACGCCTCCTCTTCCTCCGGCGCAGGAGCCCCATCGGGCCTGAGCGCTGCCACACTCAGGGCGGACGTCCACAGGTTGCTCGCCGACAAAAAGGCGCACCCGGCACCGGAGATCGGCACACGAAGCTCGCCCGAGACCCCGCTCCGGGGCAAGACGGACGCCGTTCCGTCATGTGTGCGCCAGGGCATCGGCCGCACCGAGCAGCCACTGGCCTCGACCCGCAGCACCTACGAGGGCAAGGACGCCTTCCTGGTCGTGCTCCCGCACCCCGCCGACCCCAAGAGTGTCTCTGCCTACATCGTCACTGCCTCGTGTGTGTCCGCCGCTCCGCCAACTCCTGGGAAGGTTTTGCTGACCCACTCGTATCGGCGAGACTGAGCGCCGGTCTGTGCGCTGTGGCACTCCGGGAATGCTCGCCCCTTAGGATCCGTTGGGTGGGGTGAGAGTTCCGAGACCCCAGCAAGCCGTCGGCAGAGACAAGGAAGACACCCGTGAGCGACGTCCGCAACGTGATCATCATCGGCTCCGGGCCCGCGGGCTACACCGCAGCGCTCTACACCGCCCGCGCATCCCTCAAGCCCCTGGTCTTCGAAGGTGCCGTCACCGCCGGCGGCGCCCTGATGAACACCACCGACGTGGAGAACTTCCCCGGCTTCCGCGACGGCATCATGGGCCCCGACCTCATGGACAACATGCGCGCCCAGGCCGAACGCTTCGGCGCCGAACTGGTCCCTGACGACATCGTCTCCGTCGATCTGTCCGAGGAGATCAAGACCGTCACCGACACCGCCGGCACCGTGCACCGCGCCAAGGCCGTCATCGTCACCACCGGCTCCCAGCACCGCAAGCTGGGTCTGCCCCGCGAGGACGAGCTCTCCGGCCGCGGTGTCTCCTGGTGCGCTACCTGCGACGGATTCTTCTTCAAGGACCAGGACATCGCCGTGATCGGCGGCGGCGACACCGCCATGGAAGAGGCCACCTTCCTCTCCCGCTTCGCCAAGACCGTCACCGTCGTCCACCGCCGCGACACCCTCCGCGCCAGCAAGGCCATGCAGGAGCGCGCCTTCGCCGACCCGAAGATCCGTTTCGTCTGGGACAGCGAGGTCGCCGAGATCCACGGCGAGACCAAGCTCTCCGGCCTGACGCTGCGCAACGTCAAGACCGGCGAGACGTCCGAGCTTCCGGTCACCGGCCTGTTCATCGCGATCGGCCACGACCCGCGCACCGAGCTGTTCAAGGGCCAGCTGACCCTCGACGACGAGGGCTACCTCACCGTCGACTCCCCGAGCACCCGGACCAACCTGTCGGGCGTCTTCGCCGCCGGCGACGTCGTCGACCACACCTACCGCCAGGCCATCACCGCCGCCGGCACCGGCTGCTCCGCCGCCCTCGACGCCGAGCGGTTCCTCGCAGCGCTCTCTGACGGTGAGGCCACGGCCGAGCCGGAGAAGACCGCTTCCGCCTGACCCGCGCACCCCGCTTTCCACCACCCACCCAGTAAGGAGATTGCCATGGCTGGTGCCACGGTGACCGTGACGGACGCCAACTTCGAAGAGGTCGTCCTCAAGAGCGACAAGCCCGTCCTCGTGGACTTCTGGGCCACCTGGTGCGGCCCGTGCCGCCAGATCGCTCCGTCCCTGGAGGCCATTGCTGCCGAGCACGACGAGATCGTCATCGCAAAGCTGAACACCGACGAGAACCCGGCAACCACCGCCAAGTACGGCGTCATGTCGATCCCGACCATGAACGTCTACAAGGACGGCGAGGTCGTGAAGACGATCGTCGGCGCCAAGCCGAAGGCCGCCATCGAGCGTGACCTCACGGACTACCTCGCCTGAGGAACGCCCATACGTTTCACGTGAAACAGGCTCGCCCCCTCGTGGGGGCGGGCCTGTTTCACGTGAAACCGAGGCAGTGTTTCACGTGAAACACCAGATGATCTGTCTACAACGGCCTGAGCGCGGGCTCCTTTTGGACGGCACCCAGCAGCCGGTCCAGCGCTAGCTCCACGTCTTCCTTCCACGAAATCGTCGTCCGCAGTTCGAGCCGCAATCGCGGGAAGCGGGGATGAGGGCGGACCGTCTTGAAGCCGACCGCGAGGAGATGGTCGGCGGGCAACACACACGCCGGCTCGGACCAACGCGCGTCGCCGAAGGCTTCGATGGCTTTGAAGCCTCGTTGGATGAGGTCCTTGGCAACCGTCTGGACCATCACTCGCCCCAACCCCTGCCCCTGGTAACCAGGCGTCAGCCATGCCGTCAGCAGTTGCACGGCATCCGGCGATACCGGGCTGGTGGGGAAGGCCGTCGAACGCGGTACATAAGCCGGCGGGGCGTACATGACGAATCCGGCCGGCACGTCGTCGACATAGACAACGCGCCCGCAGGATCCCCACTCCAACAGAACCGCCGAGATCCAGGCTTCCTTCTCCAGTTCGGGGCGCCCCGCCTTTACCGCGGCCTCGCCACTGACGGGGTCGAGCTCCCAGAAGACGCAGGAGCGACAGCGCTTCGGGAGATCCGGAAGGTTGTCCAGCGTGAGCGGTACGAGCCGACGGCCCATGGAACCAGGTCCTCGCTTCCCTCGCCTGCCGCACCGCGCAGCGCTGTCAGCGCCGCCTGCCCCCTGAGCAGACCACCAACGAACCCTCCGAGGGCTGCGAGGCCGAACCCCGCCGCCAGTAGTCCGGTGCGGCTCACTGATCGCATGGCCCTCTCCTCGATACGAGGTCTCTCCATGTGGATGCGTGCCATACCCGATCGCATCGTATCCGCCCTTTCCGGGCGCGGGTACTGCCTGAAAGCAAAGGGCGAGCCGTGTTCCGGTATCGATGCCGGAACACGGCTCGCCCACGAGCCGCATACGTCAGCTCAGCCTTCTTCGTCGCCGCCCTCGGCCAGCGACTTCCCCAGGACACGGCCCTCGCCCGGAGCGAGTGTGCCGAGAATGCGCTCCAGGTCTTCCATCGAAGCGAATTCGACGACGATCTTTCCCTTCTTCTGGCCGAGATCGACCTTCACCCGAGTTTCGAAGCGGTCGGAAAGCCGGGTAGCAAGACCGGTGAGCGCGGGGGACACCCGAGCACCCGCCCGGGGCTTCTTGCCCTTGCCCGCGCCCTTGGGATCCGACCCCATGAGCGTCACGATCTCCTCGACCGAACGGACCGACAGCCCCTCCGCCACGATCCGTCGAGCCAGGTTGTCCTGCTCCTCCGCATCCTCCACGGACAGCAGCGCCCGCGCATGGCCCGCGGAGAGCACCCCCGCGGCGAGCCGCTTCTGCACGGACGGCGAGAGCTTCAACAACCGCAGCGTGTTGGTGACCTGCGGGCGCGACCGTCCGATCCGGTCAGCCAGCTCGTCATGCGTGCACTTGAAGTCCTGCAGCAACTGGTCGTAGGCGGCGGCCTCTTCCAGTGGGTTCAGCTGGGCACGGTGGAGATTCTCCAGAAGCGCGTCGAGTAGCAGGCGCTCGTCTTCCGTGGCCCGCACGATCGCGGGGATCTTCTCCAGACCAGCCTCGCGGCAGGCTCGCCAGCGCCGCTCGCCCATGATGAGCTCGTAGCGCCCGGACGCAGTCTGACGGACCACCACCGGCTGAAGCAGGCCCACCTCCTTGATGGAGGTGACCAGTTCGGCGAGGGCGTCCTCGTCGAAGACCTCCCGCGGCTGCCGCGGGTTCGGCCTAATCGCATCCAGGGACACCTCGGCGAAGTGGGCACCTGCCACCTCCGGCGGGACGCCGTTCTCCGCCCCGGCCGATGCTTCGGTTTCACGTGAAACACCGGGCGTCGGCAGCGAGGCCACCTTGGCGGCCGCCACCCCTCGGTCCGGGGCCAGAACCGGTGCGGACGACGGCGACGCCGCTCCCCTTCCTGCCGCAGGCCCGGAAGGATCAGAGCTCTGCGGTGCTGCGGGGATCAGCGCGCCGAGCCCACGGCCCAGCCCTCTACGTCGTTCGCTCACTGGGTCCCCTCCGAGATGCTGTGCTGTGCTTGGTAGTTCACACTCAGGCCCTGCTCTCCGGGTTGTGCCGCCCCTCGCAGCGCGATCTCTTTCGCCGCTTCGAGATACGAGAGCGCACCAGTGGAACCCGGGTCGTAGGTAAGCACCGTCTGCCCGTAGCTGGGGGCCTCCGAGATGCGTACCGAACGGGGGATGCTCGTCCGGAGCACCTCGTTGCCGAAGTGGCTACGCACCTCGTCAGCGACCTGCGAGGCCAGGCGGGTACGTCCGTCGTACATGGTGAGCAGAATCGTCGAGACGTGGAGCTTGGGGTTCAGGTGACCCCGGACCAGGTCAACGTTTCGCAGCAACTGGCCCAGCCCTTCCAGCGCGTAATACTCGCACTGGATCGGGATCAGCACCTCGGCACTGGCGACCAAGGCGTTGACGGTCAGCAGACCGAGCGACGGCGGGCAGTCGATGAGGATGTAGTCCAACGGCTGCTCATACGCCTTGATGGCGCGGTCCAGCCGGCTCTCGCGCGCCACCAGAGAGACCAACTCGATCTCGGCACCGGCCAGGTCGATGGTTGCGGGCGCGCAGAAGAGCCCCTCCACCTCCACTACCGGCTGCACGACGTCAGAGAGTGGCTTGCTCTCGACCAGCACGTCGTAGATGGACGGCACTTCGGCGTGATGGTCGATCCCCAGGGCCGTCGACGCATTGCCCTGCGGGTCAAGGTCAATCACCAGCACCCGGGCTCCGTGCAGCGCCAGCGAAGCCGCAAGGTTCACCGTGGTGGTGGTCTTGCCAACTCCGCCCTTCTGATTGGCGACCACGATGACCCGGGTCTCTTCAGGACGGGGCATCCCCTCGCCTGCGCGGCCCATTGCCCCTACCGCGAGCTGCGCTGCGCGACCTACCGGTGTGTTGTCCATCAGGGGCGGCGTTTCACGTGAAACGTCGTCCCCGAACGACTCGTTGCGGGGACCGGGGACCGGATCGGTCATCGGTCCCGCGATGTTGGCGTCGGACCGCAAGGATTCACTCTCCTCGACATCAGGCTCACGATGGTGAGAGCCTGCCATGCTTTCGGTATCGCGAACCAGTGAGGTCCGTTCTCCTGTGGATGAACCCATCCCTGTGGATACTTTCGTGACCCGTGTGGGTTTCCGGTCGTGCGGCTCGGCAGCCGCACGACCGCGGCCGATGATCCCTTGCAGCAGAGAACGACGTTTCACGTGAAACACGATGCCAGCGCCGCGTCCGATTAAGCCGCGACACTCCGTCTTGTGACTCTTTGTGGCGTCTGCGGAATTTGCCCTATCCGCTAATCCGCGGATGGCTATGCCCGCCGCCAGGAATCCGTGCCGGATTTCTCCGGCATCCCGGCATCAGCGCCGACGCCCCCTAGTCGCCCGGCTCGTACGGGCCGCCTTCGCCCGCTTGGCTGCAAAGCGCACCCCACCGGGGCTCTCGCCCACCTCGACGCGCACCACGGTCGACAGCGGATCCACCACGCCCTCACCAACGTGCACGATCGACGTATCCACCACGCCCAACTTGCTCAACGCAGCCCGGGCCGCCTTGAGTTCTTCCTCCGCGGTGTCGCCCTTGAGCGCCAGCATCTCTCCGTAAGGGCGCAACAGCGGCACCCCCCAGCCGGCCAACCGGTCGAGCGGCGCGACCGCCCGCGCGGTCACCACATGCACCTGCGGGAGCTTGCCCATGACCTCTTCGGCGCGGCCCCGCACGACGGTGACGTGGTCCAGCCCGAGCAGTTCGACGACCTCCTGAAGGAAGTTGGTCCGTCGCAGCAGCGGCTCCAGGAGTGTGATCTTGAGGTCCGGGCGCACCAGCGCCAGTGGAATACCGGGCAGCCCGGCTCCCGAACCCACGTCACACACCGAGACGCCCTCAGGGACCACCTCGGAGAGCACCGCACAGTTCAGCAGATGCCGCTCCCACAGCCGTGGCACCTCCCGCGGACCGATCAGTCCGCGCTTCACGCCCGCGTCGGCGAGCAGTTCGCCGTACCGCACGGCCTCCGGAAAGCGCTCGCCGAAAACCTCCTGCGCCGTCTTCGGCGCAGGAGGGAGCTCCGCTGATGCCTCCGTCACGGGAACCGCCCTTCCTCTGGACTGCTTTTCCTGCCGGGGTCCCGGCGTTACGACCGGGGATAACACAGAAGGCTGACAAGTTTTGGCCCCGCCTGCGAGCAGACGGGGCCAAAGAAGACCGAGCGCGAAGCGTCAGGCCGGGAGGACCACCACGCGACGCTGCGGCTCCTCGCCCTCGGACTCGCTCTGCAGTCCGGCCGCGGCCACCGCGTCGTGCACGACCTTGCGCTCGAACGGCGTCATCGGGTCGAGCTTCACCGGCTGACCGGTGCTCTTGGCCTCCGCCGCGGCGCTCGCGCCGACCTTGGCGAGCTCCTCGCGCCTACGCGCCCGGAAGCCGGCGATATCGAGCATCAGGCGGCTGCGGTCGCCGGTCTCCCGGTGCACCGCCAGCCGCGTCAGCTCCTGCAGCGCCTCCAGCACCTCACCGTCGCGGCCGACCAGCTTCTGCAGATCGCGGCTGGTCGAGTCACCCACGATCGACACCGAGGCGCGGTCCGCCTCGACGTCCATGTCGATGTCACCGTCGAGGTCCGCGATGTCCAGCAGACCCTCCAGGTAGTCGGCCGCGATCTCGCCTTCCTGCTCCAGGCGGGTCAGGGTGTCGGCGCCCTTGGTGCCAGGGGTCGTGTCCGTCACGTAAGGACTCCTTCTTACTTCTTGGACGGGTGCTTGGGGCGCTGCTGGCCCTTGCGCTGCCCGGACTTGGTGTTACGGGATCCGGAGGCGGCGCCGCCCTTGGCGGGCGTACCACCCTTCCCCTTGTCGTCCTGCGTGGCCGCGCTGTCCTGCGAAGCCGCAGCATCACCCGACGACGAGCTCGCACGCGTGCGGTTCCGCGCGGCACCGGTCGGCGCGGCGGCACCGGTCTGACGCTTGGCCTTCGTCTGCCGCTTGGGCTGCTGACGGTTCTGACGCGCCTCCTCTGCGGCCTTCTTCGCCTCGATCTCGGCGGGGCTCTCCACCAGCTTGCCGCTGGCGCGCAGCCGCTCCTGGCGCTCGGTGAACGCCTTGCTGCCCGGGGTGGGGTTGCGGCGGATGACGTACATCTGCTGACCCATGGTCCACACGTTGGTGGTCAGCCAGTAGACGAGAACACCGACCGGGAAGTTGATGCCGAAGACGGCGAACATGACCGGGAAGACGTACATCAGCATCTTCTGCTGCTGCATGAACGGCGTCTTCACCGTCAGGTCGACGTTCTTCGTCATCAGCTGGCGCTGGGTGTAGAACTGCGACGCCGACATCAGGACGATCATGATGACTGTGACCACGCGGACGTCGGTCACCGAGGCGCCCAGGGCCTGGATCTTCGAGGCGCTGTCCATGAACTTCGCCGCGAGCGGCGCACCGAAGATGTGCGCCTTCTGCGCGCTCGCCAACAGCGCCGGGTCGATGACGCCGACGGTCTTGTTCTGCGCGATGTGGCTGAGGACCTGGTACAGGGAGATGAAGAACGGGGACTGCGCCAGGATCGGGAGACAGCTCGAAAGCGGGTTGGTACCCGACTCCTTGTAGAGCTTCATCATCTCTTCGGACTGGCGCTGCTTGTCGCTCTTGTAACGCTCCTGGATCGCCTTCATCTTCGGCTGGAGCGCCTGCATGTTCCGCGTCGCCTTGATCTGCTTCACGAAGAGCGGGATCAGGCAGATGCGGATCAGCACCACCAGCGAGACGATGGACAGGCCCCAAGCCGCGCCACTGTTCGGATCGAAGATCAGGCTGAAGAACGAGTGGAACTGGACGATGATCCAGGAAACTGCGTAATAAAGGGGTTTGAGGATCGTGTCCACGAATCAGGCTCCTTGGGCGTTGGGCTGAGTCTCGGGCTGGGCGACAGGCTCAGGGACGGCAGGCCCGCCCAGGCGGCTCCTCAGCCGCTGATGCCAAACCGGACGCTTCCGGGGAGGGACGTGGTCGACGCCACCGAGCGACCACGGATTGCACCGCAGGATGCGCCAAGCGGTCAGCGCAGTCCCCTTCACCGCGCCGTGTCGATCGATGGCGGTGTAGCCATAGTGCGAACACGACGGGTAGTACTTGCAGACCGGGCCCAAC
Source organism: Streptomyces sp. NPDC057743 (assembly GCF_042798755.1). Lineage (NCBI taxonomy): Bacteria > Bacillati > Actinomycetota > Actinomycetes > Kitasatosporales > Streptomycetaceae > Streptomyces > Streptomyces sp. NPDC057743. Next base: position 180,943 of record NZ_JBHVJX010000011.1, read on the forward strand.
AGCGGGCTGATGGTCCACTGGTAGATCTTGATCAAAAGCAGCAGCGGGTACTTCACTGTGCGCTCCCTCCCGGGTCCCGTCCGGGAGCCCGGGGGCCTACGGCGTCGCCGGTTGCGGCCCCGATGGGATTGCTGCCTTTCGGCGCCCCTCCCAGCAGCCGCTGGAGAGCAGCGTCCAGGTCGCGGGCCAGCTGGTCGTACTCCGCCGCGCCCGCGCCGGGCAGGGCCCGTACGACAACCAGGCTACCGGCGGGCAGCCGGTCCAGCCGGTCGCGCATGAGATGGCGAAGTCTCCGCTTGACCTTGTTGCGGACGACCGCAATGCCAATGGCCTTGCTGACGACGAAACCCGCACGCGTCGGGGGGACAGTTCCCCCCGCTGCGTGCGGGTCCGTTACGCCGCTACGACAGTGCACGACGAGGAGCGGGCGCCCGGCCCTGCGTCCCCGGCGTACCGCGGTCGCGAAGTCCTCGCGCCGCCTCAGCCGATGTTCGGTAGGCAGCACGTCATGGACCTAGGTCGGGCTGCTCAGGCGGACAGGCGGGCGCGACCCTTGCTGCGGCGCGACGCGAGGATCGCGCGGCCGGCACGGGTCCGCATGCGCAGACGGAAGCCGTGGGTCTTCGCGCGACGGCGGTTGTTCGGCTGGAAGGTGCGCTTGCTCACTCGGGGGCTCCAGAAATCTTGCTGTCTCGGAAGGACAGATGTGTGGGGCGTCGACTGGCTGTCACCGTGCGCCCACGAGTAGCTCGCCACGCCCAAGTGCACCGCTACACGATCACGAGAGCGCGATCTTTGCCCATCGGAGGCAGGCGGCAGCAGCCATCGACAACTCGACCTGTGCACGGTACGCGGGGCTACGCCATCCGGTCAAACCAGCTCCGTGACAGCGCGGAGGGCCTCGGCCAGGACACACTATGCACAGCCTGTGGACAACAACTTGAATCCCCAGGCCCGCCCTGACTACCGTGGCTGAACTTCATTTCCTTCCCGCCCGTCCTGAGAATCACACATTCGTGGGACTGTGAGAGAGCGTGCCCTGTGGCTGATGTACCTGCCGATCTTGCCGCAGTGTGGCCACGTGTACTCGATCACCTCTTGCGGGCCGACGCCGACGGCCTGAAGCCCAAGGACCAGGACTGGCTCAAGCGGACCCAGCCCCTGGCGCTGGTCGCGGACACCGCACTGCTCGCCGTGCCCAACGAGTTCGCCAAGGGCGTCCTCGAAGGACGGCTGGCGCCGCTGATCGGGGAAGCGCTCAGCCACGAATGCGGGCGGTCGATCCGGATCGCGATCACCGTTGACGACTCCTCGGAAGAGCCCGCGCCCCAGCCGCCCTCGCCTCCGCAGCAGCACACCCAGCACCAGCCGGCGCAGCATCAGCAGGCCCACCACCAGCCGGCGCAGCACGACGCGTACGACGGCTACGACGGGCGGCGCGACTCCCGGCAGGGCTACGGACACCAGGGCGACGACCTGCCCAGCGTCCGGCCCGCGTACCCGGATTACCCGCAGCCGCGGCACGAGCCCGGGGCGTGGCCCCAGCACGCCGCCACCGACGCGGTCGGGCCGCGCGAGGAGTACGGCTGGCAGCAGCAGCCCCTGGGCGGCTACCCCGACCGCGAGACCTCCACGGAGCAGTGGCGCGAGCCGTACGGCGCCCCGCCGCCCGCCCATCTCCAGCAGCACCAGAACGACTACCGCTCGCAGGGTCCCGACCGCAGCGGACCGCGCCCCTCGGACGGCTCGCGCCCGGGGTACGAGCAGCAGCGGCACGATCTTCCCGACTTCCCCCCGCCCGGCCCTGGTGGCCGGCCCGGCGCTCCCGGTTCCTCTTTGCCGGCGCCCAGCGGTGCACCCAGTCCGCTCGCCGCGCAGCCGGCACCGGCGACCGGTCCCGGCGAGCCGACCGCGCGGCTGAACCCCAAGTACCTCTTCGACACCTTCGTCATCGGTGCCTCCAACCGTTTCGCGCACGCCGCGGCGGTCGCGGTCGCCGAGGCGCCGGCCAAGGCGTACAACCCCCTCTTCATCTATGGGGAGTCGGGCCTGGGCAAGACCCACCTGCTGCACGCCATCGGGCACTACGCCCGCAGCCTCTACCCCGGCACCCGGGTGCGGTACGTGAGCTCAGAGGAGTTCACCAACGAGTTCATCAACTCCATCCGGGACGGCAAGGCGGACGCGTTCCGCAAGCGCTACCGGGACATGGACATCCTGCTCGTCGACGACATCCAGTTCCTGGCGAGCAAGGAGTCGACGCAGGAGGAGTTCTTCCACACCTTCAACACCCTGCACAACGCGAACAAGCAGATCGTGCTCTCCAGTGACCGGCCGCCGAAGCAGCTGGTCACCCTGGAAGACCGGTTGCGCAACCGCTTCGAGTGGGGCCTGATCACCGACGTACAGCCGCCGGAGTTGGAGACCCGGATCGCGATCCTCCGCAAGAAGGCGGTGCAGGAGCAGCTGAACGCGCCGCCGGAGGTGCTGGAGTTCATCGCGTCCCGAATCTCGCGCAACATCCGCGAGTTGGAGGGCGCGCTGATCCGGGTCACCGCGTTCGCGTCGCTCAACCGTCAGCCGGTGGACCTCGGGCTCACCGAGATCGTGCTGAAGGACCTGATCCCCGGGGGCGAGGACACCGCGCCGGAGATCACCGCGACCGCGATCATGGCGTCGACCGCGGACTACTTCGGGCTCACCGTGGACGATCTGTGTGGATCCTCGCGCAGCCGGGTGCTGGTGACGGCCCGCCAGATCGCGATGTACCTGTGCCGGGAGCTCACCGACCTCTCGCTGCCGAAGATCGGCGCACAGTTCGGCGGCCGCGACCACACGACGGTGATGCACGCCGATCGCAAGATCCGCGCGCTGATGGCCGAGCGGCGCTCCATCTACAACCAGGTCACCGAGCTGACCAACCGCATCAAGAACGGCTGACGGGCGGTCACCGCCGGCCGCGACCGCCACCAGGGCGCTCCGGGATCCGCTCCCGGGGCGCCCTTCGTCGTGCGCGGGGCAGGGGAGGGAGACGACGTCCCGTGCCGTCGTCTGTGCCGTCGGCGGGGCCCGCGGGACGGTCACGGAGGGGCGTTCCGGGGTGGTGGACGGGCCGGTCGGTGGGTTCTGTGAGCCGTCGGTCGTCGTCCCAAACCTGTGGAGCGCGCCGGCGCTGTTCGATTCCGGGCCTGGTCACGGCCTCTCTCCACAGATTGGGCAAGAATCTTCCGTCCACAGCCTGGGGAGAGGAAAGTTATCCCTGTGGGATCCACAGGCTGGTCTGCTGACGGGCCATCGGACGAGGTCAGCCGCATGTGGAATTGTGGCCAAACGAAATCCACAGCCTGTGGACAGAGTTTTCGTCCACAGGCGTCGCGCGAGCTTGTCCACTGGCCGCCCACAGGTAGAGCGGGGTTGTCCCCAGTGATCCCCAGCTTCTCCACACCGCTGTCCACTGTTCGGCAACGCAACACCCGCCCTCACCGCGCCGAGTGAAAGCGGTCACACCAAGGTGCGGGGTTGGGCTGTGGGGAACGGGGGTAAAGCTGGGGATGGCACTGGGGAGAAGTGCCTCGGCCCTGTGCATGGGGTGTGCAGAACTTCACGTGGTCCACAGCCGAGGCCGCTTATCCACGGCCGCCGCCCACAGGCGCGGTGGACAAAAAATCGGCGCTGACCTGCACAAAGTCAGTTGTCCACGGTTTCCACAGGGCCTACTACTACGACCACGGGTATCTACCGGGGAATTCGCTTCGAAACGGGCCCTGTGCACAACTCGGCCCGAGAGCCCGTCGCTCCGGTCGAGTCGACTTGACCCCGAGCCGCACCGACTGTCGCTGGTGTGCGTCAGACTGGTCTCCGGCAACTCAGCCGACGACGAAGAGCCAGCAGGGCGAGAGCCAGCAACAGCAGGAGGCGGTTTCCGGTGAAGATCCGGGTGGAGCGCGATGTACTCGCGGAGGCAGTGGCCTGGGCGGCCAAGAGCCTCCCGGCCCGTCCGCCGGTGCCCGTCCTCGCGGGCCTGCTCCTGAAGGCGGACGACGGCGCGCTGAGCCTGTCCGGCTTCGACTACGAGGTCTCCGCGCGGGTCTCGGTGGATGCCGAGGTGGAAGAGGAGGGCACCGTCCTCGTCTCCGGCCGGCTGCTCGCCGACATCTGCCGTGCGCTCCCCAACCGCCCGGTGGAGATTTCCACCGACGGTGTACGAGTGACCGTGGTCTGCGGCTCCTCCCGCTTCACCCTCCACACCCTGCCTGTGGAGGAGTACCCGTCCCTGCCGACGATGCCCACCGCCACCGGCACCGTCCCCGGTGAGGTCTTCGCCGCGGCCGCCGCCCAGGTGGCCATCGCCGCCGGCCGCGACGACACCCTGCCGGTGCTGACCGGTGTGCGGATCGAGATCGAGGGCGACACCGTCACCCTCGCCTCCACCGACCGCTACCGCTTCGCGGTCCGCGAGTTCCTGTGGAAGCCGGAGAGCCCGGACGCCTCCGCGGTCGCCCTGGTGCCCGCCAAGACCCTGTTGGACACCGCCAAGTCCCTGAGCGGCGGCGACTCCGTCACCCTGGCGCTGTCCGGTTCCGGGCAGGGCGAGGGCCTGATCGGTTTCGAGGGCGCCGGCCGCCGGACCACGACCCGTCTGCTTGAGGGCGACCTGCCGAAGTACCGGACGCTCTTCCCGACCGAGTTCAACTCCGTCGCCGTGATCGAGACCGCCCCGTTCGTCGAGGCCGTCAAGCGCGTGGCGCTGGTCGCCGAGCGGAACACCCCGGTGCGGCTGAGCTTCGAGCAGGGCGTGCTGATCCTGGAGGCCGGCTCCAGCGACGATGCACAGGCTGTGGAAAGGGTCGACGCCGACCTGGAGGGCGACGACATCTCGATCGCCTTCAACCCGGGCTTCCTCCTGGAGGGCCTGTCGGCCATCGACTCCCCCGTGGCCCAGCTGTCCTTCACCACCTCGACCAAGCCCGCGCTGCTCAGCGGCCGCCCGGCCAAGGACGCCGAGGCCGACGACGCGTACAAGTACCTGATCATGCCCGTCCGCCTCTCGGGCTGACGCGGGCGATCGACCTCGTACCGACCGGGCCCCGGCCATCCGCCGGGGCCCTTGCGGCGACTGGCTGACGGCCTCCTGATGAGCGGCTGAGCCCACAGCTGTGCACGGGGTCCCGGGCGTAGGCTCGGACTCGGGTACGAACAGCAACGACTATGTGCAAAGAGGGTCTCTGATGGAGCTCGGTCTCGTCGGTCTCGGCAAGATGGGCGGCAACATGCGCGAGCGCATTCGCCGCGCTGGCCACACCGTCATCGGATACGACCGCAACCCGGACCTGGCCGATGTGGACAGCCTCAAGGGGCTTGTGGACAGGCTCCAGGGTCCGCGGGTGGTCTGGGTCATGGTCCCGGCCGGCGCCGCCACCCAGGCGACGATCGACGAGCTGGCCGAGCTGCTCTCGCCCGGCGACCTCGTCGTGGACGGCGGCAACTCCCGCTGGACCGACGACGAGAAGCACGCCGAGGAGCTGGCGGCCAAGGGCATCGGCTTCGTGGACTGCGGCGTCTCCGGCGGCGTCTGGGGCCTGGAGAACGGCTACGCGCTGATGTACGGCGGCGACAAGGAGAACGTCGCCAAGGTGCAGCCGATCTTCGACGCCCTCAAGCCCGAGGGCGAGTTCGGCTCCGTGCACGCCGGCAAGGTGGGCGCGGGCCACTTCGCGAAGATGGTCCACAACGGCATCGAGTACGCGATGATGCAGGCCTACGCCGAGGGCTGGGAGCTGCTGGAGAAGGTCGACTCCGTGGACAACGTCCGCGAGATCTTCCGCTCTTGGCAGGAGGGCACGGTCATCCGTTCCTGGCTGCTGGACCTGGCGGTCAACGCCCTCGACGACGACGAGCACCTGGAGAAGCTGCGCGGTTACGCCGCCGACTCCGGTGAGGGCCGCTGGACGGTCGAGGCCGCGATCGACAACGCCGTGCCGCTGCCGGCGATCACCGCGTCGCTCTTCGCCCGCTTCGCGTCCCGTCAGGACGACTCGCCGCAGATGAAGATGATCGCCGCGCTGCGCAACCAGTTCGGTGGCCACGCGGTCGAGAGCAAGTAGTAAGCACCACCAGCACAGCAGCCGGGGGAGGTCGGCGCGGAACCATGCATGTCACGCATCTGTCGCTCGCCGACTTCCGCTCGTACGCCCGGGTCGAGGTCCCGCTCGACCCGGGCGTCACGGCGTTCGTGGGGCCCAACGGGCAGGGCAAGACCAACCTCGTCGAGGCGGTCGGCTATCTGGCCACGCTCGGCAGCCACCGGGTCTCCTCGGACGCTCCCCTGGTGCGGATGGGCGCCGACCGGGCCATCGTCCGGGCCGCGGTCGCCCAGGGCGAGCGGCAGCAGCTCATCGAGCTGGAGCTCAATCCGGGCAAGGCGAACCGCGCCCGGATCAACAGGTCGTCTCAGGTCAGACCGCGCGACGTGCTGGGGATCGTGCGGACGGTGCTGTTCGCGCCCGAGGACCTGGCGCTGGTCAAGGGCGACCCCGGCGAGCGCCGGCGGTTCCTCGACGAGCTGATCACCGCCCGTTCTCCGCGGATGGCGGGCGTGCGCGCGGACTACGACCGCGTCCTCAAGCAGCGCAACACCCTTCTGAAGACGGCGGCGCTGGCCCGTCGGCACGGCGGCCGGAGGGGGGCACCTCCCGCGCGAGCGGATTCGAGCGTGGGGGCGGACCTGTCGACGCTGGACGTCTGGGACCAGCACCTGGCCCGCGCCGGCGCCGAACTCCTGGCCCAGCGGCTCGACCTGATCGCCACGCTGCGGCCGCTGGCGGACAAGGCGTACGAGCAACTGGCGCCGGGCGGCGGCCCGTTGGGGCTGGAGTACCGCGGTTCGGCGGGCGAGGCGATGACTGCCGCCGCGAGCCGCGAGGAGTTGTACGGCGCGCTGCTGGCGGCGCTGGGCGAGGCCCGCAAGAACGAGATCGAGCGCGGGGTGACCCTGGTGGGGCCGCACCGCGACGAACTGTTGCTGAAACTGGGGCAGTTGCCGGCCAAGGGCTATGCGAGCCACGGCGAGTCCTGGTCGTACGCGCTGGCCCTGCGGCTGGCCTCGTACGAGCTGCTGCGCGCCGAGGGCAACGAACCGGTGCTGGTGCTCGACGACGTCTTCGCCGAGTTGGACAGCCGGCGCCGGGAGCGGCTGGCGGAGCTGGTCGCGCCGGGCGAGCAGGTACTGGTGACCGCGGCGGTGGACGACGACGTGCCGGGCGTGCTGGCCGGGGCGCGGTACGCGGTCTCCGGCGGCACCGTGGAGAGGGTGGACCGGTGACCGAACCGCAGCCGGAGCAGCCCAAAACCCCCGAGCTGTCCGGGGTGGACCTGGCCCGGCAGGCGCTGGTGGCCGCGAAAGAACAGGCGCGCGCCCGGGGCGCGGCCGTGCAGCAGAAGAAGCAGGCCCGTCGCGGCGGACTGCGCTCGGGCGCGCGGGCGGACGGCCGGGATCCGCTGCCGTTGGGCGCCGCGATCAACCGCCTGATCACCGAGCGCGGCTGGGAGACCCCCGCCGCGGTCGGCGGGGTGATGGGCCGTTGGCCTCAGCTGGTGGGTCCCGAGGTGGCACAGCACTGCGAGCCGCAGCGGTACGACGAGGACGCCCGCATCCTGACGGTCCAGTGCGACTCGACGGCCTGGGCGACCCAACTGCGGCTGCTGGCACCGCAGCTGGTGGCCCGCCTCAACGAGGACCTGGGCCACGGCACGGTGAAGATGCTCAAGGTGCTGGGGCCGGGCGGTCCGGCGCGCCGGTACGGAGCCCTGCGCGCGCCGGGCAGTAAGGGGCCCGGCGACACCTACGGGTGAGGGCCGCCACACGATCGAGAATCCCGCCGATGGGGGCGGTGTTTCACGGGAAACACCGCCCCCATCGCACGTCCGTGGCCGGTCACGGACCGTTTCACGTGAAACGGCGCACGTCCGTACGAGCCGTGTAAACACGTGTGACGCATGAGACTTCACAGGCGGTCGCCACCGGTTGACATCTCGAAGCGCTGAGTGCCCGTGTGAGCGTCCTGAGGCCCCGTCTCGCATATGGGGAGTCGGCGGATGCTGGTTCAGGGCGGCACATGACGACTCAGGCGCCTGCAAACCCCCATGAGTGTCGGCGCTACCGGTAGACTGGTGGCAATCCCGCCCACTCGCGGAACAAGTCGAACGACGAGCCGCTCCCATCTGTTCTTCGCGGGGAGATCGCAACAGGTGTGGAAGGGCTCGTGCTGTGCCAGAAAGGGCGCTTCGTGGCCGACTCCGGCGACCTCAACGAGAACAACATGGCTTCTACCGAAGAGGGGGGTTCGGCCGGCGCCGTGGGCGACTCCTCGGTGGAGAAGTCGTATGACGCCAGCGCGATCACCGTCCTTGAGGGCCTGGACGCGGTTCGTAAGCGCCCCGGCATGTACATCGGCTCCACGGGCGAGCGCGGTCTGCACCACCTCGTGCAGGAGGTCGTCGACAACTCCGTCGACGAGGCGCTGGCCGGTCACGCCGACACCATCGAGGTGACGATCCTCGCCGACGGCGGTGTGCAGGTCGTCGACAACGGTCGCGGTATCCCCGTCGGCATCGTGCCGTCCGAGAACAAGCCGGCCGTCGAGGTCGTGCTGACCGTTCTGCACGCCGGCGGCAAGTTCGGCGGCGGCGGGTACGCGGTCTCCGGTGGTCTGCACGGTGTGGGTGTCTCCGTCGTGAACGCCCTGTCGACCCGGGTCGCGGTCGAGATCCGCACGGACGGCTACCGCTGGACGCAGGAGTACAAGCAGGGCGTGCCGACCGCCCCGCTGGCCAAGCACGAGGCCACCGACGAGTCCGGCACCTCGGTGACCTTCTGGGCCGACCCCGAGATCTTCGAGACCACCACCTACAGCTTCGAGACGCTGTCGCGGCGCTTCCAGGAGATGGCGTTCCTCAACAAGGGGCTGACCATCTCGCTCACGGACGAGCGCCCGGACCATGTGGACGAGGAGGGCAAGCCGCTCTCGGTGCGGTACCACTACGAGGGCGGCATCGTCGACTTCGTGAAGTACCTCAACTCCCGCAAGGGGGAGCTGGTTCACCCGACGGTCGTCTCGGTCGAGGCCGAGGACAAGGAGCGGAACCTCTCCGTCGACCTCGCGATGCAGTGGAACACCCAGTACAGCGAGGGTGTCTACAGCTTCGCGAACATCATCCACACCCATGAGGGCGGCACCCACGAGGAGGGCTTCCGCGCCGCGTTGACCGGTCTCGTCAACCGCTACGCGCGCGACAAGAAGCTGCTGCGCGAGAAGGACGACAACCTCACGGGCGAGGACATCCGCGAGGGTCTGACCGCGATCATCTCGGTGAAGCTCTCCGAGCCGCAGTTCGAGGGCCAGACCAAGACCAAGCTGGGCAACACCGAGGTGAAGACCTTCGTCCAGAAGGTCGTCCACGAGCACCTCAACGACTGGCTGGACCGCAATCCCAACGAGGCCGCGGACATCGTCCGCAAGGGCATCCAGGCGGCCACCGCCCGGGTCGCGGCCCGCAAGGCGCGCGATCTGACGCGCCGCAAGGGCCTGTTGGAGACCGCGTCGCTGCCCGGCAAGCTCAGCGACTGCCAGTCCAACGACCCCACCAAGTGCGAGATCTTCATCGTCGAGGGTGACTCCGCCGGTGGCTCGGCCAAGTCCGGTCGTAACCCGGAGTACCAGGCGATCCTCCCGATCCGCGGCAAGATCCTCAACGTCGAGAAGGCCCGGGTCGACAAGATCCTGCAGAACAACGAGGTCCAGGCGCTGATCTCGGCCTTCGGCACCGGCGTGCACGAGGACTTCGACATCGAGAAGCTCCGGTACCACAAGATCATCTTGATGGCGGACGCCGACGTCGACGGTCAGCACATCAACACCCTGCTGCTGACCTTCCTGTTCCGCTTCATGCGCCCGCTCGTCGAGGCCGGCCACGTCTACCTCTCCCGCCCGCCGCTGTACAAGATCAAGTGGGGCCGGGACGACTTCGAGTACGCCTACTCCGACCCGGAGCGGGACCAGCTGATCGAGCTCGGCAAGCGCAACGGCAAGCGGATCAAGGACGACTCGGTCCAGCGGTTCAAGGGTCTCGGCGAGATGAACGCCGAGGAGCTGCGCGTGACGACCATGGACGCCGACCACCGGGTGCTCGGCCAGGTCTCGTTGGACGACGCGGCCCGCGCGGACGACCTGTTCTCCGTCCTCATGGGCGAGGACGTCGAGGCGCGCCGCTCGTTCATCCAGCGCAACGCCAAGGACGTCCGCTTCCTCGACATCTGAGCCCTGTCGGCCCGCACAACAGCCGCAGCTCGAAAGGACTTTGAACCACCATGGCCGACGAGAACCCCCCTGTGACCCCGGACGGCGTGACCGCCGAGGGCGCGCCCGCCGCCATCGAAGGCGTCGGGATGCGCGTCGAGCCCGTCGGGCTCGAAACGGAGATGCAGCGCTCCTACCTCGACTACGCGATGTCCGTCATCGTCTCGCGTGCGCTGCCCGACATCCGCGACGGCCTCAAGCCGGTGCACCGCCGCGTGTTGTACGCGATGTACGACGGCGGCTACCGCCCCGAGAAGGGCTTCTACAAGTGCGCCCGCGTCGTCGGCGACGTCATGGGTACGTACCACCCGCACGGTGACACCTCCATCTACGACGCGCTGGTCCGCCTCGCGCAGCCGTGGTCGATGCGGATGCCGCTGGTCGACTCCAACGGCAACTTCGGCTCTCCGGGCAACGACCCGGCCGCCGCCATGCGGTACACCGAGTGCAAGATGGCGCCGCTGTCGATGGAGATGCTCCGGGACATCGACGAGGAGACCGTCGACTTCCAGGACAACTACGACGGCCGGAACCAGGAGCCGACGGTCCTGCCGGCCCGTTTCCCCAACCTGTTGATCAACGGCTCGGCCGGCATCGCGGTCGGCATGGCGACCAACATCCCGCCGCACAACCTCCGCGAGGTCGCCGAGGGCGCGCAGTGGGCGCTGGCGCACCCGGAGGCGTCCAGCGAGGAGCTGCTGGACGCGCTGATCGAGCGGATCAAGGGCCCCGACTTCCCCACCGGCGCGCTGGTGGTGGGTCGCAAGGGCATCGAGGAGGCGTACCGCACCGGCCGCGGCTCCATCACGATGCGCGCGGTCGTCGAGGTCGAGGAGATCCAGAACCGCCAGTGCCTGGTGGTCACCGAACTCCCCTACCAGGTCAACCCGGACAACCTCGCGCAGAAGATCGCCGACCTGGTCAAGGACGGCAAGATCGGCGGCATCGCGGACGTCCGCGACGAGACCTCCTCGCGCACCGGCCAGCGGCTGGTCATCGTCCTCAAGCGGGACGCGGTCGCCAAGGTCGTCCTCAACAACCTCTACAAGCACACCGATCTGCAGACCAACTTCGGCGCGAACATGCTCGCGCTGGTCGACGGCGTGCCGCGCACCCTCTCCCTGGACGCCTTCATCCGGAGCTGGGTCACGCACCAGATCGAGGTCATCGTCCGCCGGACGAAGTTCCGGCTGCGCAAGGCCGAGGAGCGGGCCCACATCCTGCGCGGTCTGCTCAAGGCGCTGGACGCGATCGACGAGGTCATCGCGCTGATCCGGCGCAGCGATACGGTCGAGGTGGCCCGCGAGGGCCTGATGGGCCTGCTGCAGATCGACGAGATCCAGGCCAACGCGATCCTGGAGATGCAGCTCCGCCGGCTGGCCGCCCTGGAGCGTCAGAAGATCACCGCCGAGCACGACGAGCTCCAGCGGAAGATCAACGAGTACAACGCGATCCTGGCCTCCCCGGAGCGGCAGCGCCAGATCATCAGCGACGAACTGGCCGCGATCGTCGAGAAGTTCGGCGACGACCGGCGCAGCAAGCTGGTGCCGTTCGAGGGCGACATGTCCATCGAGGACCTGATCGCCGAAGAGGACATCGTCGTCACCATCAGCCGTGGTGGCTACGTGAAGCGGACGAAGACCGACGACTACCGCTCGCAGAAGCGCGGCGGCAAGGGCGTACGGGGCACCAAGCTCAAGGAAGACGACATCGTCGACCACTTCTTCGTCTCCACCACCCACCACTGGCTGCTGTTCTTCACCAACAAGGGCCGGGTCTACCGCGCCAAGGCGTACGAACTCCCGGACGCGGGACGGGATGCGCGCGGTCAGCACGTCGCCAACCTCCTGGCCTTCCAGCCGGACGAGCAGATCGCGCAGATCCTGGCGATCCGCGACTACGAGGCGGCGCCCTACCTGGTCCTCGCCACCAAGGCCGGCCTGGTGAAGAAGACCCCGCTCAAGGACTACGACTCGCCCCGCTCCGGCGGCGTGATCGCGATCAACCTGCGCGAGCAGGCGGACGGCAGCGACGACGAGCTGATCGGCGCCGAGTTGGTCTCGGAGAGCGACGACCTGCTGCTGATCAGCAAGAAGGCCCAGTCGATCCGCTTCACCGCGACCGACGAGGCGCTGCGCCCGATGGGCCGGGCCACCTCCGGTGTGAAGGGCATGAGTTTCCGCGAGGGTGACGAGCTGCTCTCGCTGAACGTGGTCCGCGCGGACACCTTCGTCTTCACCGCGACCGACGGCGGCTACGCCAAGCGCACCGCGGTCGACGAGTACCGCGTCCAGGGTCGCGGTGGCCTCGGCATCAAGGCCGCGAAGATCGTCGAGGACCGCGGTTCGCTGGTCGGCGCGTTGATCGTCGAGGAGGCCGACGAGATCCTCGCGATCACGCTCAGCGGTGGCGTGATCCGCACGCGGGTCAGCGAGGTCCGGGAGACCGGCCGTGACACCATGGGCGTCCAACTGATCAACCTGGGCAAGCGAGATGCCGTCGTCGGCATCGCGCGCAACGCCGAGGCCGGCCGGGAGGCCGAGGAGGTCGACGGGCCCGACGGGGTCGAGGAGACCGGCGCGGCCGAGGAGTCCGGGTCCACCGCAGTCGAGGGCGAGCAGCCCGCGGCGGAGTAACACGAGGAGTAGGTCGTGAGTGGAGCCACGGGCGCTGCGACGGGCAAGGCGGGAGTCACCTCGGACTCCGCGGCGGAGCCCGCCCCCAAGGAACGCAGCGCCCGTGGCTCCGTCGCGTCCGACGGCGCCCGGGAGAAGGGCGCCCACGAGGGGGGAACCGTGAGCAACACCCGTCAGCCGCAGCCCCAGCCGCAGCCCCAGCCACAACCCCAGTCCCAGCCACAACCCCAGTCCCGGCCGCAGACGAAGACCACCGGCCAGGGGCAGCCGCAGGGCGGCGCCCAGCAGCCCTACCAGCCGCCGCAGGCGTACCACACGGGCGCCGGGGGCCCCGGTGCCGAACAGGCCGTGCGCAAGCCGCGTACGGGCGCCAGCACGGCGCCGCGGACCCGCAAGGCCCGCCTCCGGGTGGCGCGCACCGACCCCTGGTCGGTGATGAAGGTCAGCTTCCTGCTCTCCGTCGCGCTCGGCATCTGCACCGTGGTGGCGGTGGCGGTGCTGTGGATGGTGATGGACGCGATGGGCGTCTTCTCCACCGTCGGCAAGACGATCAGCGAGGCGACCGGCTCCGCCGAGGGCGGTGGCTTCGACCTCCAGTCGTTCCTCTCGCTGCCGCGGGTGCTGCTGTTCACCTCCGTCATCGCGGTGATCGACGTGGTGCTGGCGACCGCGCTGGCCACCCTCGGGTCCTTCATCTACAACCTGTCGGCGGGCTTCGTCGGTGGCGTGGAGCTGACGCTCGCGGAGGACGAGTGAGGGCCTCTGGCGGGCCGTCTGCGCCGGGCGTTCCGAGGGCCTGCGGAACCGATTTTGGGAACGCCTCTGAAGTGCGCTAATCTTCTGGTGCAGCGAGCGAGCGGCTATAGCTCAGACGGTTAGAGCGCTTCCCTGATAAGGAAGAGGCCCCAGGTTCAAGTCCTGGTAGCCGCACCGCAGAATCGGCCCGGTCGGAGGTTTCTCCGACCGGGCCGATGCCTTTGTCGGCACTTCCCGGTTCCGGGAACCGAAGCCGGGCGCGATTCGTTCTGAAGAAGCGGGAGTTGGGCTCCCTCGGCGCCTCCGGACGGGGTGTTGCCGAGTGCGGGCTAGATAACCGATCGATATCGGCCGGTGTGTATCATCGGCCGACATAGAGGTCCCCTACGTCAACGAAAGACGAGGTCGCGCGGTGAAGAAGCTGATCCTGGTCGCACTGGCCGCCATCGGCGGGCTCCTCGTGTACCGCCAGATCCAGGCGGATCGCGCCGAGCAGGATCTGTGGACGGAGGCGACCGACTCCGTGCCCGCAGGTTCCGGTGTGTGAGACCACACGCACAGCACAGTTCGTATGGACCCCGGTTGCCCCAAGGGCGGCCGGGGTTTCGTACGTGTCGGGGGTGGGCAGAGGGGCTCCTGATTTTGCTATCGCACACCTATGGATTGCAGTGGCAAAGTCGCTGGTCGTGAGGCCGAAGTCCGGGTGGTGACCGGCGGGACACGAGGGGGACGAGAGATGGCACGACCACCACGCAGGCGGGCGGCGGCGCCGGAGGCGGGGGCCTCCACGGCGCGAACGAGGTGGAGAACCCGGGGGACTTGGGGGGCGGTGGTACTGGCGCTGACCGCGGCGGTGCTGCCGGCCTCGGCGGCCCCGCGGGCGGCGCCGGCGGCCGACGGCAGCGGACTGGTGACGGTCCTGGACTCCTCGCGCTCGATGGCCGGGAGCGACGGCGCCGGCGGCACCCTCATCGCCGCCGCCCGCAAGGCAGTCGGTGGCGTCGCGGACGCCCTGCCCGAGGGCTACCCCACCGGTCTGCGGGTCTACGGCGCGGACAAGCCCAAGGGGTGCGACGACACCCGTCTCGCGCAGCCCGTCGGCCCGTTGGACCGCGGCGGCCTCACACGGGCCGTGGCGGGCCTAACGCCCAAGGGCGACGCCCCCATTGGGCTCTCGCTGACCAGGGCCGCCCAGGACCTCCCCAAGGCCGCGACCGGTGCCTCCGGCAAGCGCACCATCCTGCTGATCTCCAACGGCCAGAGCGGCTGCCCGTCCCCGCCGCCCTGCCAGGTAGCCGCCCAACTCGCCTCCTCCGGCGCCGATCTGCACATCGACGTCGTCGGATTCCACCCGGCCGCCAAGGACCGCCCCCAGCTCCAGTGCATCGCCAAGTCCGGCAACGGCCAGTACTACGACGCTCCTGACGCCGCGTCGCTCGCCCGCCAGGTGCAGCGCGCCGGTCAACTCGCCGCGGACAGCTACCGGTTCCGGGGCACCCAGGTCCACGGCACTGATGACCAGAAGGGCGCGCCCACCCTCGCCCCCGGCCAGTATCTGGACAGCATCGGCCCCAACGAGGTGCGCTACTACGCCACCGATCTGGACGCGGCCTCGACCGCCGATTTCTCGGCCACCGCGGTGCCGCCCTCCGGCGCCTCGGTGGACCTCCTCGACACCGTCAGCGCCCGCATCGTCCAGGGCACGGACGGCAGTTGCCAGTCCTCCACCGCGCGCTTCGGTCAGCGGGAGGGGGCCACACCACTGACCGCCAGCGTCAGCCGCATCCCGTCGCGCGGCGGCAGCGCCCGCTGCGACAAGGCGGGCCGGTACTGGCTGGCCGTCGAACGCCGCGCCGCCACCGGCTCGGACGCCGCGCGCTGGCCGATCGAGCTGGTGTTTCACGTGGAACATCCGCTGAAGAAGGGCGTCACCCCCGCGCAGGCGACGCCGCAGTACGGCACCGGCGGCAAGGACGCCACGCTGCCCACCACCGCGCCCAAGGACGTCTCCGGCGGCACCGGCTTCAACGACGCCCACGAGCTGGGTACCGGCGTCTGGCAGGACACGATCCTTCCCGCGCAGACCCGTTGGTACAAGGTGCCGGTCAGTTGGGGCCAACAGCTCCGCTACGACGTCCAGTTCGGCACCGCACCGCGCTCCGGGGCCGCCTCCCACGTCTCGTTCGGCAGCACCCAGGTCTATACGCCGTTCCGCGCCCCGGTCGGCAGCGGGACCGGTGAGTTCACCCCGCAGGTGCCGTACACGGGGCGGGCGGCCTCGCTGAGCATGGGGACGGTCCCGGTCTCCTGGACCAACCGCTACGAGACCCACCCCAACGTCGTCCCCGTCCACGCCAACGGCACCTTCTACATCGCGGTCACCCTCGGGGCCCGGGCCGCGCAGATCACCCAGAACCCGCGGATCGGCGTGGTGCTGCGGGTCGCCGTCCTGGGCCGGGCGAAGGCCGGACCGGAGGCCGATGCGATGTCCGTCAAGGACGAGGCGTCCGGGGGCGGTTCGGGCTCCGGAGCCACTGGGTCCGGGGGCGGCCACTGGCCCGCGCTCCGGATCGCCGGGGTCTCCGTCGGCGTGCTGGGCCTCCTGCTGCTGGCCGGGCTGGGGACGGCGTACGCACGGGCCGGCCGGAGGCCGTGGTCGCGGGGCGCGGACACCGGGGGAGGCGCGCGGTGAACGAGGCCGGCGCGGACCGCCGGCGGTAGTGCCGCCCGCGGCGGGGGAGTTGAGGTGCCGGCGCTCGCGTGCGAAGCGGTGCGCCGGGCCGCGGTGCCCGGTTCAGCCGGCGAGCAGCGCCCACACCCCGACGGCGATGCACAGCAGCGCCACGACCAGGACCGGGACCGCGACCTTCGGGGGCGGTCCCGGTGGACGTACCGGGGCGGCCGAGGGAGCCACCGCCGGCGCTCCGGGGCCGTCGCCGGTCGGGGGCTGCGCCGGCAGCGGCGGCTGACCGGTGGTGTACGGGCGGGTCGCGGCTGCCTGCGGGCGCACCGAGGAGGTGGGCACGATGTCCGTCGGCTCGATGGGCTCCGGGGGAGGCGTACGGGGCGGGGTGGTCGGCGGGGCCGGGACGGTGCCGCGCGGCGGGGTGCCCAACGGCGGTGCGCCGGCCGGCGGGATCGGCGGCGGGGTGCTCGGCGGCGGCGGAACGGGCGGCGTCGCCGGGGCCGGCGGCGCGAGGTGGAAGCTGCCGGTGTCCGACATGGACGAGGGGCCCAACGGCGCACCGCCGCCCCCGGCCGCCGGTGTCCCGGGGGAGCCGCCGGCGGGCCGTGCGGCGCCGTGCCGGCCCTTCGACGAGTGCAGCGGCCCGTCCGGTCCGAACCCGGACGGCAGCGGGCCGATGTGGTCGAAGACCTCGATGACCTCGTCCTCAAGCGTCGCCTCCGGCAGCAGCTCGGCGGCCGCCAGCAGCGCCTTCCGCGCCCCCGTCGCGGTCTTGAAGCGGGCCTCCGGATCCGGGTGCAGCAGCGACGCCAGCACCTGCCACAGGGGCTCCGGAACGTCCTCCGGAGCCGGCGGTATGCCCTGCTCCGCGAACCGCCGGATCAGCGCCTCGGCGTCCGGCTTGGCCCCGGTGATCAGGCTCAGCGCGACCAGCCCGGCGGCGAACAGGTCCGCGGGGAAGTCCGGCTCGGCGCCCAGCATCTGCTCCGGTGCGAAGTAACCCGGCGTTCCCACCACGTAGTTGGCCTCGGTCAGCCGCGGCTCGCCCTTGCGCATCGCGATGCCGAAGTCGGACAGCCGCAGGTGCGGGCGGCCGGTGCCGGTGGCCTCCAGCAGGATGTTCGCCGGTTTGATGTCCCGGTGCACCACGCCCTCGGCGTGCACGGCGGTCAGCCCGGCCAGCAACTGGTCCATCAGCGTGCACACCATCCGCGCCGGCAACGGGCCGTAGTCCCCGGTCAGATGGGCCAGCGAGCCGCCGTGCACCAGGTCCATGGTGAACAGCACCTGGTCGTCGTCGGCGGCCCAGCTCGCCGGGGCCAGCACATGCGGATGGTCGATCCGCAGCGCCTGCTCGCGGACGAACCTCAACAGCGTGTGTGCGTCGCTCTGTTGCAGCACCTTGGCCGCCACGTAGCGGCGGCGCCGGTGGTCCCAGGCCCGCCAGACCGCGCCCACGCCGCCCCGGCCGATCGGGTCCACGAGCTCGTACCGGCCGGCGAAGATCTCACCCATTGCGCCCCGTCCGCTGCTGGATCACGACTCCTTCAGGCCAACTCCCCGGTGGCCGCCCGCGCTTGGCTAGCTCTGGTGCGACTCGTAGTGGGCGACCGCGTCGGAGGTGCGACCGGCACCGTAGACCCGCAGGAACTCCGCGAGTTCGGGGTGGGTGGCGGTGAGGCTGTTCGCCGCGTCGATGATCTCGCCGGCGTCGGAGACCGACCGCAGCAGCGACTGGATCTCCCGCACCACCCGGCGCACGGTGGTGGCCCCCGTCGACGACGTGGTCTGCGCGGTGTTGTTCAGCACCGAGCCGCCCGCCGTCTTCTTGATCTCCTCCATCCGGTCGGTGGCCTCGGCGGCGCTGACGCTGCCGTCCGCCACCTGACCGGCCAACTCCTGGAGCGCCTGCACCCGCTGGACCACGGCGGGGTTGCCTATCTTCGCGCGCTGCCCGCTCATCAGCTGCGACAGCATCGGCGCGGACAGGCCGAGCACCGCGGCCAGCCGGGCCTGGTTCAGCCCGAGGTCGTCGATGAGACGGCGAAACAGCGCGCCCAGGGGTTCCCCGTACCAACTGCGCTGGAGCTCCCGGGCCCGTGCGGTGGCTTCCTGCTGTGCTGCATCCATGCCGTCTCCCCTGTCTCCCCGATCGCGCTTCGCTGCCGCGAATCTCGCGAAGCATCCTACGGAGAGCGACGGTGTGCGGCGATACCCGGTCGGGAAAGGGCCCCGACACCGGGTACCCTGTTCGGCGAAGGGGCCTTAGCTCAGTTGGTAGAGCGCTGTCTTTGCATGGCAGATGTCAGGGGTTCGACTCCCCTAGGCTCCACTTCAATCCCCCTCCGACCTGCGAAAACGTGGTCGGAGGGGATTTTTTGTGCCCGCTTCCGTACCGCGGTGGGACGGGCTCGCGGTCGGTGGCGACGGCGGCGGTCCGGCGGGCTGGGGCGCCCCTTCTGAAAGCGGGCTGCCGAGGTGATCCCGGCGCCCCGCCCACCGAACTCCCCTTCCCCGCCCACGCATTGGACGCAGGACGCCACCCTTCCCCGACACGCGGCCGGGCCGCGCCCTGGTGGAGGGGCGCGGCCCGGGGGCGGGGCGGAAGGGGATCAGGCGTTGCCGCCGCGCCGTTTGTCGGGGTCGGTCTCGGCCTGCTTGGCCTGGACCTCGGGGTCGAGCGGGGCGTCCTGGCCGACCTCGGTGGGTGCCGGCGGCTCGACCAGCCAGTCCGGGTTGGCCTGCTTGTCCCACCACTTCCAGGCGGCGACCGCGCCGGCGACCACGATGCCCAGCAGCGCCAGCCGCTTGGCGGCCTTGCCGCAGGCGGCCCGGCGGCACTGCTTCCGCTGCAGCTTCTCGATCTCCGCGGCCGTCACCTGCCCGCGCAGCGCGGCCAGCGCCGCGGCGCCCCGGGCGAGCGCCTCCTCGCGCACCGGCTCGGCCGCCGCACGGGCGTTGACCACGGCGTTCTCCAGCCGCGGGCTGGTGTAGTCGGCGGCCTGCCGGGCGGCCTGGCGGGTGCGGACGGCGGCCCGGGTCGCGGCCGCGTCCACCTTGGGCGGCAGCGACCCGCGGGCGTGCTCGATCCGCGGCTGAAGATGGGTGTCGTACTGGGCCCTGGCCTGCTGGGCCGCCCCTGCGACCCTGGGAGCGAGCCGGGCGCGCGCCTCCTGGGTGTAGTGGACAGCGGTGTCCTTGGCCGTACCGGCGTAAGGAGCCACCACCTCCGCTGCGTGCCGCACGCCGTCCTTGGCCGAATGGGTCGCGGCGCGCACGCTGTCCTTGCGGGTCACGGGGATCCTCCTCCTCGGTGGGGTCCGGGTCTGGGGGCTGCTCCCCCACCTCTGTTGTGTCGCCTGTCCACCCGATTGACGAGCATGCCCGCTTGCCGGACGCACGGCATGTGTGCGCGGGCATCCGGGTCATCCGGGATTTTCCGGGGCCCTTTCTGGCGACGATGCCATGCGGGAGCGCCGCCCGCGCGGGAAATCAGTACGAAGTCCCGTCATGAGGTGGCGGCCCGGCGCCCGGCCGACGCTTCGTGCGAGGATCGGGGACCGTCAGTGAAGACTTATGGAAGGTAGATCGTGGCTGAGCAGCTCTACGCCACCCTGAAGACGAACCAGGGCGACATCGAACTTCGGCTTCTGCCGAACCACGCTCCGAAGACGGTGAAGAACTTCGTCGAGCTCGCCAAGGGCGAGCGGGAGTGGACCGACCCGAAGACCGGCCAGCCGACCCAGGCCCCGCTCTACGACGGCACGGTCTTCCACCGCGTGATCAGCGGCTTCATGCTCCAGGGCGGCGACCCGCTGGGCAACGGCACCGGTGGCCCCGGCTACCAGTTCGCCGACGAGTTCCACCCCGACCTGGCGTTCAACAAGCCGTACCTGCTGGCCATGGCCAACGCCGGCCCGGGCACCAACGGTTCGCAGTTCTTCATCACCGTCTCCCCGACGGCCTGGCTGACCGGCAAGCACACCATCTTCGGTGAGGTCACCAACGAGGCCAGCAAGAAGGTCGTGGACGCGATCGCCAAGACGCAGACCAACCCGCGCACCGACCGTCCGCTCCAGGACGTCGTCATCGAGTCGGTGGTCATCGAGACCCGCTGACCCGGATCTCGTGCCCCGGCCCGATCCGGGGAACCATCGCGCCCCGTCCGGTCGTAGATTGAGACGGGGCGCGAGGCTCGTTTGAGGCGGGCTGGAGGGCGCGCGGCCGGTCGAGGCGCCGGGCGCCGAGGGGCGGTCCGTTCGCAGCGGCGCCCCGGTGAGACGAGGACGAGGGGACCGATGGACCAGCCAGGCAGCCCGCAGGAGCCGCAGCAGGCACATGGCCACGACGGCCTGCCCCGTTGCCACCGCCACCCGGACCGCTCGACCGGCATCCGCTGCACCCGCTGCGACCGGCCGATCTGCCCGGAGTGCATGATCAGCGCCTCGGTCGGCTTCCAGTGCCCGGACTGCGTGCGCACCGGCGGCGGCAGCGGCCCGGCGCCGGGGGCCAGCGCGCCGCGCACGATAGCCGGCGGCACCGTGACCGCCGATCCCCGGCTGGTCACCAAGATCCTGCTGGGCCTCAATGTCGCCGTCTTCGTCGCGGTGCTGCTCAACGAGCAGTTCTCCGGCGGTTGGTTGGTCGAACGGCTCGACATGCTCGGCCTCGCCGTCGACCCCAGCCGCTACCAACTGGTCGGCGTCGCGCACGGCGAGTGGTACCGCCTGCTGACCGCGGTCTTCCTGCACCAGCAGTTCGCGCACATCGGCTTCAACATGCTCTCGCTGTGGTGGCTGGGCCCGCCGCTGGAGGCGGCGCTCGGCAGGCTCCGCTACACCGCGCTCTACCTGCTCGCCGGCCTGGGCGGCAGCGCCCTGTCCTACCTCGTCACCGCGCAGAACCAGCCCTCGCTCGGGGCGTCCGGCGCGATCTTCGGGCTGTTGGGCGCCACGGCCGTGCTGATGCGCCGGCTCCAGTACGACATGAAGCCGGTACTGATCCTGCTCGGCATCAACCTGGCCTTCACGTTCCTGTGGCCGAACATCGCCTGGCAGGCACACGTCGGCGGGCTGGTCGTGGGCGCCGCGGTGGCGTTCGGGATGGTGCACGCACCGCGGCAGCACCGGACGCTGGTGCACATCGGGACATGCGCGGTGACGCTGCTCGCGATCGTCGCGGTGGTGTGGGTACGGACCGTCCAACTGCTGGGCTGACGGCCCGGCGACGCTCCGCGCAGCACGTTGTCCACAGTCCGTGAAGGATCTTGTGCATGCTGTGCAGAAACCGGCCCCCGCACCCCCTCAACCGACGTTTCCGCAGGAAGGGGCGGGGGCGGAGGCCGGTGGCGTAGATCACCACCGGTCACACCGGCGTCAACCTGCCGAGGGTTATCCACAGATCTTCTGAAGTTTTCCCCGGCTGTGGATAACTGTGTGGATGGCCTTGGGTAGGGCTTGCGCTCACTTTGCCGGAGAGGCGGGCGCGCCCACGTCCGCCGCCGCTACTTCCACTGCGTGGAGACGCCGAACCCCACCGCGATGAAGCCGAAGCCACAGACGATGTTCCAGTTGCCCATCGCCTTGATCGGCAGATCGCCCTCGGACACGTAGAACAGCACGATCCACGCCAGTCCGATCACGAACATCGCCAGCATCAGTGGTGCGACCCAGCCGCGGCCGGAGTTCATCTTCAAGCTGGTGGTCTTCGCCGGCGGCGGCGTGAAGTCGTCCTTCTTGCGGATCCGTGACTTCGGCACGAGGAACTCTCCTGTCGATGTGCTGCTCCCCCGCTCTCCACGATGAGCGGGCGGTCCCCCTCCGCACGGAGGTGGCGCGGGTCGGGAGCCAGGGTACGGACACAGGGGAACGGATTTCCTTCCCGGCGTCCGTTAGCGTAGTGCTTCCGCGGCGTCGTAAGGAGTAAGGGTACGTTGAGCACATCCGCCGGCTCCTCCGGGCGCCCGCCGCGGCCCCGGTTGCGGCCCGTCCGGCTCCTCACCCTCCTCGTCTTCGCCCTCGCCGGTCTGCTGTTCTGGCTGAGCTTCGACACCGCCCGCGGCACCAACCTCCGCTCCGACGACTCGATGCTCCGGCTCTCCGACCTCATCCAGGAACGCAGCCACAAGAACGGCGCCCAGGACGAGAGCAACGCCGGTCTGCGCGCGGAGGTCGACGCCCTCGCCCACCGCGACAACAGCCCCTCCGCCGGGGACGAGAGCAAGCTCCAGGGGCTGGCGAAGAACGCCGGCACCAAAGAGGTGTCCGGCCCGGGCCTGACCGTCACGCTCACCGACGCCCCGCCGAACGCCACCGCCAAGATCCCCGGCATCCCCGAGCCGCAGCCCAACGACCTGGTCATCCATCAGCAGGACCTCCAGGCCGTCGTCAACGCCCTCTGGCACGGCGGCGCCAAGGGCATCAAGGTCATGGACCAGCGGCTGATCTCCACCAGCGCGGTCCGCTGCGTTGGCAACACCCTGATCCTCCAGGGGCAGGTCTACTCACCGCCCTACAAGATCACCGCGGTCGGCGACCGGGACGCGCTCACCCGCGCGCTCACCGCGTCCCCCGCCCTCCAGAACTACCTCCAGTACGTCAACGCCTACGGCCTCGGCTGGAAAGTCGACCAGCACGAGGCGGTGACTCTGCCCGGCTACTCCGGCACAGTGGACCTCCACTACGCACAGCCTGTGAAGCCGTAGCCCGCGTCCCGCGGGTCGGCGGGGAGGGGCGGCCGGATGACGGCGCGGTGGATCGTCCGCACGATCAGCGAAATCTGCCTCACCACCGGGACGTTGATCGTCCTCTTCGTCGTCTACCTCCTCTACTGGACCGGCGTCCGGGCCGACAGCGCGATGGACGGCGAGATCGGCAGGCTCCAGGACCAGTGGTCCACCGGCCCGGTCGCCGCCGCCCATCCGGCCCCCACGGCCACCGCCCCGCCCCGCCGCTAC
Organism: Streptomyces sp. NPDC057743; assembly: GCF_042798755.1. Lineage (NCBI taxonomy): Bacteria > Bacillati > Actinomycetota > Actinomycetes > Kitasatosporales > Streptomycetaceae > Streptomyces > Streptomyces sp. NPDC057743. The sequence continues at coordinate 204,331 of NZ_JBHVJX010000011.1, forward strand.
GAGCCCGGCCGGTCCTTCGCCGTGATGTACATCCCCCGCTTCGGCCGGGATTGGGCCAAGCCCGTCCTGGAGGGCACCGGCACCGACGTCCTCCAACGCGGCCTGGGCCACTACGACGGCACCGCCCGCCTCGGCGCGACCGGCAACTTCGCGGTGGCCGGTCACCGGCGCACCTACGGCGACCCCTTCAAGGACTTCCCCCAACTCCGCCCCGGGGACGCCGTGATCCTCACCGACGGCACCACCTGGTTCACCTACCGCGTCGACAACCACCCCTACACGACCCTGCCCACCGACATCGGCGTGATCGACCCGGTGCCGCGGGAGTCCGGCTTCACCGGACCCGGTCGCTATCTCACCCTGACCACCTGCGAACCGGAGTGGGGCCACAGCCACCGCCTGATCGCCTGGGCCCACCTCGACTCCACCCAACCCGTCGCCCAGGGAAGGCCGTCGGCTTTGACCGGCTGAGCCCCCGCCCACAGCCTCTCCCCGTACTCTGGTGTCGCAATCGACATCGTCAACGGCATCGGCAAGGGGACAGCGACAGCATGTACGGCTGGATCTGGCGGCATCTGCCGGGCACCACGTGGGTGAAGGCGCTGATCTCCGCGGTGCTCGTCCTGGCGGTGGTCTTCGTGCTCTTCCAGTGGGTCTTTCCGTGGGCGGAGCCGCTGCTCCCCTTCAATGACGTCACTGTCGACCAAGGGATGGCAGCCACCCGATGACCGCACGGATTCTCGTCGTCGACAACTACGACAGCTTCGTCTTCAACCTCGTCCAGTACCTCTACCAACTCGGCGCCGAGTGCGAGGTGCTGCGCAACGACGAGGTCGCACCGCGCCATGCCCAGGACGGCTTCGACGGCGTGCTGCTCTCCCCGGGCCCCGGTACGCCCGAACAGGCCGGCATCTGCGTCGAGATGGTCCGGCACTGCGCGGACACCGGTGTCCCGGTCTTCGGCGTGTGCCTGGGCCTGCAGTCGATGGCGGTCGCCTACGGCGGGGTGGTGGACCGGGCCCCCGAGCTGCTGCACGGCAAGACCTCGCCCGTCCTCCACGAGGGCGTCGGCGTCTTCGCCGGACTGCCCTCGCCGTTCACCGCCACCCGTTACCACTCGCTGGCCGTCGAGCCGGACACCCTTCCCGACGAACTGGCCGTCACCGCCTGGACGGAGGCCGACGACGCCCCCGGCGGCCGGATCATCATGGGGCTGCGGCACCGCGAACTCCCCGTGGAGGGCGTGCAGTTCCACCCCGAGTCGGTGCTGACGGAGTGGGGCCACCAGATGCTCGCCAACTGGCTGGTGGAGTGCGGCGACAAGGGGGCGGTGGAGCGTTCGGCGGGACTTGCCCCGGTGGTCGGCAAGGCCGGGGCGTGACCGCGCTGCGCCCCGAGCGTGAAGGGCGGCCCTACCAGCCGTACGGGGAGCAGCCGCGCACGCCGCACGAACCGTACGCAGCGGACGGCGACTCCTACGGGCCGGACGATGCGTTCGAGGCGGCAGTGGGACGGCTCAGCGACCCGCTGAACGACCCCCTCCCGGGCCGGCCCGAGGCCCCGCACCCGGACCCGTACACGCAGGGCGGCCGGGCGGCCCGGGCCGACGGGGGAGCTGCCGCGGAGGGCTCCCCCTGGTTCCGGCCCCGCCAGGACGCGTCGGGGCCCGCCGCCCGGCCGGAGGCGTCGGCCCAGCCGCGTCCGCCGGCCCGGCACCGCAGACCCGTCGGCCCCGACAGCAGTCCCTCCGCGCCCTGCCCGTCGCACGGCTTCGGCCCCGAGGCCGACGCCTACGGCCAGGTGAACGGCGGCCTTGGCCACGGCAGTTACGTCCGGCCCGCCGAGCCGATACCCGGGCCGTCGGGGATCACGGAGGCCCTCACGGCGCCCCTCCCCACCATCCCCCCGCTGCTTCCCTCGCGGTCCCCGCGGCCGCCGCGGTCCGCACCGGCCGACGCCTCGCCGGGGTCGGACGAGGAGACCATGGCGCTGCGCCAGCCCGGCCGGCAGGGCGAGGCCGCTGTTTCACGTGAAACCACGGCGGCCCCGGCGACGGGCGGGCGCGCGGCCCGCCGCAAGGCCGCCCAGGAGGCCGCCAAGCGCGGCGGGCGCCACGGCCGTCGCCGCGCCCCCTCCGCTGCCGCCGCGCCGGCCGCCGACCCGTCGAGGCCGATGACCCGCGTCGAGGCCCGCCGGGCCCAGCGGGCGGCCAAGGACAGCCCGGGCCTGATCGCCAGCCGGGTGCTGGGCGAGGTCTTCATCACCCTCGGCGTGCTGATGCTGCTGTTCGTCACCTACCAGCTGTGGTGGACGAACGTCCGGGCCGACGAGGAGGCCGGCGGCGCTGCCAACAACCTCCAGCACCAGTGGGAGCGGGGCGGTGGCGAGAAGAAGAACCTCGCGGCCGGCGAGCGCTTCGGAATCATGTACATCCCCAAGCTGGACGTGAAGGCCCCGATCGCCCAGGGCGTCGACAAGACCTCCGTCCTCGACCACGGCATGGTCGGCCACTACGACGCCGACAGCGGCATCAACACCGCGATGCCCTGGGACCGCACCGGCAACTTCGCCGTCGCCGCCCACCGCAACACCCACGGCGAGCCGTTCCGCTACATCAACCGCCTCACCAAGGGCGACAAGATCGTCGTGGAGACGCAGAGCGCCTACTACACGTACGAGATGGAGAGCGTCCTCCCACAGACCTCTCCGAGCAACACCAGCGTGATCGGTCCGGTGCCGCCCGGATCGGGCTTCACCAAGCCCGGCCGCTACCTCACCCTGACCACCTGCACCCCGGAATTCACCAGTACCTATCGGTTGATCGTCTGGGGCAAGATGGTCGACGAACGGCCGCGCAGCAAGGGCAAACCGGAAGCGCTCGCCGGCGGCTGAGCGGATTACTGGAGGAGAGCTACGCGGTGACTGCCAGCGGAATCGACGAGGAGACCGAACGGTCCGCGCCGTCACCGGAGCCGCGCCGGGGGTGGCGGATCTTCGCCTCCGTCGTCAGCGTCGTCGGTGAACTGCTCATCACGGCCGGGCTGATCCTCGGTCTCTTCGTCGCCTACTCACTGTGGTGGACCAACGTCCTGGCCGACCGCGAGTCGCACAAGCAGGGCGACCAGGTACGCAAGCACTGGGCGGCGAAACCGGGGCCCAAGGGGCCGGGGGAGCTGGACACCAAGGACGGCATCGGCTTCCTGCACGTCCCGGCGATGGACAACGGTGAGGTGCTGGTCAAGAAGGGCACCGACACCGACGTCCTCAACGAAGGGGTGGCCGGCTACTACACCAAGCCCGTCAAGTCCGCGCTGCCGCAGGACAAGAAGGGCAACTTCACGCTCGCCGCGCACCGCGACGGCCACGGCGCGAAGTTCCACAACATCGACAAGATCAAGGTCGGCGACCCGATCGTCTTCGAGACCAAGGACACCTGGTACGTCTACAAGGTCTACGCGACGCTGCCGCAGACCTCGAAGTACAACGTCGACGTCCTCGACAAGGTCCCCGCGGAATCCGGCAAGCACCAGGCCGGCCGCTACCTCACCCTCACCACCTGCACCCCGGTCTTCACCTCGGAGTACCGCTACGTCGTCTGGGGCGAACTGGTCCGCACCCAGAAGGTCGACGCGGACCGCACGCCCCCGAAGGAACTCCGCTAGGGCGTCCCGCACACGACGGAGCCCCGGCCGCCCACCAAGGGCCGCCGGGGCTCCGTCGTGCGGGGCCGCCCTGGGCTAGTGCTTCTTGCCCCAGCCGAACGGGCCGCCGAAGATGCCGCCGCCGTTCTGGTTGCCGTTGTCACCGTTGTTGCCGCCCACGGTGGTCAGCTTCACGGTGGTCGACGCGGGGTCGCCCTGCGTCCCCGGCTGCGGGTCCTGGGCCATGACCACGGCGTTGTCGTCCTGCGAACTGCCGTCGGCGAACTGGATGTTGGTGTAACCGGCGTCCTGAAGGGCCTTCTTGGCGTCCTTCACCTTCTGACCCATCACGCTCGGCATCTGCGCCTGCGCCGCCTTGCCCACCGTCAGCGTGACCGCGGACTTCTGCTCCGCCTGCGAATTGCCGGTCGGGGACTGCGAGATGACCTTGTTGTTCTGCGAGGGGTCGTTCACGTTCTGGTCGGTGCGGTTGACCGTGAAGCCCAGGTCCTCCAGCTGCTTCTTCGCCGCGTCGTAGTCCTGGCCCGTGACGTCCGGGACGGTCGCCTTGGGCGCCGCCTTGGCCACCGTCAGCGTGATCTGGGTGTCCTTGGTCGACTGGGACTGGGCGTTGGGGTCCTGCTTGGTGACGACGTCCGGCGTCCGGTCGGACACCTCTTCCGTCTTGGTGACGTTCTTGAAGCCCTTGTCATTGAGCTGCTTCACGGCCTCGTCGTAGGGCATGCCCCGCACATCGGGCACCGCGACCTTCACCGCGCCCGAGCACATGGTCACGGTGACCGTGTCGCCCTTATTGATCTTGGTGTCGGCCGCCGGGGCCTGCTCGGTGATCTGCCCCTTCTGGGCGTTGTCGCACTGCTTGCTGCCGCCCTTGACGACCTTGAAGGAGCTGTTCTCGCCGTAGGACTTCGCCTCGGCCAGCGTCTTGCCCTGAAGGTTGGGCACCGAGATGCTGTTGTTCTTGTTCCCGCCGCCGAACATCGCCTTGCCGATGAAGATCGCGCCGACCAGGACCAGGACCGCCGCCAGTACCAGCAGGATCGTCGAGACGTTGCTCTTCTTCTGGCCGCCGCGCCGCCGGTCCCCGCGGTCGTCGTAGCCGCCGTCGTCCGGGTTTATCGGCGGCATCATCGAGGTCTTCGGGCCGCCCGGGTCCTGCGCCCGCAGCAGCGTCGTCGGCTGGTCCTGCTCGCCGTAGCCGACCGCGCCGAGCGCGGTGGTCGCCGCGACGGGCTGCCCGTCCAGCGCCGCCTCGATGTCGGCCCGCATCTCGTCGGCCGACTGATAGCGGTAGTCCGGGTCCTTGACCAGCGCCTTCAGCACGATCGCGTCCATCTCCGGGGAGATCTCCGGATCGAAGGTGCTCGGCGGCTGCGGCTCCTCCCGCACGTGCTGGTAGGCCACCGCGACCGGGGAGTCCCCGACGAACGGCGGCCGCACCGTCAGCAGCTCGTAGAGCAGGCAGCCCGTCGAGTACAGGTCGGAGCGGGCGTCGACCTGCTCGCCCTTGGCCTGCTCCGGCGACAGGTACTGCGCGGTGCCGATCACCGCCGCGGTCTGCGTCATGGTCATCCCGGCATCGCCCATCGCCCGGGCGATGCCGAAGTCCATCACCTTGACCTGGCCGGTGCGGGTCAACATCACGTTGGCCGGCTTGATGTCGCGGTGCACGATCCCGGCGCGGTGCGAGTACTCCAGCGCCTGCAGCACACCGGTGGTCATCTCCAACGACCGCTCGGGCAGCAGCTTCCGCCCGGAGTGCAGCAGCTCACGCAGCGTGGACCCGTCCACGTACTCCATGACGATGTACGGGATCGACACCCCGTCGACGTAGTCCTCGCCGGTGTCGTAGACCGCGACGATCGACGGGTGGTTCAGCGAGGCGGCCGACTGGGCCTCACGGCGGAACCGGGCCTGGAAGGACGGATCGCGGGCGAGGTCCACCCGCAGCGTCTTCACCGCCACGGTGCGGCCCAGGCGGGTGTCATGCGCGAGGTAGACCTCCGCCATGCCACCACGGCCGAGCACCGAGCCCAGCTCGTACCGGCCGCCGAGGCGACGCGGCTCTTCCATAAGCTTCTCCAGCCCTCTCCGTCAGTCCCGACCGCACCCGTGTGTGGTCCGGCGGTGTGCTGTCCGGGCATACCGTACCCGGCACGCCGTACCGGACCGGACCGGAGCCGCAACCTGATATGTGACCGGTACCGCCCGCATCCGCCTCACCGCTCGCCGTCGATGACGGCCTTCATCACGTTCTTCGCGATCGGGGCGGCCAGCTTGCCACCGGCGATGTCGTCGCGGAGGGTGTCCGACCCCTCGATCACGACGGCGACCGCGACCGGGGTGCCCTTGGCGGTCTTCGCGTACGAGATGAACCAGGCGTAGGGGTTGTCCTTGTTGTTCTCACCGTGCTGGGCGGTACCGGTCTTGCCGCCGACCGTCACCCCGTCGATCTGCGCGGTCTTGCCCGTGCCCTCCTTGACCACGGTCTCCATCATGCTCTGGAGCTTCTGCGCGTTCTCGGGCTTCAGCGGCCGGCTCATCTCCTGCGGCGTGTGCTGCTGCACCACGTTGAGGTTCGGCGCCACCAGCTGCTCGACCATGTACGGCTTCATCAGCTTGCCGCCGTTGGCGACCGCCGAGGCGACCATCGCCATCTGGAGCGGCGTGGCGCGGTTCGACGCCTGTCCGATGCCGGCCTGCGCGTTCTGCGGGCGGTTGTCCTTGGGGAAGATGCTCTCCGCGGCCCGCACCGGGGTGTCGATCTTCCCGTTGTTGAAGCCGAACTTCTCCGCCTCGGCCTTCATCTTCGCGTTGCCGAGGTCCGCGCTGATCTTGCCGAAGACGGTGTTGCAGGACCACTGGAGGGCCACCCGCATCGTTGCGTTCTCGCACGGGAGGCTGCCCTCGTTGCGCAGCGGGAGGCCCGCGGTGTCCGGCAGCAGGTAGGGGTCGGGCGAGTTGGTCTTGGCGTCCGGGTCGGTGTAGAGGCCGTTCTCCAGCGCCGCCGCGGCGGTCACCACCTTGAACGTCGAGCCCGGCGGGTACGTCTGCCGCAGCGCCCGGTTCAGCATCGGGTCGTCCGGGTCGTTCTTCTTCAGCAGCGCGTTGTACGCCTCGGCGTCCTTGTTGCTCATGCCCGCGAACGTCGACGGGTCGTAGGACGGCGTGCTCGCCAGCGCCAGGATCGCCCCGGTCTCCGGGTTGAGCGCCACCACGGCGCCCTTGCTCTTCCCGAGCCCGTCGAAGGCCGCCTTCTGCGCCTTGGCGTCGAGGGTGGTCACCACGTTGCCGCCCTTCTGCTTGCCGCCGGTGAACATGTCGACCGTGCGGCTGAAGAAGAGACGGTCGTCGGTGCCGGTGAGGATCGCGTCGTTCAGCTTCTCCAACTGGTTGGAGTCGAACGCCTGCGAGGCGTAGCCGGTCACCGGGGCCCACATCGCGCCGTTCTTGTACGTGCGCTTGTACTTGAAGTCACCGATGTCGGTGGTGGTCGACCCGGTGACGGCCTTGCCGTCGACGATGATGTTGCCGCGCGGCGTGCTGTACCGCTCGATCGCCACCCGGCGGTTGTGCGGATCGTTCTTGAGCTGGTCGCTCTGGACGAACTGCACCCAGTTGACGCGGATGAGCAGGGCGAGGACGAGCAGGCCGCAGAAGACCGCGACCCGTCGCAGGGGCTTGTTCACGGGCGGACCACCTGGGTCATCTCGGCGTCGGTGGACGGTGCGGGGGTGGGAGCGGGACGGCGCGCGGTGTCACTGATCCGCAACAGGATCGCCACCAGCGCCCAGTTGGCGATGACGGACGAACCGCCCTGCGCCAGGAACGGCATCGTCATGCCGGTCAGCGGGATCAGGCCGGTCACGCCGCCGGCGACGACGAAGACCTGCAGCGCGAAGGCGCCCGACAGGCCGACGGCCAGCAGCTTCCCGAACGGGTCGCGGGCCCCCAGCGCCGTGCGGATCCCGCGCTCGATCAGCAGACCGTACAGCAGCAGCAGGCCCATCAGCCCGGCCAGACCGATCTCCTCGCCGACGGTGGCGAGAATGTAGTCGCTCTTCGGCGCGATGCCCTGGATCAGCCGGGAGTAGCCCTGGCCGAGGCCGGAGCCCAGCAGCCCGCCGGACCCGAAGGAGTACATCGCCTGGGCGGTCTCGGTGACCCCGCCGTTGAGCAGCTCCAGCGGGTGGAGCCAGTTGTGCACCCGGACCTGGACGTGCGGCTCGAACATCGCCACCGCCACCGCGCCTCCGCCGCTGAGCAGCAGGCCGAACACGATCCAACTGGTGCGCTCGGTGGCGACGTACAGCATCACCACGAACAGCCCGAAGAAGAGCAGCGACGTCCCCAGGTCGGTCTCGAAGACCAGGATCATCAGGCTCAGCGCCCAGACCACCAGGATCGGCCCGAGGTCCCGGCCGCGCGGCAGGTACAGCCCCATGAAGCGGCGGCTGGCCAGCGCCAGCGCGTCCCGCTTCACCATCAGGTAGCCGGCGAAGAACACCGCGATGACGATCTTGGCGAACTCGCCCGGCTGGAGCGACCCCAGCCCCGGGATGGTGATCCAGATCTTCGCGCCGTTCACACCCGGGAAGAACACCGGCGCGATCAGCAGCACCAGCGCGATCACCATCGAGATGTAGGTGTAGCGCTGCAGGACCCGGTGGTCCTTGAGGAAGAACAGGATGGCCAGGAACAGCGCGACGCCCAGTGTCGACCACATGAGCTGGTTCGGCGCCATCGCCCGGCCCAGCGAGGGTTCCTGGTCCAGCCGCCAGATGAAGACCAGGCCGATGCCGTTCAGCAGGGTCGCGATCGGCAGCATCAACGGGTCCGCGTACGGGGCCCACTTGCGCATCACCAGATGCGTCACCCCGGCCAGCAGCCCCAGCCCCAGCGTGTAACCCAGCGCCCCGGGCGGCACCGAACCGTCCTTCGCCAGGCCGACGTTGACGTACGCGAACACCGGGATCAGCACCGCGAAGACGAGCAGGGCCAGCTCGGTGTTGCGACGGCTGGGGGCGGTGAACGTGCCCACGGTCGTCGTGGTCGTGGTACTGCTCATGAAATCTCCGGCCCCCTACGCCCTCACTGCTGGGTGCTGCAATTCTTCTCCAGCTTCTGCTGCTCCTCGGAGGGAGCCTGGGTGGGGGTGGGAGTGGGGGTGGAACCGGCCGCCGTGGACAGCGCACCGGCCACGCCGGTGCCGGTACCGGCCGTGCCCGCCTTCTCGCCGGCCGGGGGCGTGCCGGTCTTGCCGGGCTTGCCGCCCTTGTCCTTGTTGGCCGCGGCGGCCCGCTCGGCGGCCTCCCGCTGCTCCTTGGCCAGGCAGGCGTTGGCCTGCTTGCCGAGCTCGGTGACCTTCTCGCTGGCCTGGTTGCGGTTGTCGACCGCGATGGTCTCCTTGACCTGGTTGCGCTGGTACACCGGCAGGTACTTGAGTTCGATCTCGGGGTGGTCCTCGTCGACCGAGTTCAGCTTGATCCAGGCCAGGTCCTGGCTGATGCCGCGGTACAGCGCGACGTGGTCGTCCTTGGCGCCGACGAAGTACTGCGTCTGCGTCCACTGGTAGCCCGCGTACAGCCCACCGCCGATCACCCCCAGCGCGAGGACGGTGAACAGCGACGCCTTGAGCCACTTGCCGCGCCGCCGCGGCTTGAGGAAGTCCTCGTCCGTGAACGCACCGAAGGAGCCCTGCGGCATCCCGTCGACCTCCACGTCCCCGCTCCCGGGCGGCCCGAAGCCGCCCGCCGGAGCCGGGGTGTCCCGGCGGCCCAGTTCGGCGGCGCGGGCCGCCGGCGTCTGGAGCGTGCTGGGGTCGTTGAGCTGGTGCTGGTTCTCGGCGACCGCACCGACCACGACCGGGGTGTCGTTGAGCTGGCCGGCCGCCGCCTCGGTGCCGTCCACGTCCAGCACGTCGGCGACGATGCAGGTGATGTTGTCCGGCCCACCGCCGCGCAGCGCGAGCTGGATCAGCTCCTGCACCGTCTCATGCGGCCCGTGGTAGCCGGCCAGGGTCTCTTCCAGCGTCTGGTGGCTGACCACCCCGGACAGCCCGTCCGAGCAGATCAGGTACCGGTCCCCGGCCCGCACCTCGCGGATCGACAGGTCCGGCTCGACGTGGTCGCCGCTGCCCAACGCCCGCATCAGCAGCGACCGTTGAGGGTGGGTGGTGGCCTCCTCCTCGGTGATCCGGCCCTCGTCGACCAGCCGCTGCACCCACGTGTGGTCCTGCGTGATCTGCGTCAGCATGCCGTCCCGGAGCAGATACGCCCGGGAGTCGCCGACGTGCACCAGGCCGAGCCGCTGGCCCGTCCACAGCAGCGCGGTCAGGGTCGTCCCCATGCCTTCCAGCTGGGGGTCCTCCTCGACCAGCACCCGCAGCTGGTCGTTGGCGCGCTGCACGGCGGTGCCAAGGGAGGTGAGGATGTCGGAACCGGGAACGTCGTCGTCGAGCTGGACGAGCGTGGAGATCACCTCGGACGAGGCGACCTCGCCGGCGGCCTGGCCGCCCATGCCGTCGGCGATGGCGAGCAGTCGGGGACCGGCATAACCGGAGTCCTCGTTGCCCTCACGGATCATGCCCTTGTGCGATCCGGCGGCGAAGCGCAGCGACAGACTCATGCGCACCTCACCCGTCGGCTCGGGGTACAGCCGGTCTCCTCGACGAGCCACACTGCCCACCCTCCGGTCGGGAGCACGCCCGGGTCCGCCGAGTGGACCGTTACGGCTCGCTCGCTCCGCTCGCTCATTTCGTACTACTTCCGCAGCTCGATGACGGTCTTGCCGATGCGGATCGGGGCTCCCAGGGGAATCGGAGTCGCGGTCGTCAGTCGGGTCCGGTCAAGGTACGTGCCGTTGGTGGATCCGAGGTCCTCGACGATCCACTGGCCGTCACGGTCCGGGTAGATCCTGGCATGCCGGCTCGACGCGTAGTCGTCGTCCAGCACGATCGTGGAGTCGTGTGCCCGCCCCAGGGTGATCGTCTGGCCCTGGAGGGCGACGGTCGTGCCGGCCAGCGTGCCTTCGGAGACCACCAGCTTGGTGGGGGCCCCGCGCCGCTGTCGGCCGGCGCGGCCGCCTTCCTGACGGCGGTCCTGGCGGCGCTGCTGTTGCTGCGGAGCGGCCTGGCGCTGGGTGCGTGGTTCTGGCCCGCCGCGCCGGGCGGCGCCGCGCTGTGTGACGCGCGTGCCGAACAGATCGCTGCGGATGACCTGGACGGCCACGATGACGAACAGCCACAGTACGGCGAGGAAACCCAACCGCATGACCGTGAGGGTCAGCTCTGACATTGCCCCCGCTTCACCCTTCGGCTTGCCGGTAAACGATGGTGGTACTGCCCACGACGATCCGCGAGCCGTCGCGGAGATTAGCGCGGGTGGTGTGCTGCCCGTCCACCACGATGCCGTTGGTGGAACCCAGATCCTGGATCGTGGGGGGCGTTCCGACCCGGATCTCACAGTGGCGCCGGGAGACTCCCGGGTCATCGATCCGCACGTCGGCGTCGGTGCTGCGGCCCAGCACCAGGGTCTGCCGGGAGATCTGGTGGCGGGTGCCGTTGATCTCGATCCAGCGCCTGGTCTGTGCGTAGGGCTGCGGCCCGGCACCGGGCGCTCCCGTACGCGCCGCGGGCGGTGCGCCGGGCGGCGGGGACGACGGCATGGGCGGGGCCACATGACCGCCGGGCTGGCTCGGCGCCCCGGTGGCGCGGGAGGCCGCGGCCTGCCCGGGCCGGTCCTGGGACGTGCTGGAGGCGAGGGTGCGACTGCGGACGCGGTACAGACCGGTGTCGAGGTCCTCGGCCTTCTCCAGGTGCACCTTGATCGGGCCCATGAAGGTGTACCGCTGCTGCTTGGCGTAGTCGCGGACCATGCCCGACAACTCGTCGCCGAGCTGGCCGCTGTACGGGCTCAACCGCTCGTAGTCCGGGGTGCTCAGCTCGACGATGAAGTCATTGGGGACGACCGTGCGGTCGCGGTTCCAGATGCTGGCGTTGTTGTCGCACTCGCGCTGGAGCGCGCCGGCGATCTCAACGGGCTGCACTTCGGACTTGAACACCTTGGCGAAGGTGCCGTTGACGAGACCTTCGAGTCGCTGCTCGAAACGCTTCAGTACTCCCACGGGGCACCTCCTTCCTCAGTCTTCCTCAGGGTCGTCCTGATACTGCTTACTGATCGTATCCACGCGCCGGGAAATCGGCTGGTTCCCCTTTCCTGCCTGGAGGACGAGTGTCGCCCACCACAGGGTTGCCCGGTGACCGTCGTCCTTCCGTCGCTCTCCTTATGCCGCCTGTTGTGCACTGCGATCGTAGATGTGCCCCGTTACCAGTGTCCCGCAACCGCGGACCCGCATCCGGGCGCGGGGGCCGACTCCGGCCAGCGCCCCCCGAACCCCTCCGAGGAACGCGCGGGGGCGCACCGGAGTGCCCCCGCGGTCCCGCAGGCCGGGGACCGGGGGAAAGGCGTGTGAAGGCACCCCCAACACCGTGCTAATGTTCTCGATGTCGGAAGGCGCTCCCGCAAGACCCGGACCGAACGGCCCGGATCGCGTGAGAGAATAAACCGGCAGCACCCATGCGCGGGTGGCGGAATAGGCAGACGCGCTGGATTCAGGTTCCAGTGCCCGAAAGGGCGTGGGGGTTCAACTCCCCCCTCGCGCACAGAATGAGACCCCCGGTCTCCGGAGAAATCCGGAGACCGGGGGTCTCTCGTTTGTTCCCTCGACTCCCGCTGTTCCCACGGGCCTCGGCGGTGCGCGGGGCCAACTCCGAAGTGAGGGCCGCCACGTGACCGGGGAGACGTGAGTTCTACGTCACATCCCGTGTGGGGCGAGGGCGTTCGCGACCTCAGGCCGGCGCGGGGGTGACTGCCGTCACATCGCGCACCGTGGCGGCGAAGGCGCGGACCCGGGCGGTCTCCCGGGCCGCGTGGTGCACCACGCCCAGCGCCGAGTCCGGCAGGCCGGTGACCGGGACGAAGACGACGTCGCGGCGGCCGTGGTACTCGGCCGTCGGCCGGCACAGCAGCATTCCGCCCCGGCCCGCCGCGGCCAGCGTCAGGCCCTCCTGCAGCGTGCTGACCCTGGGGCCGGCGGGGATCGGGCGGCCTCCGGGGGTGGCGGTGGGCGCGTGCGCGGTGCGCCAGTACACCGGCGCCGGCTCGTCCGGGGAAATCAGGGGCAGCCCCGCCAGCTCCTCGGCGCTCAGGGAGGCGCGGGACGCCAGGGGGTGGCGTACGGACAGCGCCACCGTCTGTTGTTGGGCCGAGAACACCGGGCCCAGTACGAGGTCCGGCTCGGCAACTGGGAGCAGCGTCACGGCGACGTCCACCGCACCGCTGCGCAGCGCACCGAACGGGTCGCAGAGCGGGATCTCCACGACCCTGGTGGCACAGCGCGGATGCCGGGTGTGGAAGGCGTCGATGGCCCGCATGATCCGGTCGTCCGCGGTCCCCTGGAAGCCGACGGTGAGCCGGCCCTCGATGCCGCGGGCGGCGGTGCGGGCGCTGTCCACCGTGGCGCGCAGTGCGTCGTAGGCCGGGCGCAGGGACGCGCGGAACTCCTCCCCCAGGGGCGTGAGGCACACCCGGCGGCTGGTGCGGTCCACCAGGCGCGCGCCGATCCGGGACTCCAGGGAGCGCAGCAGCTGGCTGATCCGGCTCTGCGAGACGTAGAGGCGCTCGCCGGTGCGGCCGAAGTGCAGCTCCTCGGAGAGCACCAGGAAGCACTCCAGCTCGCGGAGTTCGAGGCCGGGCGCGCCGACGGGGTCGGCGGGGGCGGTCGGGCCGCTCATGAGTCCCTTCCAGGGGTGGGCGATCGATGAGTTCTGCTCATAGAAGGGTGAGGAGTTCGCCGTTGTTCCCCTGTGGCGGTGGGCGTTGGCTGGAGCCATGGTGAAGAGCGAGAGGGCGGGGGACACCGTGGGTGCCGTCGCGGAGGTGAGTGAACGTCAACCAGGTGTGTCTGGTGATGTGTTGAGGCGTCGGCCAGGTGGTGGGTGGCCGGCCGTGGGGGTGTTGGCGGCGGGGACGTTCACGGTGGTGACGTCGGAGATGCTGCCGGTGGGGCTGCTCACGCCGATCGGCCGGGACCTGGGGGTGTCGGACGGGACGGCCGGGCTGACGGTGACCGTCACCGGCGTGGTCGCGGCCCTCGCCGCACCGGTGCTGACGCTGCTCATCGGGCGCCGGGACCGTCGCACCGTACTGGCCGCCCTGATGGCCACGTTGACCGCGGCCAACCTCCTGGCCATGTACGCCCCGAACGTCGCGGTGCTGCTGGTGGCCCGGGTGTTGGTGGGGTTCGGGATGGGTGGGGTGTGGGCGATTGCCTCGGGGCTGGCGGTGCGGCTGGTTCCGGAGCGGCGGGTGGCCGCGGCCACCTCCCTGATATTCAGCGGGGTCGCGGCGGCGTCCGTCCTGGGTGTGCCCGCCGGTGCGCTGGTGGGTGAACTGGGCGGCTGGCGCGCGGCCTTCGCGGCGATGGCCGGGGTGTGCGCGGTCGTGATGGTGGCCCTGATCGTGGTGCTGCCGCCGCTGCCCGCGCCCGGTGCCGTACGGCTGGGCGGGGTGCTGGGGCTGTTGCGGCGGCCCCCGGTGTGCACCGGGCTGGTGCTGGTCGCGCTCCTGGTAGCGGGGCACTTCGCGGCGTACACCTATGTGCGACCGGTTCTGGAGGCGGTGGCCGGCGCGCAGCCCGGGCAGATCAGCACCGTGCTGTTGGCCTTCGGGATCGCCGGGCTGGTGGGGAACTTCGCGGCCGGCGCCGGCGCGGCGCGCTCCCCGCGGGCCACGCTGCTGGTGATCTGCGCGGTCCTGGCGGGCGCGGTCATGTTGGTGCCCCCGATGGGGCGCACCGCCGGTGTACTGGGCGCCGCGGCCCTGGTCGCGGTGTGGGGGCTGGCCTACGGGGGCGTGTCGGTGAGCACGCAGACCTGGTTGATGACGGCCGCGCCGGATGCGCGGGAGGCGGCCTCCGCGCTGTTCGTGGGGGTGTTCAACGGGGCCATCGCGGCGGGCTCGTTGGCCGGTGGGCAGGCCGCGGACTGCTGGGGGACCGGCGGCGTGATCGGGCTGGGCGGCGCGCTCGCGGTGGGGGCGCTGCTGGCCGTGGCACTGGGCAAGGCTCCGGCCCGGAAGACCGCGGCGGCGCACTGAGGTGAACGGGTGCGCGCCCGGGGCGCGGGACTACGGGCCGGCGGGCCCGCCCGCGTCCCCGGGGCGGTGCGCTGTCGCGCGCCCCCTTCAGGCGGCGAAGCGTGCGACCAGTTCCTTGGCCTTGGCGGCGGCCTGCTCGTGGGCCTGCTCGCGGGAGGTCTCGTAGAGCGGGATCAGCTCGGCCATCGCCGGGTTGCTGGGGGCCATGGTCAGCTCCGGCACGATGAACTCCACGTCGAGGCCGAAGGCGCCGTTCAGGACGGCCTCCAGGTAGTTCTGGACGTACTCGAACGGCTCGCGCGGGGTGCCCGGCGCGTAGGAGCCACCACGGCTGGCGACCACGATGACCGGCTTGCCCTTCACCGAGGCGTTCTCGCCGGCGGTGCGGCCCATGATGATCGCCTGGTCGAGCCACGCCTTGAGGGTCGAGGGGATCGTGAAGTTGTACATCGGCGCGCCTATGACGATGGCGTCGGCCTGCTCCAACTCCTCGGCGAGCTGCGTGCGCAGCGCGAAGGCGGCCTGCTGCTCCGGGGTGTGCGTGGCCGGGTCGGAGAAGCCCGCGGAGGCGGCGACGGCGTCGAGGTGCGGCAGCGGCTCGGCGGCCAGGTCGCGGTGGATGACGGTGCCGTCGGGGTGCTGCTCCTCCCAGGACGTGCGGAAGGCGGCGGTCACCGAACGGGAGGCGGAGCCGCCCTCGGGGAAGACGGACGAGTCGATGAGCAGGAGCGTGGCCATGGGGATCGGTCCTTCGCTACGGGCCGGGCGGGACCGGCCGGTTAATTGAAATCCGTACGTCACTATTCATAGCACAGGGACTTACTTTTCTGCAGTAGCCAACGGGAGGGCGGTACCCTGGGTGCATGGCGGACCACGGCGAGGCGATGTGCAGGCAGGTCGACGGCGACATGACGCGCGTCTTCGAGCTGTTCGGGAAGCGCTGGACGGGCCTGATCGTGGCCACCCTCATGCCTGGCCCCGTCCACTTCGCCGATCTGCGGCGGGCCATCCCCGGCATCAGTGAGCGGATGCTCTCCGACCGCTTGATGGAGCTGGCGGCGACCGGCCTGGTCGTCCGCGAGGTCGACGCCGGGCCGCCGCTGCGTGTCTCCTATCGCCTCACCGAGGCCGGCCGCGCCATGGAGCCCGCGCTCAAGGAGCTGGGTCGCTGGGCCGAGACCTACCTTGCCGACGGTGGGCAGTGTCCGGAGCGCTTCCGGAAGTAGCCCGGGTATACCGGGCGCGCTGCCGGTCCCGGTAGCTCAACCGAGCCGCTCCTGGGCGGCGTTGTAGCGCAGCAGGTACGAGGCGAAGCGGTCGAGGTCCGCCTCGTCCCAGTCCGCGAGTCGCTCGTGGAACGCCTGGCGGCGGCTGGCGGTCACGTTCGCCAGTACCTGGGCGCCCGCCTCGGTGGGGTGCAGTACCTGGACGCGGTGGTCGTCCGGGTCGATCCGTCGCTCCACGAAGCCGAGTTTCTCCAGGGCGGCGATCTGTCGGCTGACCGTGGACTTGTCCAGGTAGTAGTGCGCCGCGAGGTCGGTGGCGCGGCAGCCCTGCTGGTCGTCGAGGTGGGCGAGCAGGGTGTAGGAGACCAGGGAGAGCTCGGGGTGCATCCGGGCGGCGGTCGCGCGGGCGCGCCGGGCGAACGCGGTCATCTCCTGCTGGATGGTCTCGACGGAGTCGTCGCGGTGGGTCACGGGTTGCCTTTCGGTGAAGTAGTTGTATAGTACAACGTGGCGTGAGAGTTGTAATAGCCAACTACTGTCTCCGCCCGAAACCGGTCACCCACCGGCCACACCTGCACCACGACCGGGCAGCCGCCCCACCGGCCGGCCCCGGACGACCACGGAGAAGCCTTGCCCATGACCGCGGACCAACGTCCCGACCACCACCGCAGCAACCACCGGAGCCAGCGCCGCACCGTCCGCCCGGGCGAGCTGCGCCACGTGCTGACGCACCTGATCACCCCGCTCCTGATGTGCGTCGGAATGGGGCTCGCCTACCTCGGCGCGTTCGCCAACCCGTCACCGCACCACCTCCCCGTCGCCATCGTCGGCAACGGCACCCAGGCCCAGGTGCTCGCCCAGACGCTCAACGACAAGGCGCACGGTGAACTGGAGGTCCACACCGTCCCCGACCGGGCCACCGGCATCGACCAGCTCAAGAAGCAGGAGATCTTCGGCGCCTACCTGGTCGGCGGCCACGCACCCGGTGGCCACGGTGGCGCTGCTACGGGGGCTGCTGCTACGGGTGGTGGCGCTACCGGCCGGGCCACCGCCGCCTCCGGTAAGGGCGGGCAGGGCGGCCCCGAACTGCTCGTGGCAACCGCCGGATCCGACACCAGCGCCAGCGTCGTCCAGAAGGTCTTCACCCCGCTCGCCGCCCAACAGGGCGCGCCTCTGAAGGTCACCGACGTGGCACCCACCGCCAAGGACGACCCGACCGGTCAGGGCATCTTCTTCCTGCTCGTCGCCCTCAGCATTGGCTCCTACGCCTCGGTCGCCGTCATCGGCGGCGCCGGCGCCGTCCTCCCCATGCGCATCCGGGCGGCGCTGGCGATCGGCACCTCCATCGTGGTCAGCGTCATCGGGACGCTCTTCGCCGGGCCGGTCTTCCATCTCGTCGACCACGGCCTGACGGGCCTGTGGGGCATGGCCTGGCTGTACTCCGCCGGCATCCTCCTCATAGGCACCGGCCTGCACACCTTCCTCAAGCGCTGGACCACCCTCGGCGTCATGGCGCTCTTCGTAATGCTCAACTTCACCTCCTCCGGCGGGATCTTCCGCCCCGAGATGCAGAACGGCTTCTTCGCCTCGCTGCACTCGTTCTGGAACGGCGCCGGCTTCATGGAGGGCACCCGTAGCCACGTCTACTTCGACGGCCACGGCCTCGCCGGACACGTCTGGACCCTGGTGGCGTGGCTGCTCGTCGGCCTCCTGATGGTCGGCGTGGCGGGCCTCGCCGAGAGGCGGCGGCGCGCGGCCGAGGCGGAAGCGGTGGCCAACGCCGGCGCGGTGGCGGCCGCCGCGGTGGCCGCGGCCATGCCGGAACGGGGGCTCGGACAGGCGGAGTTGGCGACGGAGGAGGAGATGGAGGAGGCCGTGGGGGTGTAGGGGACGGCGGGGAGGCCGTGGGCGGTGGGGGCGCGGGGCGGGGCTTGGTGGCCTGCCCCGCGCTGCCTTTTGCCGTGCTCTGCCCTGCCTTGCAGTGCCCTGCTCGGCCTTGCCTTTTGTCTTCGAGGTGTGAGGGGCGGGCCTTTCGTCGCGGGTGTGGGGTTAAGCGCGGTGGAGAAGGGTGGGGTGGGGCGAAGGGGGCTTGAGCGCCTGCTGTTGGGTGTGCTTGGTCGAGGGGGCGAGTGAGGTGCCCAAGTGGGGCTTTGGGGCGGTGCGTTGGGTGGCATGGGACCCGCCTGGGAAAGTTATCCACAGGCCCGATCGGTCGCGGGCGGATCTCGGTAACGTCGATGACCAGCGAGCCGGAAAGACCGGCGAGCCGACGGACGCGGCGGCTGTCGGGGGTGCGGGGCATCCCTGAACCGTCGCGTGAAACAAGGGCGTGCGGGAAGCCAGGGGCGTGAAGGGGGAGGTGGCCCGCCATGACGCGAGTGCCATACGTACCGGGGTTCGCAAGGGCGGACGAGGAGGGGCCGTCGGCCAAGGCCGTGGGTCGGGCCCTGCGGGAGCAACTACCGCGCGAGGAACAGGCGGTGCTGCGGATTGCCGCCGAGCGGCCCGATGCGGTGACGGCGGTCGAGACATCCAACGCCGGGCGGCTGCCCGAGCTGACGCCCATCCGCGTCGGGCGGATGGCCGCCAGTCCCTTCGCCTTCCTCCGCGGCTCGGCCGGACTCATGGCCCACGATCTGGCGGAAGGCCCCGTCACGGGAATCGGGGCCCAGCTCTGCGGGGACGCGCACGCCGCCAACTTCGGCCTCTACGGCGATGCCCGTGGCGAACTGGTCATCGACCTCAACGACTTCGACGAAACCGTCCACGGCCCGTGGGAATGGGATGTCAAACGGCTCTCGACCTCGCTGGTCCTGGCCGGCCGGGAAGCGGGCGCGAGCGAGGACGACTGCCGGACCGCGGCCCGGGACGCCGCCGGCACCTACCGGCGCACCATGCGGCTGCTGGCGAAGCTCCCGGTGACCGAAGCCTGGAACGCCCTCGCCGACGAGGAGTTGGGTACGCACAGCGACGCCCGGGACCTGCTGGACACCTTGGAACGGGCCGAGGCCCAGGCACGCAAGAACACCAGCGCACGGTTCGTGGCCCGATCCACCGAGCGCGGGCCGGACGGCGGCCTGAGGTTCGTGGATGCCCCGCCTGTGCTGCGCCGGGTGCCGGACGACGAGGCGGCGGCGGTCGCAGCGTCACTCGCCGGTTATCTCCAGACGCTGCCCGAGGACCGGCTGCCGCTGCTGGCCAGATATGCGGTGCACGACGTGGCCTTTCGAATAGTCGGGACCGGCAGCGTCGGACTGCGGTCGTACGTGGTGCTGTTGCTGGATCACCGAGGCGAGCCGCTGGTCCTTCAGGTGAAGGAGGCCCGGCGCTCGGTGCTTGCGCCCTACCTGGCGAAGGCCGGCCTCCCGGCACCTCCGGCGGGACACGAGGGGCGGCGCGTGGTGCTCGGCCAGCAGCGGATGCAGGTGGTCAGCGACCCGCTGCTGGGATGGACGACGGTGGGATGGACGACGGTGCAGGAGGACAGGGCGAACGGCGAACACGGGAGAGGAGCACGCGGACGGGGAGCTGGCGCGCATGTGACGGCAGTGGCAGGTGAGAGGCGGTCGGGTGGCATACCGGGGATAGCCGGTGGGCGTCGTCGGCCGGGTGGTTCGGGTGCTTCGGGAGCGGCGGGCGGTGCGGGGGCGGGGCTTCCGTTCCAGGTGCGGCAGTTCCGCAACCACAAGGGCAGCGTGGACCCGGTCCGGCTGTCCGGCGGGCAGCTCGACGACTACGCCCGGATGACCGGCGCGCTCCTGGCCCGCGCTCACGCCCACAGCGCCGACCCACGCGTGGTGGCCGGCTACGGCGGGAAGGGGGATGCGCTCGACGAGGCGATA
Organism: Streptomyces sp. NPDC057743; assembly: GCF_042798755.1. Taxonomy (NCBI): domain Bacteria; kingdom Bacillati; phylum Actinomycetota; class Actinomycetes; order Kitasatosporales; family Streptomycetaceae; genus Streptomyces; species Streptomyces sp. NPDC057743. The sequence continues at coordinate 224,217 of NZ_JBHVJX010000011.1, forward strand.
GCGACCTTCGCGGTTGCCTACGCGGAGCGCATGGAAGCGGATCACGCGGACCTGGTCGCGGCAATCCGCAGCGGACGCATTGCCGCGGAGAGGGGGGGTGTGAGGGCTACGGGGGTGTGATGGGTTGTGGGGGCGATCTGACGGGGGGCGAGGGGAGGGGCGGGGGGGGGAGGGGCCCCGGGGCGTGAGGTTTGCGTAGCGTTGCCCGTTGCCCGTTGCCCGTTGCCCGTTGCCCGTTGCCCCTTGCCCGCCGTCGGCCCGCCACCTGCCTCCCGGCGTGCCCCACCCCTCACCTCCTCCCGCCCCACCGCCTGGCGGCCCTCCCGCTCCCGGTTCTCCTCACCCCCGCCCCAGCTCCCAGACGTGCCCCAGTCCCCCGGCCCGGTGGGGCCGTACGCTGACCGGGTGACGAACTCGCAGGCGGAGAACGCGCAGGACGGCCAGGACCGACCGGAGGTGCCGGGGGCACCCGGTGACCCGGGCGAACCGCGAGCGGCGGATGCCCGCGGGGAGGCGTCGGGCGCGGAGCAGAGCGGCGGGGGCGCCGCTGCACTGGGAGGGAGCCGAGAGGGTGCGGGCGGCGGTGAAGGCGCCCGTGACGAGGAGGCGACCCGGCGGTTGGCGAAGGCCGTGCTGGCGGCGGAGCAGGCGCTGATCGAGTTCGAGATCGCCGTCGAGACCTTCCGGGTGGAGGTGGAGAACTTCTCCCGGCTGCACCACCAGCGGCTCGGCCCCATGTATGCGCGGCTTGATGAGCTGGACGCGCAGATCGCCGAGGCCGTGGCGGCGCGTACCGGCGACCCCGAGGACATCCGCAAGGCCCGTGAGGCGCGGGCGTCGGTGTTGCCGATGCCGGAGGTGGAGGAGCTCTTCCACGGCTGGCTCGGGTCGGAGGGGCTGTTCCCCGAGGCGCAGGCGATGCTCACGGACCAGCCGGTGCAGCCGCCGCAGAAGGTGCGGCCCAGCGAGGAGGCCCGCAAGATCTACCGCGATCTGGTCCGCCGGGCGCACCCGGATCTGGCGCGGGACGACGCGGAGCGGGCCCGGCGGGACGGGTTCATCGCGCGGGTCAATGCCGCGTACGGGCGGGGCGACGAGGCGACGCTGCTGGCGCTGGTCCGGGAGTGGGAGGCCGGTCCGGCGCCCGTCGAGCGGCGGCCGAGCGAGAGCGAGGAGCTCTACGCCCGGCTGGAGTGGCTGGCCGAGCGCAAGGAGATGCTGGCGTCGTTGGTCGTGGAGCTGGAGGGCAGCGCGATCGGCGCGATGATCCGGATGGCGCCGGACGATCCGGACGGCCTGCTGGACGAGATCGCCGAGAAGCTGCTGGCCGACGTCCGGGAGCGCGAGGCATACCTCGCTCAGCTGGTCGGGTAGCGTCGGAAGCATGCAATTTGGTTCTGTTCCCACGGTCGGTGTCGATGCCCTCACGCCCGGGGCCTTCCTCCTGGACGTCCGGGAGGACGACGAGTGGGCGGCCGGGCACGCCGAGGGTGCGCTGCACATCCCGATGAGCGAATTCGTCGCCCGTTACGGGGAGTTGACCGAGGCGGCGCCCGAGGACGGCAAGATCTATGTGCTGTGCCGGGTCGGCGGGCGGTCGGCTCAGGTGGCGCAGTACCTGGTCCAGCAGGGCCTCGACGCGGTGAACGTCGCGGGTGGCATGCAGGCGTGGGAGGCGGCCGGGCGACCGGTGTCGGACGGCAAGGGTGGCGTGGGGACGGTCATCTAGGTCGCCGCGCGGGGGCGGGCTTGACGGTCACGCCCCCGTGTCGTTTCCGGTGCGTCGTCGGATCAGCTCAGCGGGTGCGCGGCGAGGAGTTCGCCGAGGGCCTCCTCGTGGGCGGCGGCGGGGCCCAGGGAGAGTTCCAGCTGTTTGGCCCAGGCGTGGTAGCGGTGTAGCGGGTAGTCGGTGTCGGCGCCGAAGCCGCCGTGCAGATGCTGCGCGGTCTGGACGATGCGGCGGATGCCCTCGGCGGCCCAGATCTTGGCGACCGCGATGTCCCCGGCGGGCGGTAGGGCGCCAGCGGCGCCGGTGGTGAGGCGCCAGGCGGCCTGCCAGAGGGTGGCCTCCATGGCGCGCAGGTCGATGAACCGGTCGGCGGTCTGCACCGCGACGGCCTGGAAGGTGGCCAGGGGGAAGCCGAACTGCTCGCGTTTTCCGGTGTAGTTGCTGGTCATGGCGAGGACGCGGTCGCCGATGCCCAGGGCGAGCGCGCAGGTGCCGGTGGTGAGCAGGTCGCGCAGGGTTTCCCAGGCGGCCGGGTCGGTGAGGGTTTCTGGGGCATCCACCCGTACGGAGTCGAGGCGGACCTCGGCGTAGCGCTCGCCGTTGGTGGACGTCTGGTCGTTGAGGGTGAGGCCGGGGCTGCTCCGGGGGACGAGCGCGAGGACGGCGCGGCCGTCGGGGGCGCTGGCGGGGAGCAGGATCCGGTCGGCGGTGGCGGCCCAGGGGACGGCGGTCTGGGCGCCGTCGAGTATCCAAGTGGTGCCGTCCGGGCGAGCGTTGACGGCGAGTTCGGCCGGGTCGTGGCCGGTGCGGCCGGCGGAGGCGGCGGTGAGGGCGAGTTCGCCGGCGGCGATCCGCGGCAGTACGTCCGCCTGGAGTTCGGCGGGGGCGTGCCGTTGCAGGGTGTGGGCGGCGGCGTAGGTCTCCAGGAGGGGGACGCGGGCGAGCGCTTGGGCGGCGGCGCGCAGGACCAGGCAGAGGGCGATCGGGTCGAGGCCCGCGCCGCCGTGCTCGGCTGCGATGGGCAGGCCGAGCAGGTCGGCGCCGGCGAGCGTGCGCCATAGGGGGCGGTCGAAGTCGTCGGTGACGGGGCCGTGGGTGAGTGCCGGGCTGGGGACGGTGTCCGGGGCGACGTCGGCGAAGACGGCGCGGGCCGCTTCGAGGGCAGCCTGTTGTTCTTCGGTGAAGGTGAAGTCCACTGGTCCGTCCTCCTGCGCGCCGCCGGAATCAGAGAGCGAGATCTGACGAGGCGTCAAGGTAGAACATGTTGCAGGAATTGGGAATGGTGTGGACGGCGGTGGCCGGGGCTCAGCGGTCGAAGTCCAGCTCGACCCGCTCCGTGCCGGGGTGGGACTGGCACGCCAACACATAGCCGGAGTCGACCTCTTCGGCCTCCAGGGCGAAGTTCCGGTCCATGCGGACGTCGCCGGAGACCAGGAAGGCGCGGCAGGTGCCGCAGACGCCGCCCTTGCAGGCGTAGGGGGCGTCCGGGCGGTTGCGGAGCACGGCTTCCAGGAGCGATTCGCCGTCGTGGACCGGCCAGGTGCCGGAGCGGCCGTCGAGGGTGGCGGTCACCGTGCTGTGTGCGGGCGCGGTGGCGGCGGAGACGGGGGCCGCGGCGCCGTTGTCTATGTGGAAGATCTCTTCGTGGATGCGGGTGCGCGGCACGCCGAGGGCGCGCAGGGTCCGTTCGGCACCCTGGACGAGGCCGAAGGGGCCGCACAGGAACCAGCCGTCGACGCTGTCGGTCCGCAGCAGTGCGGGCAGCAGGGTGCGCAGGCGCTCCTCGTCGAGGCGCCCGGAGGGCAGGCCGGTCTGTCGGTCTTCGCGGGAGAGGACGGGGACGAGCTGAAAGCGTTCGGGGTAGCGGTCCTTGAGGTCGGCCACCTCCTCCAGGAACATCGTGGAGGCCGTGGTGCGGTCGCTGCGGATCAGGCAGAACCGGGCCTGGGGTTCGCGGGCGAGCAGCGTGGTGACGATGGAGAGCACCGGCGTGATGCCGCTGCCGCCGACGATGCCCACGAACTGGCCGGGGCGCGGGGCGAGGGTGAAGCGGCCGGCCGGGGGCATGACGTCCACGGTGTCGCCGACGGCGAGTTCCTTGAGGGCGTAGGTGGAGAAGGCGCCGTCCTCGACCAGGCGGATGCCGACGCGCAGGACGGGGGTGTCGGTGGCGGGGGTGCAGATGGAGTAGGTGCGGCGGATCTCCTGGCCGTCGACCGTTCTGCGCACTGCGATGTGCTGCCCGGGGGTGTGCCGGAAGTCCGTGCGGAGCTCGGGCGGGACGGTGAAGGTGACGGCCACCGCGTCGTCCGTGAGCCGCTCGATCTCCCGCACGCGGAGCGGGTGGAACATCACAACTCCTTGAAGTGGTCGAAGGGTTCGCGGCAGGACTCGCAGCGACGCAGCGCCTTGCAGGCCGTGGAGGAGAACCGGCTGAGCAGGGTGGTGTCGGTGGAGCCGCAGTGCGGGCAGCGGATGGTGAGGTCGAGGGCGACGGGTCCACTGCCCGGCCCGGTGGGGCGGGGCGGCGCGATGCCGAACTCGGCCAGTTTCCGGCGGCCTTCGTCGGTGATGGCGTCGGTCGTCCACGGGGGGCTGAGGACGGTGCGGACCTCGACCCGGGGTATGCCGTGGTCGTGCAGGACGCGCTCTATGTCGGCGGACATCGCCTCGATGGCGGGGCAGCCGGTGTAGGTGGGGGTGAGGGTGACCTCGACGTGGCCGGGGGCAGCGAGCCGTACGTCGCGCAGCACGCCGAGCTCGGCGAGGGTGAGGACGGGCAGTTCGGGGTCCGGAACGGAGCCGGCGAGCGCCAGCAGTTCGGCTTCCAGGGCGGTGAGCGTCACCATGTCGCCCCCGGGTGGCTGCGGTGGAGGTGCTGCATTTCGGCGAGCATCCGGCCGAAGGGCTCGGTGTGCAGTCCCTGGCGCCCGGCGCCGGCGGCCCAGCCGCCGTGCTGGGGGCCCTCGGGGACGGCGAGGGTGGCGCGCTCCAGGGTGCCGGTGATGCGGGCGGTCCACTCGTCGCGGAGCGGCTGCCAGGGGATGTCCTCCAACCCCTCGACGGGGGCGAAGAGTTCGCCGGTGTACCGCCAGAGGGCGGTCAGGGCGGCCTGCATCCGGGCGTGGCTCTCCTCGGTGCCGTCGCCGAGGCGCAGGGTCCACTGGGTGGCGTGGTCGCGGTGGTAGGCGGTCTCCTTGACGGCCTTGGCGGCGAGCGGTGCCAACTCGCCGTCGGTGGTGGCCAGATGGCCATAGAGCAGCTCTTGGTAGGTGGAGAAATACAGCTGGCGGGCGATGGTGTGGGCGAAGTCGCCGTTGGGCTGCTCGACGAGTTGAAGGTTGCGGAACTGGCGTTCCTCGCGGAGGTAGGCCAGCTCGTCCTCGTCGCCGACGAGGGAGAGCAGGACCCGGGCCTGGCCGAGGAGGTCCAGGGCGATGTTGGCGAGGGCCACTTCCTCTTCCAGGACGGGGGCGTTGCCGGCCCATTCGCCGAGGCGATGGGCGAGGACCAGCGCGTCGTCCCCGAGGGGGAGGGCGGGGGTGGCGGTGAGCGGCGTCACAGGTGGTGCACCCCCTCCGGGATCTCGTAGAAGGTGGGGTGGCGGTAGGGCTTGTCGCCGGCCGGTTCGAAGAAGGCGTCCTTCTCGTCCGGGGAGGAGGCGGTGATCTGGGCGGAGGGGACGACCCAGATGGAGACGCCCTCGGAGCGGCGGGTGTAGAGATCGCGGGCGTTGCGCAGGGCCAGTGCGGCGTCGGGGGCGTGCAGGCTGCCGGCGTGGGTGTGCGACAGGCCGCGGCGGCTGCGGACGAAGACCTCCCACAGCGGCCAGTCGGCGGGGCCGGTGGCGGCGTCGGCCGGGGCCTCGGCGGGGCGTGGTGTCGTCATCGGGCCGCCTCTTCCTGGTGGGTGCCGGTGCGGGGCGTGCGGGTGGCGTGCTTGGCGGCGTGTGCGGCGGCGGCCTCGCGGACCCAGGCGCCGTCCTCGTGGGCGCGGCGACGGCGGTCTATCCGTTGTTCGTTGCAGGGGCCGTTGCCCTTGAGGACCGCGCGGAACTCGGACCAGTCGATGGGGCCGAAGTCCCAGTGCTGCCGTTCCTCGTTCCACCGGAGGTCGGGGTCGGGGAGGGTCAGGCCGAGGGCCTCGGCCTGGGGGACGCAGATGTCCACGAAGCGCTGGCGCAGCTCGTCGTTGGAGTGCCGCTTGATCTTCCAGGCCATCGACTGCGCGGAGTGCGCGGACTCGTCGTCGGGCGGGCCGAACATCATCAGGGAGGGCCACCACCAGCGGTCGACGGCGTCCTGAGCCATGGCGTGCTGGGCCTCGGTGCCGCGGCTGAGGGCGAGCAGGAGCTCGTACCCCTGGCGCTGGTGGAAGGACTCCTCCTTGCAGACGCGGACCATGGCGCGGGCGTAGGGGCCGTAGGAGCAGCGGCACAGCGGGACCTGGTTGGTGATCGCGGCGCCGTCCACGAGCCAGCCGATGGCGCCGACGTCGGCCCAGGTCAGGGTGGGGTAGTTGAAGATCGAGGAGTACTTCTGGCGACCGCTGTGGAGCTTGTCGAGGAGCTCGTCGCGGCTGGTGCCGAGGGTCTCGGCGGCGCTGTAGAGATACAGGCCGTGGCCGGCTTCGTCCTGCACCTTGGCCATCAGGATCGCCTTGCGGCGCAGGGACGGGGCCCTGGTGATCCAGTTGGCCTCTGGCTGCATCCCGATGATCTCGGAGTGGGCGTGCTGGGCGATCTGGCGCACCAGTGAGGCGCGGTAGTCGTCCGGCATCCAGTCCCGTGGTTCGATCCGCTCGTCCGCGGCGATGGTGGCGTCGAACAGGGCTTCTTGGCCCGTGTCCTCCGGCGCGATCGTCGTCATGTGGTGCCCCCTCCTCCCGACCGACCGATCGTTCGGTTCAATGGTGAGTGGGCGGGACGCGGGTGTCAAGCAGCTTGTGGATAACCGAGTGAGGGTGTGCCGGGGGCGGCCGGCTAGGTACCGTTCCGGGGCGGGGTCGACCGTACGAGAACGGGGAACGGGGCGGGAATGCAGTCATACGGGGACGAATCGCGGCCACTGGCCGCGCTGTCGCTGCCCTCGCGGATCGTCATAGGCACGGCGGCCAGCGGTATCGCGGTCGCCGTCCTGATCCACCTCGGGATGATGTTCCTGCACGTCGCGCCGGCGAACACGCTCAGCAAGCAGCAGTCCGGCCTGATCAGCGACTACGTCTATCCCGAGTACGAGCAGAACTGGAAGCTGTTCGCCCCCAACCCCCTCCAGCAGAACGTCGACGTCCAGGTCCGCGCCCAGTTGCGCGGCCGGGACGGCGCGGCGCGGTCCACCGGCTGGACCGATCTCAGCGCCCGCGACGGGCAGGCCATCCTTCACAACCCGCTGCCCAGCCACACCCAGCAGAACCAGCTGCGCCGCGGCTGGGAGCTGCTCTCCGGCACCCTCGACGCGCAGAACCGCCCCACCGGCGAGCGCGGCGAGATGTTCGCGCGCTACCTCCGACGGATCGTGATGCTCCGGATGTCCGGTGAGTGGACCAAGGGCGGCGACCGGATCGAGCAGGTCCAGCTCCGCTCGCGCACCACCGCCGTCCTCCCGCCCCCGTGGAGCGCCGAGAAGATCAGCGACAAGCCCGTCTACCGCGTGCTGCCCTGGTGGCAGATCACCGCGAACGACCTTCCCGAGGGGGCGACCAACAAGTGACGTCACCGACGCCGCAGCAGCCGCACACCGCCCCACCGGCCTCCGCCGCCCCCGAAGGAGCCCCCGCCTACCAGGAGACCCGCATTGAGCGCGTCATCGGCCGCGGCTTCGCCTGGGTCACCGACCGGGCCCGGGCCCCGTACCAGAGCGCCGTCATCCGCATCGGCTTCGCCGGCACCTGGCTGCTGTTCCTGCTGCGGGAATGGCCGTACCGGGGGCAGCTCTACGGTCCCGGCGGCCCGTGGGACTTCGGCATGGCGCGGCAGTTGCTCAACAGCAACCACGGCTTCTCCGTCCTGCTGTGGTCCGACGGCCGCGGCTGGTTCGAGTGCGTCTACCTGCTCGCCATCGTGGCCAGCGCGCTGCTCATGCTCGGCTGGCGCACCCGCACCATGTCGGTGCTGTTCATGGTGGGCGTGCTCTCGCTGCAAAACCGCAGCGTCTTCATCGGGGACGGCGGCGACAACGTCATCCACCTGATGTCGATGTACCTCGTGCTGACCCGCTGTGGACAGGTGTGGTCGCTGGACGCCCGCCGCGCCCGGAAGACGGCGGCCCTCGCGGGGGAAACCGGGACCGCGCCCCGCGATCTGACCGGCATCGCCTTGTGGGCGGCCCTCGGTCTCGCCCTCGCCGCGGCCCAACTGACCGGCGCCCCCGGGCTCACCTGGTTCGGACACGGCCCGTTCCCGCACTTCGGCTGGAGCCTGGCCCTGTGGGGGTTGTGGGCGGCGCACGGCCTGTGGTGGGCGGTGCGGCGGTACGCCCCCGGGGAGCCCCGGATCGTCCTCGACACCCTCGCCAAACTGGCGCACAACGCCGCCCTGTTGGTGATCATGGTCGAGGTCTGCCTGGTCTACGCAACCGCCGGCTGGTACAAGATCCAGGGCTCGCGCTGGCAGGACGGCACCGCCGTCTTCTACCCGATGCACCTGGACTACTTCTCCCCCTGGCCGGGACTGTCCCAGATGCTGGGCAGCAACGGCCTGATGGTCATGCTCATCACCTACGGGACGGTGATCGTCCAGGTCGCCTTCCCGTTCACCCTCGCCAACCGGCGCCTGAAGAACGCGCTGTTGGTCGTGATGATCTGCGAACACCTCTCGATCGCGTTCCTGCTGGGCCTGCCGTTCTTCTCCCTGGCGATGATCACCGCCGATGCCGTCTTCCTGCCGACCAACTTCCTGACCTGGCTCGGCGGCCGGCTCTCCCGCCTGCGTGGACGGCTGTTCCCGCGCACCGGCGGGCCGGGGCCGGGCGCGGCGCCGGACGGCGGTGGGCCAAAGGCCGCTGCTCGTTCCGGCGGCGATGGCCATACGCTCGTGGGGTGAGCAGCGAGAAAACCGCCCCCGCCGAGCCCCTCCAGTACGACGAGGGGTACGCGCCCAAGATCGGCGTCGGGCCGCACCCGCAGCCCTGGCCACAGGGCGACCGTTACGACCCCGAGCTGCTCGCCCACGGCGACCGCCGCAACGTCGTCGACCGCTACCGCTACTGGACGCGGGAGGCGATCGTCGCCGACCTCGACACCCGCCGCCACGACTTCCACGTGGCCGTCGAGAACTGGAGCCACGACTTCAACATCGGCTCGGTCGTCCGGACCGCCAACGCCTTCCTGGCCAAGGAGATCCACATCGTCGGGCAGCGCCGCTGGAACCGTCGCGGCGCCATGGTCACCGACCGCTACCAGCACGTCCGCCACCACCCGGACACCGAGTCGCTGACCGCGTGGGCCGCCGCCGAGGAGCTGCCGATCATCGGGATCGACAACCTCCCCGGCTCGGTGCCGCTGGAGACCACCGTCCTGCCGCGCCGCTGCGTGCTGCTCTTCGGGCAGGAGGGGCCGGGGCTGACCGAGGAGGCCCGCGCGCATGCCTCCCGGGTCTGCTCGATTGCCCAGTTCGGCTCGACCCGCTCCATCAACGCCGGTGCGGCGGCGGCCATCGCGATGCACTCCTGGATCGCGCGGCACGCACGGATCCAGGACCTCTGACCCTCCGCCCGGCCGGGATTTCTCCGGCCGGGCGACGGGAAGACGGGGCCCGGATCTGACGACGGGGATATGGGCCCGGACCGTCGTCCGGGCCCCCGATCTCACGCCTCCCGTCGCACCTCCACCGTCCGGAAGCGCTGCGCCACGAACGCGCCGTCGCACAGCGCCGCGTTGGCCGCCGGGTTGCCGCCCGAGCCGTGGAAGTCGGAGAACGCCGCGGTCTGGTTCACATACACCCCGCCGGTCAGATTCAGCGACAGTTGGGCGCACTCCTCCAGGCAGGCGTCCTCGACCAGCCGCGCCACCTCGGCCGAGGTGGTGTACGCGCCGACCGTCATGGCGCCCTTCTCCCGGATCGTGCGGCGCAGCAGCGCCACCGCGTCGGCCGCGGAGTCGACCGCCACCGCGAAGGACACCGGGCCGAAGCACTCCGACAGATACGCCGCCTCGGCGTCCGGCTTGGCGCCGTCCTGCTTGACGATCACCGGCGTCCGGACCGTGGCCCCGGGGAACTCCGGGTTTTCCACCGCCCGGGAGGCCAGCGCCACTTCACCGAGCCCGGCCGCCTCCTCGATCCGCTCCTTGACCTGCGGATTGACGATCGCCCCGAGCAGCGCATTGGCCCGCGCGTCGTCCCCCAGCAGACCGCTGACCGCGCCCGCCAGATCGCTGACGACCTCGTCGTACGTCTTCGGGCCCGCGTCGGTGGCGATGCCGTCCCGGGGGATCAGCAGGTTCTGCGGAGTGGTGCACATCTGGCCGCTGTAGAGCGACAGCGAGAAGGCGAGGTTGCTGAGCATGCCCTTGTAGTTGTCCGTGGACTCGATGACCACGGTGTTGACGCCGGCCTTCTCCGTATAGACCTGCGCCTGGCGGGCGTTGGCCTCCAGCCAGTCGCCGAAGGCGGTCGAGCCGGTGTAGTCGATGATCCGGACCTCGGGGCGGACCGCCAGCGTCTTGGCCAGGCCCTCGCCCGGCTTGTCCACCGCCAGGCACACCAGGTCGGCCGGGAAGCCGGCCTCGGTGAGCACCTCCCGGGCCACCTGGACCGTCAACGCCAGCGGCAGCACGGCCCGCGGATGCGGCTTGACCAGGACCGGATTGCCGGTGGCCAGCGAGGCGAAGAGGCCGGGGTAGCCGTTCCACGTCGGGAAGGTGTTGCAGCCGATCACCAGGGCCACGCCGCGCGGCACGGCCGTGAAGGTCTTGGTCAGCTCCAACGGGTCCCGCTTGCCCTGCGGCTTGGTCCAGGACGCCTTCCCCGGGGTGCGGGTCTGCTCCTCGTAGGCGTATGCCACCGCCTCCAGGCCGCGGTCCTGGGCGTGCGGCCCGCCGGCCTGGAACGCCATCATGAACGCCTGGCCGCTGGTGTGCATCACCGCCTGGGCGAACTCGTGGGTGCGGGCGCTGATCCGGGCCAGGATCTCCAGACAGACCGCGGCGCGCGCCTCTGGCCCGGCGTCCCGCCACACCGGAATCGCGGCCTGCATGGCCGGCAGCAGCACCGAGACGTCCGGGTGCGGATAGCTGATGCCCAACTCCGGCCCGTAGGGCGAGACTTCCTCGCCCGCCCAGTCGTCCGTGCCGGGCTGGTCGAGTGCGAAACGGGAGCCGCGCAGCGCCTCGAAGGCGGCCAGACCGTCCTGGGCACCACTCTCCCCGTAAGCCTTGGGGTGCTCGGGGTGCGGGGACCAGTACGCGCGGGTGCGGATGGCTTCCAGCGCCTTGTCGAGGGTCGGGCGGTGCTTCTCGATCAACTGCGGTGCGGTCATTTCGGCGGTCATCGATGACCAACTCCTCGTCGACTGCGCGGAAAGTGGATGGGGACTGGGAGTCACGTGGCAACGGAGTTAGAGTAACCGAACGATCGGTCGGGGCAAGGGGGCCCGGCCAACCTGTGGAAAACTCGCTCGGGGAGGATCGGCTGCGATGACGGCTATCGGCACGGGCACCACCGTGGCAGTGGTGGGCACCGGCACCATGGGGCAGGGAATCGCGCAGGTGGCGCTGGTCGCCGGGCACCGCGTACTGCTCTATGACAGCGCCCCGGGCCGTGCCGGGCAGGCCGCCGCGGCCATCGCCCGGCGGCTGGATCGGCTGGTGGAGAAAGGCCGGATCCTGGCGGCCGAGCGGGACGCCGCCGGTGCCCGCCTCTCCCCCGCCGAGGACCTCGCCGAACTCGCCGACGCCGCACTGGTAGTCGAGGCGATCCTGGAGCAACTCCCCGCCAAACAAGAGCTGTTCCGCGCCCTGGAGGACGTCGTCCGGGCGGACTGCCTGTTGGCCACCAACACCTCCTCGCTGTCCGTGACCGCGGTCGCCGGCGGCCTCCGGCATCCGGGGCGCTGCGTGGGCATGCACTTCTTCAACCCCGCGCCGCTGCTCCCCCTGGTCGAGATCGTCAGCGGCTTCGCCACCGACGAGGCCGCCGCGGTCACCGCCCACGACACCGCCGCGGCCTGGGGCAAGACCCCCGTTCGCTGCGCCGACACCCCCGGCTTCATCGTCAACCGCGTCGCCCGCCCCTTCTACGCCGAGGCCCTGCGCGCCTACGAGGAGCGGGCGGCCGACCCCGCCACCATCGACGCCGTCCTGCGCGAGGGCAGCGGCTTCCGGATGGGCCCCTTCGAACTCACCGACCTCATCGGGCAGGACGTGAACGAAGCGGTCACCCACTCGGTGTGGACCGCCTTCTTCCAGGACCCGAAGTTCGCGCCCTCCCTGGCGCAGCGCCGCCTGGTGGAGTCCGGTCTGCACGGCCGCAAGACGGGACGCGGCTGGTTCGACTACGCCGAGGGCGCCAGCCGGCCCGAGCCGAGCACCGCCGGGCCCGGACCGGCCCCCTCCTCGGTAGCCGTGCACGGCCAACTCCCCGGCCCCGCAGCGGTGTTGCGCGAGCTGATCGAGGAGGCCGGCATCGAGGTCACCGACGGTCGCGCCCCAGGGGAGCCCGAGGGCTTCCTCCGGCTGCCCGGCGGGGCCCGGCTGGCGCTGACCAACGGCTCGCCGGCCACGGCCCGGGGCCAGGGCGCGATCATCCGCTTCGACCTCTCGCTCGACTACCGGGCCGCGACCCGGGTCGCCCTCGCCCCCTCGGCGCGCGCCTCCGCGGCGGATCTCGCCGAGGCGGCGGGCCTCTTCCAGGCGCTCGGTAAACGGGTCAGCGTGATCGACGACGTCCCCGGCATGATCGTCGCCCGGACCGTCGCGATGGTCATCGACTTCGCCGTGGACGCCGCCGCCCGAGGCGTCGCCACCCCCGAGGACATCGACACGGCGATGCGGCTCGGGGTGAACTACCCCGGCGGCCCCATGGAATGGGCCGATCGACTCGGTGCCCCCTGGGTCTGTGGGGTGCTGGACTCCCTGCACGGCCAGAATGCCGGGGGACGTTACGTACCGTCCTGGGCGCTGCGGCGCCGTGCGGACCTCTAGGAATTGGTGCTCTAATCATGACCATGGCCAAGCGCGACGCCTACACGCCCGATTCGCTGCTCGCGGTCTCCGTCGAGGTGTTCATCGAGCGCGGCTACGACGGCACGTCCATGGAGCACCTCTCCAAAGCGGCCGGCATCTCCAAGTCCTCGATCTACCACCATGTGCGCAGCAAGGAAGAGTTGCTCCGCCGCGCGATAAGCCGCGCCCTGGACGGGCTGTTCGGCGTGCTGGCGGAACCGGGCGCCCAGGAGGGGCGGGCGATCGAGCGGCTGGAATACGTCACCCGGCGGGAAGCCGAGGTGCTGATGGACGAACTGCCCTATGTGACGCTGCTGTTGCGGGTGCGCGGGAACACCGACACCGAGCGGTGGGCCATGGAGCGGCGCCGCGAGTTCGACAACCGGGTCGCGGAACTGCTCAAGGAGGCCGCTGCCGAAGGGGACCTCCGGGACGACCTGGACGTCCGGCTGGCCACCCGTCTGCTCTTCGGCATGATCAATTCGATCGTGGAGTGGTACCGGCCGGGGCGGGGCGGCGCCGCGAGCCGCGACGAGGTCGCGGAGGCCGTGGTGCAGACGGCGTTCGCGGGGTTGCGGAAGGTCTGAGCGGCTGGGGAGGTCTGCGGGGCGGGGGTGCTCAGGAGGGGCTGTGGGGTGGGGAGTTGCGCGGCGGCGGCCTCCCCCTCCCACCCACGAACCCACCCCCGCCCCCTCCCCCGAAGGGGGAGAGGGGGGAGGGGGCGGGGGAAAGCCCCGGCCCCGCCGAGCCCAAAGCCCCCACCACCCCACCCCCACCCCCACCTCACCCCTCCCCCTCCAGCCCCAGATCCGTCTCCTCGAAGACCAGCAGCGTGCGGGTGCTCAGCACCTCCGGTATGGACTGGATCCGGGTCAGGACCAGTTCGCGCAGCTCACGGTTGTCCTTGGTGTGCACCAGGAGCAGCACGTCGAAGTCGCCGCTGACCAGCGCGATGTGGGCGGCCCCGGGCAGCGCGGTGAGTTGCCGGCGCACGGTCCGCCAGGAGTTCTGCACGATCTTCAACGTGATGTAGGCGGAGGCGCCCTGGCCTGCCCTTTCCTGGTCGACGAGGGCGCTGAAGCCGCGGATGACGCCGTCGTCGAGCAGCCGGTTGATCCGTGCGTAGGCGTTTGCCCGGGAGACGTGCACCTGCTCGGCGACGGAGCGTATCGAGGCCCGGCCGTCGGTCCGCAGCAGCCGGAGGATGGCGCGGTCGATGGTGTCGAGGGGGCGGGCGGCCGGAGGCGGGGGGACGGGGGCCGCGGGGGATTGTCCGCCCGGATTGACCATCTGTTCGTCCGGCATGTCGTCCCGCCTCCCCTTTGTGGACTCCCTGCCTTCATCAGAAGCTGTGGAGAACCGTTTGTCCACAGGCTGAACCCGCCTGTAGCCAAAATGCATCAGCGACCGAACAATCGGTAGGGAAGGGCTCACCCGCCCGACACTTGCGCCATGCCCGACCTCCCCAGGCACCGTGGGGAGGCAGCCCAGCCCGCCCGTGAGGCGCATCGCGCCACCCCTTCGATGACGAGGAGGTGCCCGTCATGACGGTCCTTGAGCAGCCCGGCAGCAGCAGGCACACCAGTGGCCCGACCGGCCCGCCGCCCGCCTGGCGTCCGCGCGTCGATCCCGCGCCGCTTCTGCCCGACCCCGAGCCCTACCGCCTCCTGGGCACGGACGCCGCCGCCCGGCTCGATCCGCACCTGCTGAAGCGGCTCTACGTCGAGCTGGTGCGCGGCCGCCGGTACAACACCCAGGCCACCGCCCTGACCCGACAGGGCCGCCTGGCGGTCTACCCCTCGTCCACGGGCCAGGAAGCCTGCCAGGTCGCCGCGGCCCTCGCCCTGGAGGAGCGGGACTGGCTTTTCCCCAGCTATCGCGACACCCTCGCCGCCGTCGCCCGCGGCCTCGATCCCGTGCAGGCACTGACCCTCCTACGGGGCGATTGGCACACCGGTTACGACCCGCACGAGCACCGCATCGCCCCCCTGTGCACCCCGCTGGCCACCCAACTCCCGCACGCCGTGGGCCTGGCGCACGCCGCCCGCCTCAAGGGCGACGAGGTGGTCGCGCTGGCGCTGGTCGGCGACGGCGGCACAAGCGAGGGCGACTTCCACGAGGCGCTGAACTTCGCCGCCGTCTGGCAGGCCCCGGTCGTCTTCCTGGTGCAGAACAACGGCTTCGCGATCTCCGTGCCGCTGGCCAAGCAGACCGCCGCCCCGTCCCTCGCCCACAAGGCGGTCGGCTACGGCATGCCCGGCCGCCTGGTGGACGGCAACGACGCCCCCGCGCTCCACGAGGTCCTCACCGAAGCGGTCCGCCGGGCCCGCGAGGGCGGCGGCCCCACCCTCATCGAGGCCGTCACCTATCGCCTCGAAGCCCACACCAACGCCGACGACGCCACCCGTTACCGCACCGACTCCGAGGTCGAGACCTGGCGGGCGCACGACCCGATAGCCCTCCTGGAGCGCGCGCTGACCGAACGCGGCCTGCTCACCGAGGAGTTCGCCACCGCCACCCGGGACGACGCCGAGCAGCTCGCCGCCGCCCTCCGGGAGCGGATGCACGCCGATGCGCCGCTGGACCCGATGGACCTCTTCGACCACGTCTTCACCCGGCAGACCGGTCAACTGCGGGAGCAGGCCGCCCAGTTGCGCGCCGAGTTGGACGCCGAGGCCGAAGGACACCCCGAGACCGCCGCCGGCGCCGCGACGCCCGCCCAGGAGGCCAGGCCATGACGACCACCGCCGCACCGACCGCGCGCAAGCCGGCCACCATGGCCCAGGCGCTCACCCGCGCGCTGCGCGACGCCATGGCCGAGGACCCCGCCGTCCATGTGATGGGCGAGGACGTCGGCGCCCTGGGCGGCGTCTTCCGGGTCACCGACGGCCTGTCCCAGGAGTTTGGCGAGGACCGGTGCAGCGACACCCCCCTCGCCGAGGCCGGCATCCTGGGCACCGCCGTCGGCATGGCGATGTACGGGCTGCGGCCGGTCGTGGAGATGCAGTTCGACGCCTTCGCCTACCCGGCGTTCGAGCAACTGGTCAGCCACGTCGCCAAGATGCGCAACCGCACCCGCGGCGCGGTCGCCATGCCGCTGACCATCCGCATCCCCTACGGCGGCGGCATCGGCGGCGTCGAGCACCACAGCGACTCCTCCGAGGCGTACTACCTCGCCACCCCCGGCCTCCAGGTGGTCACCCCCGCGACCGTCGAGGACGCCTACGGGCTGCTGCGCGCCGCCATCGCCTCCGACGACCCGGTGGTCTTCCTCGAACCCAAGCGCCTGTACTGGAGCAAGGCCGACTGGTCGCCGGACGCGCCCACGCCGGTGGCCCCGATAGGCCGCGCCGAGATCCGCCGCCGCGGCAGCAGCGCCACCCTCCTCACCTACGGCCCGTCGCTGCCCGTCTGTCTGGAGGCCGCCGAGGCCGCCCGCGCCGAGGGCTGGGACCTGGAGGTCCTCGATCTGCGCACGCTGGTGCCGTTCGACGACGACACGGTGTGCGAGTCCGTGCGGCGCACCGGGCGGGCCGTGGTCGTGCACGAGTCCAACGGCTTCGGCGGCCCCGGCGGCGAGATCGCCGCCCGGATCACCGAGCGCTGTTTCCACTACCTGGAGGCGCCGGTGCTGCGCGTCGCCGGCTTCGACATCCCCTATCCGCCGCCCATGTTGGAGCGGCACCACCTCCCGGGAGTGGACCGGATCCTGGATACCGTCGCCCGCCTCCAGTGGGAGTCGCGGTGGACCGAAGGGCGTGGTGCGTGATGGCCGTGGTACGCGAGTTCACCCTGCCCGACCTGGGGGAGGGCCTGACCGAAGCGGTGATCGTGCAGTGGTTGGTCGAGGTCGGCGAGGTGGTCGCCGTCGATCAGCCGGTGGTGGAGGTCGAGACCGCCAAGGCGATGGTCGAGGTGCCGTGCCCGTACGGCGGGGTGGTCACCGCCCGCTTCGGCGAGGCGGGGGCCGAAGTCCCCGTGGGGGCGCCCCTGGTGACGGTCGCGGTCGGCGCGGCACCGGACGACCTCGCAGGGAACGGCACCGCCGGCGGCCAGGCCGCCGCCCCGCAGCCGTCGGCGTCGCCGGTGCCCGAGACGGAGAGCGCCGCGACGGCGGACTCCGGTTCGGGAAACGTCCTGGTCGGCTACGGGACGAGCGAGTCCGCGGGCCGGCGGCGCCGGATCCTGCCCGGGGGCCCCAAGGCCCCCGCGGCGCCGCCGGCCGCACCCGCGCTCGCCACCCTGGAGGGCCCCTCCCGCGCGGCCCAGGACGACAACGCCCGCACCACGGCGGTCATTTCGCCGCTGGTGCGCCGCATCGCCCGGGAGCACGGCCTGGATCTGCGCACTATCCGGGGCACCGGCCGGGACGGCCTGATCCTCCGTACGGACGTGGAGTCCGCGATCCGGACGCTGGCCGAACGGGAGAGCGTCACGGCCGGCCCCGCCCGTCCCACGGGTACCGCGGCGGCGACCCCGGCCCCCGGGGAGGAGCGGATCCCGCTCAAGGGGATGCGCGGCGCCGCGGCCGAGAAGTTCAGCCGCAGCCGCCGCGAGATCCCGGACGCCACCTGCTGGGTGGACGCCGATGCCACCGAACTCCTCGCCGCCCGCGCCGCGATGAACGTCCCGGGCGCCCCCAAGGTGTCGCTGCTGGCACTGCTGGCCCGCATCTGCACCGCCGCGCTCGCCCGCTATCCGGAGCTCAACGCCACCGTCGACACCGCCGCCCAGGAGATCGTCCGGCTCCCCGCTGTTCACCTGGGCTTCGCCGCCCAGACCGACCGCGGCCTGGTGGTGCCGGTGGTGCGGGACGCCCAGGAGCGCACGGCCGAGCAGCTCTCCGCCGAGATAGCCCGGCTCACCGAGGCCGCCCGCGCCGGGAAGCTGTCCCCCGCCGAGCTCTCGCACGGCACGTTCACGCTGAACAACTACGGCGTCTTCGGCGTCGACGGCTCCACCCCCATCCTCAACCACCCGGAGGCGGCGATGCTCGGCGTCGGCCGGATAGCCGCCAAACCCTGGGTGCACGAGGGCGAGTTGGCGGTGCGGCAGGTGGTCCAGCTCTCGTTCACCTTCGACCACCGGGTGTGCGACGGCGGCACCGCCGGCGGCTTCCTGCGCCAGGTCGCCGACTGCGTGGAGCGCCCCGCGCTGCTGCTGCGCTCGCTGTGACCGTCGGGCGTCGGGACGGCGGTACGAGCCCGCCGTCCCGGCAATACTCAAGGGGTGAGCGACGACACCGACTATGACGCGATCGTGCTGGCCGGCGGCGCGGCCCGGCGGCTCGGCGGGGCGGACAAGCCCGCCCTCCCGGTCGGCGGCCGGGCCCTCCTGGACCGGGTCCTGGCCGCCTGCCCCGACGCCGCGACCACCGTCGTCGTCGGCCCCGCGCGCCCGACCGCCCGCCCGGTGGTCCAGGCCCTCGAAGACCCACCGGGCGGCGGCCCGCTCGCCGCACTGGACGCCGGACTGCGCCGCACCACCGCCCCCACGGTGCTGGTCCTCTCCGCCGACCTGCCGTTCCTGACGCCGTCGACCGTGCACGACCTCCTCAACGCGGCGGCCGGCGACGGCACTTCGCACCGCGACGGCGCGCTGCTGCGCGACGCGGAGGGACGGGACCAGCCGCTGGTCGCCGCCTACCGCTCGGCCCCGCTGCGCCGCGCGCTGGACCGGCTGCGCGCCGCCCACGACGGCACCCTCGGCGGCCTGCCGCTGCGCCCCCTGCTGTCCTCACTGGCGCTCGCCCGCGTCCCGGACACTGCCTATGCCGCGTCCTTCGACTGCGACACCTGGGAGGACATCGGTACGGCACGTGCCCGGATCAGGGAGCATGGACACGTGTTGGACGAATGGATCACGGCAGTCAAGGCCGAACTCGGCATCGACCTCGATGTCGACACCGCGGCACTCCTCGACCTCGCGCGGGACGCGGCGCACGGCGTGGCCCGCCCGGCCGCGCCGCTGACGACCTTCCTGGTCGGATACGCGGCGGGCCGGCAGGGCGGCGACGTGGCGGAACTGGCGCGGCGGGCCGCCGCGCTGGCCGACCGCTGGGCCGCCGAGGCCGCGGCCGAGGAGGCCCGGGCGGCGCGGGCGGCCGGCGCCCCCGGTGACGAAGCGAAGCCCGCGGAATGACCGGACGGGAGTACAGCGACGAGTTCGCCGACGCGCTCGCGCTGGCCAACGACACCGCGGTGGCCCACCAGCGGTTCGACCCCGCCGACCGGACGCCCGGTTCCTCCGCCGGCGACACCGACCCGGCCCGCCCCACCGGTCCGCGCGAGGCGGAGCACCCCGCGCCGTCCGCGGCCACCCCGCTCCACCCCGGCAAGCGGCCCTCCGACCACCCCCCTACGCCCTGGCCCGCGGCCCGGGAGCGCGCCGAACGCGCCGTGTGCCGACCGCCCGCACCCGGGACGGCCGACCTCGCCGACGCGCTCGGCCGCACGCTCGCCGCCCCCCTCACCGCCCTCACCGACCTGCCGTCGTTCGACACCTCGGCGATGGACGGCTGGGCGGTCGCCGGCCCCGGCCCGTGGCGCGTCGACGCTCCGGCCGACGACGCCGGGAGGGGCCCGGGCGCCGGCCTCCTCGCCGGCCACGCCACCGCCATGGCGCTCCCCGACGGCCATGCGGTCCCCATCGCCACCGGCGCCCGCATCCCGGCCGGCGCCACCGCGGTGCTGCGCAGCGAACACGGCGAGGTCCTCGAACTCTCCGACGGCCGGGCCCGGTTGTATGCGCCGCGACCGGTGCCCCCGGGCCAGGACATCCGCCCGCGCGGCCAGGAGTGCCGGTCCGGCGACCACCTGCTGCCCGCCGGCACGCCGGTGACCCCCGCCGTCCTCGGCCTGGCCGCCGCGGCCGGCTACGACGAGCTGTCCGTCCACCCCCGGCCCCGCGTCGAGGTGCTCGTCCTCGGCGACGAACTGCTGCGCGGCGGACTGCCCGAGGGCGGCCGGATCCGCGATGCGCTCGGCCCGATGCTGGTGCCCTGGCTGCGGGCGCTGGGCACCGAGGCGGCGGCCCCTCAACACCTCGGCGACGACGCCGACGCGCTGCACGACGCCCTCGCCGCCTCCACCGCCGACCTGATCGTCACCACCGGTGGCACCGCGTCCGGCCCGGTCGACCATGTGCACCCCACCCTCCGCAGGCTCGGCGCGGAACTGCTGGTGGACGGCGTGGCGGTGCGGCCCGGCCACCCCATGCTGCTGGCCCGCCTCGCCCCGCGCCGACACCTCGTCGGCCTCCCCGGCAACCCGCTGGCCGCGGTCTCCGGCCTGCTCACCCTCGCCGAACCGCTGCTCCGGGCGCTCGCCGCCCGCGGCCCCGCCGCGCCCTGCCGCCTGCCGCTGGCCACCGCCGTCCAGGGACACCCGCGCGACACCCGGCTCGTCCCGGTCGCCTACCGCGACGACGCCCGGCACGGGTCCACGGCCGCGCCGCTGCACTTCCACGGGCCCGCCATGCTGCGCGGGATCGCCGCCGCCGACGCGCTGGCGGTCATCCCGCCGGGCGGCGCGGAGCGCGGCACCGAGGTGGAACTCCTCGAACTCCCCTGGCCCGCCGGCTGGTCGGCGAACTCGCCGACCTCGGGCACCTCGTACGACCCCGCAGCCCCCGCCGGAGGCACCGCGTGAAGCTCCCGTCCCACGACGCCGCGGCGCGCGAGATCCCCCAGGACCGCTCCCACCGGGTGCTGCTGCCCCGCCGCGCCCCGAAGGCCCCGATACGACAGGTCGCCCGCCGGCTGCTGATGGCCCTGCTGGTCCTCGTCGCCACGGTCTTCATCGTCTGGATCGACCGCGACGGGTACCACGACAACGCCGGCGGCCCCCTCGACCTGCTCGACTGCTTCTACTACGCCACCGTCACGCTCTCCACCACGGGATACGGCGACATCGTCCCGTACAGCGCCAGCGCCCGGCTGCTGAACATCCTGCTGGTGACCCCGCTCCGCGTGCTGTTCCTGATCATCCTCGTCGGCACCACGCTGGAGGTGCTGACCGAACGCACCCGCGAGCAATGGCAATTGAAACGCTGGAGAAACGCCTTGCGCGACCACACCGTCATCGTCGGCTTCGGGACCAAGGGGCGGTCCGCCGTGCAGACCCTGTGTGCCACCGGACTGCCCCGGGAGCGGATCGTCATCGTCGACCCCAGCAGCAAGGTGGTCGAGTCCGCGGTGGCCGAGGGGTTCGCGGGGGTGGTCGGCGATGCGACCCGCAGTGACGTGCTGTTGCGGGCCGAGATCCAGCGCGCGCACCAGGTGGTCATCGCCACCCAGCGCGATGACACCGCCGTCCTGGTCTCGTTGACCGCACGTCAGCTCAACAAGCGCGCCACCATCGTCGCCGCCGTGCGGGAGGAGGAGAACGCGCCCCTGCTGCGCCAGTCCGGCGCCGACGCGGTGATCACCTCGGCCAGCGCCGCCGGCCGGCTGCTGGGACTGTCGGTGCACAGCCCCAGCGCGGGCGTCGTCATGGAGGACCTGATCCAACAGGGCAGCGGGCTGGACCTGGTGGAGCGACCGGTGGTCAAGTCTGAGGTCGGCAAGTCCGTTCGGGAGACCGACGACCTGGTCGTCTCGGTGCTGCGCGGCCACCGGCTGCTGGGCTACGACGACCCGAAGGCGAGCCCGTTGCAGACCGCGGACCGGCTGATCACCATCGTCCGCGCCGCGTCGGCGGAGGAGCCCGACCTCCCCGGAAAGCCGTCCGCCAAGCCGACGTTGCCCGGCACCGGGGTCTCCCCGATGCGCCCGGCAGACGACTGACGGAGCGTCGGCGAGGCGGGCGCGCGTCGTATCCCGGGGGGCTATGGGGAAGAACGTACCCGCACCCGCCCTTTCGCCCCGTGGCCGGACGGCGAGTAGCCTCGCGCCCATGCGAGCGATCACCATCCCCGAGCCCGGTGGCCCCGAAGCCCTCGTCTGGGCCGAAGTGCCCGATCCGCAGCCCGCCGAGGGCGAGGTCCTGATCGAGGTCGCGGCCAGCGCCGTGAACCGCGCCGACCTGCTCCAGCGTCAGGGCTTCTACGACCCGCCGCCCGGCGCCTCCCCCTACCCCGGCCTGGAGTGCTCGGGGCGGATCGCGGCGGTCGGCCCCGGTGTGCACGGCTGGGCCGTCGGCGACGAGGTGTGCGCGCTGCTCTCCGGCGGCGGCTACGCCGAGAAGGTCGCCGTCCCGGCCGGCCAGGTGATGCCGTTGCCGCCCGGCGTCGACCTCGTCACGGCCGCCTCGCTCCCCGAAGTCGCCTGCACGGTCTGGTCGAACGTCTTCATGATCGCGCACCTGCGGCCCGGCGAGACGCTGCTGGTGCACGGCGGCGCGAGCGGCATCGGCACGATGGCGATCCAGTTGGCCAAGGCGGTCGGCGCCCGGGTCGCGGTCACCGCGGGCGGCCCCGAAAAGCTGGCCCGCTGCGCCGAGTTGGGCGCCGACATCCTCATCGACTACCGCGAGCAGGACTTCGTCCAGGAGATCCGCAAGGCCACCGACGGCAAGGGCGCGGACGTCATCCTCGACATCATCGGCGCCAAGTACCTCCAGCGGAACGTCAAGGCGCTGGCGGTCGCCGGCCGGCTGGCGATCATCGGGCTCCAGGGCGGCGTGAAGGCCGAGCTCAATCTCGCCGCGCTGATCTCCAAGCGCGCCGCGATCACCGGCACCGGCCTGCGGGCCCGTCCGGTGAGCGAGAAGGCGGCCATCGTCGCGGCCGTCCGGGAGCACGTCTGGCCGCTGATCGGCAACGGCCAGGTCCGCCCGATCGTGGACCGGACCCTGCCGATGGCCCAGGCTGCCGAGGCACACCGCGTCCTGGACGCCAGCGGCCACATCGGCAAGGTCATCCTGACGGTCTGAGCCGCCCCGCCCGCCGCCTCAGGGGCCGCTGACTGCCCCGCCCCTCCCCGTGCCGGCAGGTCACTCGGCCGACCTGCCCGAGATGCCGCGGTCGAACCGCTGTGTGACGCTGGGCACGTCACTCGACGGCTCGGCACGGGAGGGGCACCGTGGTCGCTCCAGGGTTCCGTACGCGCATTGCCTCAAGTCTGCTGGTGGTCGCCACCGCGCTGCCCGTCTCCATGATCGCCGGCCCTGCGGTGGCCGCCGATCTCCACGCCACCCCGGCCGCCCGCCCCGATGAGCCGCTGGACGATTTCGCGGCGGATCCCCCGATGGCCGGGGATCGCCTGGGGGAGCAGTACCCCGACGCGCCGGAACGGTTGCCGGACCTCCCCGGCGTCGACGACTTCCGGGACCTGCCGGACAACCTCCTCGGGCTCTCCGGCCCGCTGCCGGGCTTTCCGCACCACCCCGGCGGGCCGTTCGCCCGCGGGCCGCGGCACCACCACCCGCACCACTTCTTCGGCCCGCACTTCCCCTGGCGTCCGGACCCGGCGCCGGACGCCGGCGAGCACGCCGCGGACGACTTCGCGGACGCGGACGCCGCCGAGCCGTCCGCCCCGCCCAGCGCCTCCGCTTCCGCCCCGGTCCGGCATGCGCCCAGCCGGCCGGCTCCGACGCGGCACGACGACGAGCCCTCGGCTCCGTCGGACTCCGGTCAGGCCGCGGATGAGGCGACCCGGCCGTCCACCGCGAGCCCCCGCGACCTCGCCGACGCCCCTGCTCCGGCCCAGCACCGGCGGGCGCCCTCACCCGCACCCGAGCCGGATCGCACCGAGGCCGGCCCGGAACCGGGAGCCAGCCCCTACACCCTCGACGCCCCGGGAAGCCGGGTCGAACGGGTCCTGCCGTTGGGGGCGGGGATGACGCTCACGGGCCTGGGGCTCGCGTTCCTGGGACTTCGGCTGCGGCGCCGTTGAGCCCTCGTTTCACGTGAAACGGTGGGGCCCGGAGTCCGGAGTCCGGAGCCCGGAGTCCGGAGCCCGCGGTGTCGGGTGAAGCGGCGCGGCAAAAGTCCCGTGTGCCCGTGTGCAGGCCGGCGTTCCGTCCGAGGCGCATGGCACCTTCCGAAGACGGGTGGATCACCTTCTGCCAAGGGCGCCACTGTTCCGACCCGTCGTACGAGAGAATGGCGGCATGGATATGCCGATGAACGAACGGTCGCAGGAGAACCAGCACGTCCTGGTCGTCGGCCCGGACGGCATGGCGCTCGGCAGCGCCGGCTCCGGTGGCGGGGACGGGGACGAGGAACCCCGTGAGATTCCGGTGACGGACATGGTCGAGCAGCCTGCGAAGGTCATGCGCATCGGCAGCATGATCAAGCAGCTGCTGGAAGAGGTGAAGGCGGCTCCCCTCGACGAGGCGAGCCGGGTGCGCCTGAAGGAGATCCACGCCAGCTCGGTCAAGGAGCTGGAGGACGGGCTGGCGCCCGAGCTGGTGGAGGAGTTGGAGCGGCTCTCCCTGCCCTTCACCGATGAGTCGGTGCCCACCGACGCCGAACTGCGCATCGCCCAGGCACAGTTGGTCGGCTGGCTGGAGGGCCTCTTCCACGGCATCCAGACCGCGCTCTTCGCCCAGCAGATGGCCGCCCGCGCCCAGCTTGAGCAGATGCGCCGCGCGCTGCCGCCCGGCACCCCCGTGGAGGGGCACCCGGAGCAGCCCGGTACGGGCAGCGCCCGCTCGGGCCCGTACCTCTGACCGCAGCGCCCGAAACGGCCGAGGGGCCGGCACGCATCCCGCGTGCCGGCCCCTTTCCGTTGTCAGGGGGTCGCTGCCGTCAGTTGCTGCGACCGGTCGAGATGGTCAGCTGGATGGTGTCGTGGCTGCGCGGGTTCCACCAGCTGACGGCGGCCGGGGTCTGGTCGGTGACGGTGTTCTTCCCCCAGATACCGTCGTTCTCCTCCCTGACCACCTTGTACTTCCAGCCGGCGGCCTCGATGCACTGCTTGACCGACTCCAGGTTCTTGAACTTGAAGTTGGGGAAGAGCACCTTGCCCTTCTCGCTGTAGCTCGGCGTCGGGTTGGTGCACTCGGACGTCTGGACCGTCGCCGTCTTGTCCTCGGGGCGGACGCTCGACGTGGGCGAGGAGTAGGAGTACCCCGGCGTCGGGTTGTCGGTGGTGCCGCCGCTGCCGCCGTCGGAGCCGGCGCTCAGACCGATGCCGACGGCTATCGCGGTCACCACGATCACGCCGACCACCGCCGCCACGATGATCACCGGGCTGTTGTTCTTCCGCGGGCGCGCCGGCGGCATCCCGTTCGCCACCGGGGGCGTGGGCGGGCCGGGGAACGGCGGGGGCGGGGCCTGGAAGCCGGCGTTGGCGAACGGCGCCGGCGTCGGGGCCGGGCCCGGGGCGGGCGTGGGGTAGGCGTTGTTCGCCGGCGGCGGCGTCGACGGGCCGAAGGCCGGCTGCGTCGGCTGGTACGGCTGCTGGACGTTGGGCGGCACCGGCGCCTGCGGGTTGCCGGAGGCGGTGGGGAACACCGCGGAGGAGACCGAGGCGCCGCTGGTGCGGGCCCGCGGCCCCTCGCTGATGATCAGCGGCGTGGCCCCGGACTGCCCGGACCCGGCGATCCGCAGGCACTCGTCCCGCATCGCCTCGGCCGTGGGGAACCGTTCGTTGGGGTTCTTCTTCAGGGCCCGGGCCACCAGCGCGTCCACCGCCGGCGGCAGCGAGCGGTTGATGCTCGACGGGACCGGCGGCTCTTCCTGGACGTGCGCGTAGGCGATGGCCAGCGGCGAGTCCGCGTCGAACGGGAGCTGGCCGGTCAGCAGCTCGAAGAGCATGATGCCGACCGAGTACAGGTCGGAGCGGGCGTCCACGCCGCGGCCCAGGGCCTGCTCGGGCGAGAGGTACTGCGGGGTGCCGACGACCATGCCGGTCTGCGTCATCGACGTGACGCCGGACTGCATGGCGCGGGCGATGCCGAAGTCCATGACCTTGACGACGTTGCGCTTGGTCATCATGACGTTGCCCGGCTTGATGTCCCGGTGGACCAGGCCCATCTCGTGGCTGGCCTCCAGCGCGGCGAGCACGTCGGCGGTGACCTTCAGCGCCTTTTCGGTCGGCATCGCGCCGTGCTGGGCGATGTCGGCGTCGAGCGCCGAGCGCAGCGGCTGGCCGGAGACGTACTCCATGATGATGTACGGCACCATGCCGCCGTCGAGCTCGTCCTCGCCGGAGTCGAAGACCGAGACGATGTTGGTGTGCGTGAGCTTCGCCACTGACTGCGCCTCGCGGCGGAAGCGCTCGCGGAACGCCTGCTCGCGGCCGAGCTCGGTGTGCAGGGTCTTGATCGCGACCTCGCGGTCCAGCACGCTGTCGTAGGCGAGGTGCACGGAGGCCATGCCGCCGGCACCGAGAAGATCACGAAGCTGGTAACGTCCACCGCCGACCGAACGGCCCCCGAATTGGCCTTGAGCGCCGTCCTGGCTCATCGTTCCGCTTCCCCCTGAGCACAAGGCCCTGTGTCTAGCGATCGAAATCTAGAATTCCGCAGCCAAGTCTGCCCCAGGCCGCGGACACGTCAAGCTGTGTGCCCGTTCCGTGACCAGATGTGCAAGATCCGGACACGGATACGGGGGGTTTCGGGGTTCCGGTGACCTCTGGTGAACTTGCCACACCTGGCATCCGGAAGGTTTGATGGCCGGTCCACGACGGACCGGTGGGTGCCGCGGAACCTGTAGCGTGCTCTAGCGAAGACCGAGACCTTACCGCTGTAATGCGGATCGATTCGACGGCGAGGACCGATGGCACCGACGCAGCGCCCCGAGGGGCCGTCCGATCCTGACGCCACCGGCTCGCATGTCCCCGATGCACCGGAGATGTGGGGCAATGGCGGGCTGGTCGGCGACGGGCGCTACCGCCTGACGCGCCGGCTCGGCCGAGGTGGCATGGCGGAGGTGTTCGCCGCCGAGGACGTGCGTCTGGGCCGCACCGTCGCCGTGAAGCTGCTGCGCGCCGACCTCGCCGAGGACCCGGTGTCCAAGGCCCGCTTCACCCGCGAGGCACAGTCGGTGGC